>CAZJGP010000187.1:0-10309 GCA_964545595.1 uncultured Flavobacteriaceae bacterium | reverse complement strand
TTTTTATTAAGGGCTCTTTTGCAACAAATTATCGTAGAAATCGTTTAAATATCTTTTTCTTTTATTGTTTCAGGAATTTTAATAATACTATCTATTTTTATAGTATCCGTCTCTATTTTCTTTAAAACAACTTGTTTTTCCCAAACTAATTTTTGCTTTTTGTTTACATTATCTAAAGCATTCAATGGTGTTATATATTTTACAAATCTATTTTTGGTCATTTCAGTAAATGTCAACTCCTGCGTTTGTTCCATTTTTTTCCACAATAACTCTAAATTTTCTGGGTTACCTACTACTTCTTGTTCATATACATTAATAGTATCTAAAAAAGCATAACGCACCGAATTACTTAAATTAATAGTTATAGACTCACTTATAGGTAATGCCGTAGAAAAAATAACATTTCCGTTTGTTGGTTCATTATTATATATAGTAAATGGTTTACCTACACTATTCAAATCTTTGTTATCTAAAAATTCTTCAAGCTTTATAATATGTTCTTCGGTTTGTTCTTCTAAATGGCTAATATTACCTGAACCTGTTATGTATATATAATGTAATGGTCCAAATGTATTTTCTTTAACCTTACTCAAAGTATAGTCAGTTGATTTTACAATTGGTTTGGTTTGTTTTAAATTAGATAAACGCTCATTTAAACCAATTAACCATGTTCTTCGGAAGTTTTCTCTATTTAATATTTCTAATAATTTATCACTAAAACTTAACTCTTCATTTAATTTTAACTCTACTGCTTTAACATATCTTCCTTTACCTAAATTCCACGTAAGTGTTTGAATATTTACTTGTTTTGCAGTATAAAGTTTTTGAACAATTATAGAATCGCTTATTTGTTCATTTTCTAATTTGAATTCTTGTTTATTAGTCAAACTGCTTTCTAAACTACTTTGCAAAGGATCTTTGTGCTTTTTTATTTTAAACAATGTATTATCGTCTATAGCCCATTTTTTCCAACTTTCAAATTCTATTAATTTACTTTTTAATTGTTTTTTAGAAATTTTATCTAATGTTATGTTATAGGTATATTCAAATCTTGAGGGCAAGGTTGCTATATATACAGATGCTCCTATAATTAAGATTGTTATTATATAAAAAAGATACTTTAGTAATTTGAACATTTTAAATAAATAAAGTTAATATACCAAATGTAAGAATTTTAATAAAATACTCTTACGAAATACTGTGTAATAACCTTATTATAATGACATTTTCATTTTGAAATTTAAAACTCTTGGGGTAAGAAAATTTGGAATTGCAAATTCTTGTAACGTATCTGCATCTCGTACAAAAGTATTGGTAATTGAGTTTCTAAAATCGAAAATATTAAAGATTTCTAAACCTACTTCAAAAGTTTTAAAATGGTTTAAAAACGTGAATGTTCTTGCTTTTTTATTTTCGCCTACTATTTCGTAAAAAGTACCCACATCTACACGGCGATAATCATCTAAACGACTTTGAAATTCAAATGGGTCAGCATTTAATGGTGAACCACCTGGCAAACCTGTTTGGTATGATAAATTTAAATACAATTTTAAGTTAGGAATATTCTTAACATAGTCTTGAAAAAGTACTCCAAATTTTAAACGCTGATCTGTCGGACGTGCAATATACCCTCGGTTATCTTGGTTTTCTTCTGTGCGCAAGTAACCAAAACTAAACCACGACTCAGTACCTGGTACAAACTCTCCATTTATACGCAAATCTAATCCTTGCGCAAATGCCGTAGCATTATTATTAGCTCGGTAACGAATACGTACATTTTCTAATGTATAGGTATTTACATCATCTAAATTTTTATAATAAATTTCAGAAGTAAGCTTAAAAGGTCTGTCCCACATTTTAAAACTGAAATCATTACTTAATGATATATGAAAAGATTGTTGTGCTTTAACATCTGGTATTATTGTTCCCGATAAATCTCTTAATTCTCTAAATGAAGGAGGCTGGTGATACAAACCTGCTGAAAAACGAAATAACACATCTTTATTCCAATTAGGTTTTAAAGCTAACTGTGCCCTTGGACTAACAGTAATTTGACTTTCACCTGAAGCTCCATTGGCATCTACTTTCCATTGGTGAGCTCTAATACCTGTATTAATCCATAGCTGATGATCATTACCAACAACAGCTTTACCACTCCATTGCCCAAAACCAGAAAATCTATTTATAACCACTTCATTATCTGCTTTAACACTATTAAATGGTGTTATAACACCATCATCTACATTATCAAACGGAATAAAAGGAGTTTCATCAAAAGTATCATTTACAATAAAACCGGCATCGCTAATAAATTCAAATTCATCTAAACGATCTCTAACATCTTCTCTAGTATATTTTACTCCCCAATCAAATTGAGAATTATTAACAGTATAAGTACCTAAGTGTTCTACATTAAAAATTACAGCATCTAAAGCATTTCGGGCATGTGAGAATTCAGAACCTACTCCATCAATAGATTCTATAGTATCAAAATTATCACTACCAGGCACAGCACTTACATCGCTTATAAAATATTCTGCTAAAATATCGAAGTTTTCTTCTTCTTGTGTTTGGTATCCTGAAGCTAAAAAACGTAGACTTAAATTTTCATTAGGCTTATAAGTAGTTTTAAATGCTCCAAATAAAGTTTGGTAGCGATCTTGCTCTTCTCCGTCAAAAAATACTGTTAATTCTCTTGGGCTATTTACTGTACCAAAATTCGTTCTTTTACTAATTGGTTCAAAATCGTATATATTTAAAGCTACGTTTGCTAAAAAGCTCAACTCTACTTTAGAATTTAAATCGTGAATAATATAACTTTGAAGGTCTACAAATCTAGGTCTAAAATTACTATCGGTATCACGAGCATCTACTAGTAAACTATTATCGCGATATCTTGCACCTAAAATAGCAGATGTTTTATTGTTTTTAGATACTCCTTTTAACGCTAAACTTCCGCCTAACAAACTAAACTCTGCTTGTGCTCCTTTTTTTGTAGGTCGGTCATAAGTAACATCTAATACTGATGATAATTTATCGCCATATTTTGCTTGAAACCCTCCAGCAGAAAAATTAACATTCTTAACCAAATCACTGTTTACAAAACTAAGCCCTTCTTGTTGTCCTGAACGTACTAAAAAAGGTCTATATACCTCAATCTCGTTAACATAAACTAGGTTTTCGTCAAAATTACCTCCGCGAACATTATACTGTGTACTTAGTTCATTATTATTACTTACACCGGGTAACGTTTTTAATAACCCTTCAACTCCTGCATTTGCAGATGGGGTGTTTCTAATTGTTGAAGGGTCTAAATTTACAACCCCTTCAATATCATTTTTTTTTGTTCCTGTAATTACAACTTCTGAAAATTGTTCTACATCATCTTTTAAAACAGGGTTAAATTCGTACTGTTCATTTGGTTTTAATTTAACTTTAATACCGACTGGCTTTAGACCTATATAATTAATTTTAATTAAAACTTCTTCGTTAGCAGGAATCAACAATACATAATCTCCATTAATACTAGTTTCGGTTCCTTTTTTATTATTAAAAGTTATTTCAGCACCTGCTAAAGGTTCTTTTAATTCATTTAGAACAATACCACGAATTTGAGACTGTTGAGCCCAAAAGTTAATTGATACAAAAAGAAAGATTAATAGTAGTAAGTGTTTTTTCAAAATAAAAATTATTATTTTCTAAAAAAGCTTGCTTCAAAAATAGTAGTATTACCTACGTTATCTTCTACATAAAGCTTCAATTTATTTTCTCCTGGTATACTTATTCCATCTTCAAAATTATAAACTAATATATCTTTCTTATAGTCATATTCCATCAAGGCAAATTTATCATTGATTGTTGCCTTATATTTTTTTATACCAGTAGTTGCATCGCTAATCGTAAGTTTTAATGTTTTATTGTTAGAAATCCATTTTTTATCAGAAAAATTAACTGGCTTTATAACAGGAGAAATTGTGTCTTTGAAAATTCCAAAACTTCCAAATTCTCTAGTTTTAGCTGTTATTTTATTTCCTTTTATTTTGGCTCCAACATATTCTGGGTTATCCTCGTTAGTAAATCTACCTATATAAGCTTGTTGTAAAGATTGCCCATTTACTGGAGAAAAAGACAATTGCATATATTTATGTAGTGGCGTTAATTTATTATGTATTAACAACTTATTATTCGGTAACTCTTCAATATCTAAAGACACTTTATCGTAAACCGCATTTTTAGGAATGTAGACCGATGCATAAGAACAATCATAAGTAAAAACTTCTGACGGAAGTGCTATAAAAGGAGAATTATCATGGGCTATAGGGTTTTTATATGTTGGCTCTTTTCCTTCTATAGGAATATGAATAACTCTAGCATTACCCATAACATCTTCTATAGACACTTCTACTTTGTATGATAATTGATCTTTCACATTAATTTTACCGTCAGAAAATTTATCATTATAAATACTCAACGGATTATTTTCTTCAATATAAAGTTTAGTAATACGACTACGGTTTTCTTTAAAATAGGCGTAATCAATCATTCTATTAAGGTATCTAGTTTCAGAAAAAGAAAAACGTTTCATTTCTAACTCAAAATTAGTAGTACCATTTATCTTACTACTTATTCTATAAATACCATTTTTATTATTTGCACCATCTTGTTGGTCAACAGTGCTAACCCCTACTCCTATTTCTCCTAAAGCTACAACTGTATTTGCTTTTACAACGCCACCTTTTAAAGCTATTGTTTTTAAACGATACGGTTTGTTTACTCCATTAATGGTTGCTTCTTTATTTAATGGATACAACCAAACGGTATTAACTAATGGTTTTCTATTATCGGCTATATTATAACCAAATAACATTGGGTTCATTGGTCTTGAATTACCATCGCGTATTTCATAATGTAAATGTGGACCACCACTACCTCCAGTATTTCCGCTAAAAGCTATTAATTCGTCTTGATCTAATGAAAGTTCACTAGCTCCCGGAAATAACTCTATTGTAAAAGATTCTTTTTTATACTGTCTTTTCTTAACGTAAGCTTCAATTTTAGGAGAAAATTTTTCAAGATGCGCATATACTGTTGTATACCCATTAGGATGTTTCACGTAAAGTGCCTTACCATAACCATAATGAGAAATTTTTATTCTGCTAACATAACCTTTTGCTGCAGCATGCACTTTTAGACCTGTGCGACCTTGTGTTTTAATATCTAACCCTGAATGAAAGTGATTACTACGTAACTCTCCAAAAGTACCCGACAAAATAGTTGGTATTTTTAATGGATTAGAAAAATAATTTTCAGGTAGTTGAGCTTGTAGTGTTACTATTAAAAAAAAGAAAACACTTGATAAAAAAAATTTCATATGCTGAATTTACTAAGATCTTTACATATAAATGTTTGCAAAAAGCTTACCGTAACGAAACTATTGATTTTATTACTTATAAAGAAAAAATTTAATAAAAAGTTAAAAAATAGCTGCTAGTTACTTGCGAGAAAGCAATGGTATGTTAACTTTGTGATATTCGTAATGTGTTTGAGCAATGAAAAAACCTCTTGATCAAATAATTGATTCTTTGGAAGAAAAATTAAACCAATTAATGGTTAATTACTCCCAATTAGAGCAAGATTATATTAACTGTCAAGAAGTTTTGGCACAAGAAAGGTTGCATACAAAAAGCCTAGAGAGTAGATCTATAGAGTTAATGCACCAAAACAAATTGCTTAAAAATACGAATGCATTACTAGGTAGTGACGAATACAAAAAAGAGACTAAGCTTAAAATAAATGCTCTGGTAAAAGAAATTGATCAGTGTATTGCACAACTTTCGTAAGAAATGGCTGAAGGATTAAAAATAAAATTGTCAATAGCAAATAGGGTTTACCCTATGACAGTTTTACCGGAAGAAGAAGAAGGATTACGACTTGCTGCAAAAAAGATTGATGAACTTTTAAAACATTACGAGCAAAATTATGCTGTGAGAGATAAACAAGATGTTTTGGCCATGTGTGCCTTACAATTTGCCTCTCAGGTAGAGCAAAAGTCTATAGATAAAAATAGAGATTATACGGAAGCCCAAGATCGTTTAGAAGCAATAACTAAACAAATTGACTCCTTATTATCTGAACGTTCATAAAAATAAACAATTACTGCCTGTACTAGTACTTTTTTGATAAACTCAACAAGAATTTTTTATAAGAGGGTGAGTTTTGTGTTGTAAGAGCGTGCCATCTTTGTCATGGATTTTCGAGCAACCAGTTAGCCCTAAACCTGTTTTTACAGAGTTTATACAAAACCCAACTAGTGCAGGCTTTTTTTATATATACACATTAACACAACTATGAATTCAATTGTACTAATCCCTGTTGCTTTAGTAGCAGGAGTAATTATAGGTTTTGTAATTAACAAAATCATTGATAAAAACAAAGGTTCTAAAAAAATTCAAGAGGCTGAAAAAACGGCTAAACGAATTATAAAGGAAGGGCATAAAGAAGCAGATTCTATTAAAAAAGATAAAATGCTTCAGGCTAAAGAAAAGTTCATTGAACTTAAATCTGAGCACGAAAAAGTAATTAACTCTCGCGACAAAAAAATGTCGGAAGCTGAAAAACGTACTCGTGATAAAGAATCTCAAATTTCAAATGAGCTTTCTAAGAACAAAAAACTGAACCAATCATTGGAAAGTAAAATTAAAAACAATGATAGTTTAAGTGAAAAGTTACAAGCTAAAGAAGATAAATTAACTAATGTTCTTTCTAAAAAGGAAAAAGAATTAGAAACTATATCTAACTTAACTGCTGAAGAAGCTAAAGAACAATTAATTGAGTCTTTAAAAGAAAAAGCTAAAACCGATGCTATGTCTCACATACAAGAGACTATTGAAGAAGCTAAGCTTACAGCACAACAAGAAGCTAAAAAAATTGTAATCAATTCTATTCAACGAATTGGAACTGAAGAAGCTGTTGAAAATTGCGTTTCTGTTTTTAACATAGAAAATGACGATGTTAAAGGTCGTATTATTGGTCGTGAAGGTCGTAATATTAGAGCTATAGAAGCTGCCACTGGAGTGGAAATTATTGTAGATGATACTCCGGAAGCAATTATTCTTTCTTGCTTTGATTCTGTAAGAAGAGAAGTTGCCCGTTTAGCATTACACAAATTAGTTACCGATGGTCGTATACACCCTGCTCGTATTGAAGAGGTAGTAAAAAAGACTCGTAAACAAATTGACGAAGAAATTATCGAGGTTGGTAAACGTACTGTAATAGAGTTAGGAATTCATGGTTTACACCCTGAATTAATTAAAACAGTAGGTCGTATGAAGTACCGTTCTTCTTACGGTCAAAACTTATTACAACACTCTAGAGAAGTTGCTAAACTTTGTGGCGTAATGGCTGCTGAATTAGGTTTAAACCCTAAGTTAGCTAAACGTGCCGGATTATTA
Organism: uncultured Flavobacteriaceae bacterium; assembly: GCA_964545595.1. Lineage (GTDB taxonomy): Bacteria > Bacteroidota > Bacteroidia > Flavobacteriales > Flavobacteriaceae > Aquimarina. Next base: position 2,858 of record CAZJGP010000187.1, on the reverse strand, counting down.
CACGATATAGGAAAAGTACCTGATACAGAAACAGAATTACCTCACGCTATTTTAGGAATGCAGTGGGCTGAAAAGTATGGTGAAAAAGCTGAAGTATGTAATGCTATTGGAGCACACCACGATGAAATTGAAATGACTTCTTTATTATCGCCTATTATTCAGGTTTGTGATGCTATTAGCGGTGCTCGCCCTGGAGCAAGACGTCAAGTATTAGATTCATATATTCAACGTTTAAAAGATCTAGAAGCTATTGCTTTTGCTTTTCCTGGTGTTAAAAAAGCATATGCAATACAAGCAGGTAGAGAGTTACGTGTAATTGTAGAGAGTGAAAAAGTATCTGATGATAAAGCAGCTGCTTTATCTTTTGAAATTTCACAGAAGATTCAAACAGATATGACTTACCCTGGACAGGTAAAAATTACAGTTATTAGAGAAACTAGAGCCGTTAATATTGCTAAATAATATTACACATTCTATTCAAATAAAAAGCCCAACTCATTGAGTTGAGCTTTTTATTTGAACATTTTTAGCTTTTAAAAAGCTTTTTGAGGTATGTAAATTTCCATAGCTCCTACTCCATACTTTCTATAATCCCCTTCAGATACTTGTATATTATCATAAAGACGAAACATGTATTTAAGTTCCTCTTTTAAAACTCCTTGCCCTACACCATGAATAAAAACAATTCTAGATATTCGTTTACTTATTGCAAAATCTAATTGTCGTTTAGCAGTATCTACTTGAATATTCAACATATCAAAATTAGATAAGCCTTTAGCATTTTTTACAATTTTATCAATATGCAAATCTACCTCCATCGGTGGCTGTTGCTTTTCTTTCTTTTTGGGCTGAATAGATTTTGGCTTCTTTTTAAAAGATGTATTCTCATTTGCAAAAGAATTAAAATTAGCACTAAAATCTAAATTCTCTTGCCTTGTTTTATCAACTACTAATTCAGATGCTGTATATACTATCTCAAAACCATCTGTAGACAACATAGTAATTTGCGTGTTATCTATATTAATAACTTCTCCTTGTACATCATCGTCAATTGCCATGACAAAATCTCCTACTTTAAACACTACTTAAAATTTAAAATTACCTGATTTATCATCAGTTTTAGAAGTTACTTTACTTGCTACCTTGTAAACAGAAAACATAACCAAAACAATACCTACCGTTTTTAAATATACAGCATTTGCACCAATAGCTTTGTTCTGGTAAAACAAACAAATTACACCTATTAATAATAATAAAATCACTAAACCTCTTTTCATATTTCAAAAGTACAACTTTTGAAAATAGGGAGCTTAAAATTAAAACAAACCAACATTCAAAAAACTATTATCTATCTAATATATTAGTCTTTGTTTTATTTAAAAACTACTTTTACATTCTGAATAACGTTTTAGAATAATAAAGGTTTGATTATGGATAATAATGAAGTGGAAAATAAAGTAAGTCTTGAAAGTATTGACCAATGCATTACTACAATTGAAGCTTTATTAGCAGATACAAATCAAATTTTTGAACTTCCTGAAGAAAAAAGAGTAGCTCTTATGAAAGTTACCGGTCAATTATCAAGACCTGGTAAAGATTTGTTTAAAAAACGAACTAAAGATGCTAAAAAGGCTGCAAAACGCAAACAAGCAACACGCGATAAGCACGCCCGCAAAGAAACTGGAATTCGTTCAGCTCGTGAAAACCACGTTTTTGTTGCTCCTAAATTACTTCCTCCTAAACAAATTATAGAAAAAGAACTACAAGAATTAAGTTCTCCTAGAAATTGTTATGTGTGTAAAACTGAATACACTAAATTGCATCATTTTTATGATACTATGTGTGAGTCTTGTGGCGATTTTAATTACGCTAAAAGGTTTCAGAATGCTGATTTAACAGGACAAGTTGCTGTTATTACAGGTTCTCGTTTAAAAATTGGTTACCACATAACCTTAATGCTATTAAGAGCAGGCGCTACCGTTGTTGCTACTACTAGATTCCCTAATGATTCTGCTTTGCGTTTTTCTAAAGAAGAGGATTTTACAACCTGGGGACATCGATTAAAAATTCACGGATTAGATTTAAGACATATTCCTAGTGTTGAGATTTTTTGTAATTATATTGAGCAACGTTATAAACGACTAGATATTCTAATAAATAACGCTGCACAAACAGTTAGAAGACCTGCAGGTTTTTATGCCCATTTAATGCCTAATGAGGAATTAGAAGTTACCCAATTACCAAAATTTGCACAAGATTTATTAACCGATCACAATAACTGCTTAACCGAATTACAGTTATTATCTTCAGGAGCTTCGCCTAATAAAAACATGCCAGTTACTTGGCACGGTCCAGAACCAGGAATAGGTCTTAGGTCTTCTGCAAAATTATCGCAAATACCTTATAGTTTTGATAATAGTTTAGTTGCTAATGAGGTTTTCCCTGAAGGGGAATTAGACGAAGATTTACAACAAGTAGATTTACGTAAAACAAATAGCTGGAGACTAAAGCTTGGTGAAATTGAAACTACTGAAATGATTGAAGTTCAGCTAGTAAATTCAGTTGCCCCGTTTGTGCTATGCAATAGATTAGCTGAGTTAATGAAAAAAGAAAATACTGGACAAAAACATATCATAAACGTTTCGGCTATGGAAGGTAAATTTCATACTTTCTTTAAAGAAGATCGACACCCACACACTAATATGGCTAAAGCCGCATTAAATATGTTAACACATACTTCAGCCGGTAGCTTAGCTAAAGAGGGAATTTTTATGAATGCAGTGGATACTGGCTGGGTAACTGATGAAGACCCTGCTGAATTAGCTAAAAAGAAACAAGACTTACACGACTTTCAACCA
>CAZJGP010000186.1:0-5125 GCA_964545595.1 uncultured Flavobacteriaceae bacterium | reverse complement strand
ACAAATCTAAATTAATAGATCTGCTATATAACATTACTTAGCTTTAAAAAATCAGTTTTATAAATAATATTTATTATACTTTAAATGTAAAAAAAATAATACTATGGGAATATTGCAATTAATTATTTTTGGTATCATGTTCATCGTTGGTTTAATTAGTGTCATTAGCTATTATCAAGATAAAGGTGATATGAAAAGAACTCAATCAGATATTTTAGAAAATTTAAATCATGAAAGAGTACTAACTGGGCAAGAGATAGAAAGCATAAAAAAAACATACAAGATTAATTTAGATAAAAATACACTTGTATATTCATTAACTGGTAGTGTTGGCTATATTCTTTTTGAAACTAATGGCCAAGGACAAAAAGAATGGCAAATTGCTAATGTTTTAATAGCCAATAAATCTGCAAAAATTTTAGAAAAAAAAGGTATTTCTCTTGAAAAAGCTATTATGAACGAGAATGAGGTTAATTCTAAAATAGATGCTATAAATAAAAGATTAGAAGCTGAGGAAATAACAGAAGAGGAAGCTAAAGAAGAAGCTGAATTATTATTTGAGAAATATATAAATAACAAAATTGATTTTGTTATGGCTAATCCTTTAAAAAAAGACAAACCAGTATATGTATTAAGTTATAAAAATAACGAGATGAAAACCCCTCTTAATTTATTAGCATAAACAAATAATTACTAATACCATTAATTAATACTAAATTTTAAATAGAATATTTAGTTAATAGCTAAAACCGTAATAATTAATTACAGAAAAATGAAACACTATTTTAAAAGGTTTTTTTTAATTGTAAATCTTCAAACATTGATTATTTCTGGCTTAGCCGTAGTGTCTACTGCTGTTTGCATTCACTTTAAATATGAAGCCGAATTCCCATTAACGTTAGTAGCAACATCTATTATATTTCCTATCGTATTTTCTATTGGAGGGGCTTATAAAAGAAGAGAGGCTGCATTGAAAGAGTATGCTGCAATTAAAGGTTATTTAAGAGCTATTTATTTTGTTTCAAGAGACTGGCTTGACAATCCTAAACCTGAAAATGTAACAAAAATGAACGACATCATATTTGTTTTTTTTAATAGTTTTAAGATTATGTTTACAAGTCCTAAATCTCAATTGATAGAAAACGAAAAACGTGTTTATGATTGTTTTTCTGATTTTTCACTATATATCAAGCATGAGTTAAGAGGTGAAGGCTTATCGTCTGGAGAATGCTCTAGAACAAATCAACATCTGCAAAAAATGATGATTTCTTTCGAATCTACCAAACATATATATCAATACAGAACTCCAAGAACGTTAAGAGCATTTAGCTCTTTATTTATAAAAATACTACCTATTATTTATGGACCTTATTTTGCTTTTAAGGCTGAAGAAATGTCTTGGGGTCTTGAATTTGTAATTCCGATATTACTTACAATGATACTTGTCAGTCTAGATAATATTCAAAAACACCTAGAAAACCCCTTTGACCAAATTGGCGAAGATGACATCAGTTTTAATGTAGAAAAGTTTATTAAACGTTTAAATCATAAAACTGGCGATAAAAATTAAATACAATAATCATTAAATTAATATAAATTTTAATTTAATGAAATAACGTTTCTTTCTAGATCTTTATATTCAGAATTAGCACAAATACATATTCCTTGCATTTGTGTATTATAGTTACAACCAACCATTATTAATGGTATAATTATAATTGTTTTCAAACATAATATCTAATAGATTTCTTAATAGCGAAAAACTTATTATTTAAGTTCTTCTCAGAGAATCAATATAAATGAATAAACGATGTCTCTTCATTTTCCATAAAATTAAAATCTAATAAGAAAATCCTTCTTCCTTCAAACTCATCAAAATATACAGTAGTTTGTTTTTGAATATAGAATTGCATTCTTATTTTAGTATGCTCTATTGGCAAATTAAATTCATATGTTTTTTCTTCTCCTTTATAATTAATTGGGATATATAGTCTAGAATAGAACTTTAATACTTCTTTGTTTTTATGAAACTTACCCTTAAATCTAAATGCATCATGTTCAAATGTTCTGTATAAAAATGGATCATTAGGATCTAGCTCTTTATTATAAATATCAACTGGTACATTTTCATTCCAATTAAAACCATCAATTTTAATAGTATCTAAATCTAACTGAAAAGTTTCTAAGCCCACTAGAGCTTTCTTTATTTTTTTTATGGGGTTTTCTTCTTCCCATTGAGTGTTAGGGCTGTTCAATTTAAAAGAAGTTGATATTTTATTTAAAATAGATTTAAGCATCTTATTACAAGAAATTAAGTATTACAACATTTTAATGAGGCCGAAGTATTTTTTTACCAACCACCTCCGCCACCGCCACCGCCGCCGCTACCAGAATATCCGCCGCCAGAAGATCCACTGCCACTGCTACTTGAACTACCTGTAGAACTGCTACTAAATGATCCGCCTGTACCAGTATAACTTGCTCCAACAAAATTGCTCATTCTAATAGAAAAGTCATTTGAATAATTATTAATAAAACTATCTTCTTCTAAAATAGTTTTTTCTAAAACAGTATTAAATTTTTCAGCCCAACGATTTTCTAAACCAAAGGCTATAGCATAAGGAAGTAATTCTTCATAAAACTCCAAACTTTTATCTGGGTCATTTAGCATATCAAATCTATCTTGTTCTGCTACAGTGATATATTTTTTTAATCCTAAAATTTCTAAACGTGCTTTAATTCCTTCTTTTTTAGAAAGTATTTGAAGGTTTTTTATAAACATCCAGTTGGCTGCAATAAAAATAACACTTAAAGGGAAACATATAAATGGAAATTTCTCATCACCAATTCCTACAAACAAAAAACCTAAAGAAAAAATAAGAAAGAATATTAAGAAAAAAAAGACCTCTCCTGCAGACATTCTTTTAGAATTTTTGGCTAAGTTATACCCCACTGTAGCTATGATCCCAAAAACAACACTTAGTATTAAAACATGAATAGGATCTTCTTTAACAGCATAAACATGCAAATACCCATATGCTGCAATAGTTATAATGACACTAAGTATTACATAAGGAACTTTACTTTTTAACAAGTTACTTTTGTTAAAATCATTTTTTAACGATTTCAACAACGCCTTTTTAGCATCAGACATAAAACTGCTATATTTTTTGTTTAAATAAATTGGTCTTTTTAAATACCCAAAAAGCTCTTTGAAAAATTTTTGTTGATCAATTTCTAACATATCAGATGTAGAATCTGCATTATGTTCAATAAGATAAGTATGTTTTTTTTTAGTTATCCTTATATACTTTTTAACATGTAAGTTTACTAATGTGGCAACTAAACTAATATCATCTATTCTTTTAAAAACTAATAACCTTGCCATTGCAGGCGAAATATTTTTTGGCACCTTAAACGTAGGTACTACAACTTCTTTTTTAAACTTCCTACTCAACAAAGCCCAACTAAAAAACAAAAATAATAGGTAGATTACTGTTATCGCTGATGTTAAATAAACATCTAAATTCCGAATCCAAATACTAGGCTTTTCAATAGGTAAAGGATTCTCCATAATTCCTTTAGTAAAACCTGTAGCAATAGTTAAACCTTGATATTTTTGTAAACTATCTGCCTCAAAAATCACATAACCCTCTTCATTCTTAAATCTACAATTCCTAACGGTACTACCCTTAGCTCCAGTATAACAATATTCTTGGTTTGAGGTTGCTCCTTCTGGTAATTTTACTTTTACGGTTACTTTATTTATAGGTAATAACCATTCTGTTCCTGTAGCATTCCAATATAACTCATCATAATTTTCAAAAAAACCTACTTGATCCGTTGTTGTATAGGTTATTTTGTAAGTATGTTCTTCATGATCTAAAAAAACATCCTTTTCTCCAATTCTAATATTTAAATAATCTCCTTTTATAGACTTATTATACTTAGCCTCGGTAGCATTATGTAAAACTTCAATTACATTATAACTTACCCTTTGGTCATCCCCATATTGATCTTTGCGTTCTAAAGGTATTTTTCTATAAATTCCTCTTTTTATTTGTTCTCCTTTAACATTAACTTTTATAGTTTCTTCAACAGTTAATAATCCGTTTTTTTCTAGAGTTAGGGTTACATCATAGTTAAGGATTTGTTCTTGAAGTAATGCCGTGCTGTTTTGTGCAAATAAAGAGTTACTAAGAACAAAAAAAAATATATAACAAAAGAGAGAACGCAACATAAATTTATGAAAATGAAATTTTAGGAAGTTCTTTATATCTAATATCCATTTCGAAAAAAGATAATGTTCTAAATTTAAAAAGGTTTGCTATTATACTACTAGGAAAAACGGCTACCTTAATATTATACTCTCTAACTGTTCCATTATAATACCTACGAGACTTTTCTATATCATCTTCTATATTTACTAATTCTTCTTGTAAATATTTAAAATTTTCTGATGCTCTTAGTTCGGGGTATTGCTCTGCCAATGCAAATAAATTTAATAACGAACTGTTTAAGTTATTTTCCGCTTGTTGTTGTTCATTAATCCCTTCAGCCGAAATTGCAGAGTTCCTAGCATTTACTACTGAAGTAAAAGTATCTTTCTCATGCTGAGCATAGCCCTTTACCGTTTCTAGTAAATTAGGAATTAAATTATACCTTTTTTTAAGTTGCACATCAATACCACTATAAGCTTCTTCAGTAAACAGTTTTTTCTTTACCAAACCATTGTACGCCCAAACTAAAAAAACTCCCAATAGTAAAAATATTATTAACCCTATATACATATTCAAATATTATATAAATTAGAAAACGATTTATACGAAACTATTAAATTTAAATGTATAAAACCCTTTTATTTAAACTAATTACTTGGTTTTAGTTAAATAATAAATTGTTAAAAAAATAAAGCTAATTTCAATTACTCTTATTATAAAAAAGAAGCTAGTTCTTAGATTAAGCACAACCAACATTAATCCATACAAAGTGTTGCTATATCTATTATTCTATAGAAACTAATTTAATATTTTCTTTAATAGTGTTGGCATATTTTCCATGATTAAGGATAAAGATATTCTCTATTCAAGTACTTTTAAAGCCTAATTGAATTTACTTTTACAAA
>CAZJGP010000185.1:0-7750 GCA_964545595.1 uncultured Flavobacteriaceae bacterium | reverse complement strand
CATTACTGCTGTGGCTCCGCTACCACCTGTACCAATAAGTACGGTTGGTACTCCTGAGGTAATAAGACCACCATGCGCGGTCATACTACCTACGGTTGCTGCGGCTTTACCACCAATTAAAACAGTGGCTTCGCCTTGTGCTATAACATCGGGTGGACCCATGCACACACACATATCGCCCATTACGGCTGCTACTGATCCGCCAATTAATACTGTAGGTACTCCGGGTCCAGATACTGGACCTCCAACATGTGGTGGAGGGGGAGTTCCTGTTTTTATCCATATACCAAACAAAAAAAGACCAGGTTTCTTGTGGATTATAGAAAACAAAGGCTATATCTAAAAAATCCCATTTTACAAGTTTTTTAGTTGTATGTAGATTGTAAAACAATTGATGTGGTCCAACCATACCACCAGTGACACCAGGATTTTTTATTTTATGAATTCTTGCTTTTAATTCATTAAAATTAATTTTACTGTGTTTTTTTCTGTCATAATCAGGTATTGTAATTTCTCCATTTAACCGATCATAAACTATATAATCGTGCAATGAAGTATTTTGCCATTTTTTATACATGTAATATGTTACTCCAAGAAAAAAAATGGTTATCATGGCAAGTATTAAGGAAACAAAGGTTTCCAATTCGTCATTATTTAAAAATATCAACGGGCATATTATTCCAGTAAAAGCAGCAACTCCTAAGTAAAACTTAAAACCTCCTTTTTCAGCACGGTTGTAACCAACAGATTCATTAATAATAAGTTCATCAGAATATTCTATATATTCATTATCTATAAATCTTTTTTTGGTAACATTTGGAAGTTTAGAGTTAATAAAGAATTTTAGAAACCTGCCATGTTGATTGATAGGTAAATTTTTATATTCAGTATTTAAAGGTATTTTTTTATAATCTATATCCATCCTGGGGTATGTTCTATTGTGCTTGCTTTAGCTCTGTTATAAATCCTTCTGTCTCTATCTTTTTTATAATCTATACGTTGTTTAAAGCCTGTTGTAGCCCTTTTTACTCTTAACGCATGAATACCTGCTACAAAAGTTGGTACGCGTTCTTCTTTAATAGGTACAAATTGCCTTCAATTATGATCTATTAATGTATGTTTGATAGTGATTAATAAGCTTTTTTATAACATTATCTCAAGACTTCTTCAACTCTTCGTTGATAATCTCTTTTTTCAGCTTGCTTTAATGCTTCTTTATCCCATTTAGTTAATTTATATTCTTTCGTAATTTTTGCACCATTATCTAATAGTAATTTCTCTCCAATTTCATTAAAAACTGATTGTGCTACATATAATGCATTTTCATCATTACTATTCTTATAAGATATATTGGAGCCTTTAGCTATCAAAAAATTAATAAAATAAATTTTATCTTCTATTGTAGCTTCAAAATTTATTTGTGAAAAGTCTTTAAATTTATTTGTGAATTTAAACCCTGCTTTTTCTATTTTATTATTTAATTCAGGATAATCAATAAATTTAGTAGAAAAACCTAAGGAATACATTAAAGGCGTTTTTTCATCTTTTGAAACTAAGTTGATATTACCCCCATTAGCTAATATAAAATTCATTAAACCTAAACGGTGACCAATAGCAGCATTGTGTATTAATGCAACATTCTTTTCATTAGAAATGAAATTAATATCAATTCCTTTATTTAAAAAAGCTTTTATTGCATTCGTGTCTTTTAGTTTAATAAAAACTTCTTCTAAATTTATTTTTGATATCCATTTTTGACTTAACCATGTAGCTAATTGTTTTTGTTTTACGGGGGTTGTTGCAGTTGTATCAACAATAGTTATATTATTCAAGGGATTATTATTCATAAGATTTTGAATAAATTGTCTCTTCTGTAAAGGTGAAAATCTATCTAAAAATATTTTTTGGATTTCAATATCATCATTATAAATTGCAATATCTAAAACAGTTTGCCCATTTTTATTTTTGATAGTGTCACTTAGTTTTTTATTTAGTAGATAGTTTACTATATCACTATTGCTATTAGATACTGCGCTGTGTAATAGTGTGTTGCCATTTTTTCTTTTGTGAAATAAATTAGCTTTATGAGCTACTAGTTTTTTTAATAGTTCCAAGTTTTTATCATCTATTACATAATTTAATGACGAAATATCTAAATTAGTTTGAACAATGTTTACATCTACATTTTTTTGTAATAAAAGATCTGTTAGATGATTATATCTTTTAGCAATAGTAATAATAAGAGGAGAAACATTATCAGCATCTAATTCATGTATAAACTTAGACTCTGTAATTAATTGCTTACTAATTTTTTTAGCACCTTGTATTAAAGCAAAATGGAGTAATGTTCTATTTTTTGTAAATGTTAATGTGTCAATATTAATTTTGGATTGTATTTGATTAAATTCTTTTATGTTATCAGTATCAATAATTTCAAGAACATCATTTTTAGTTACTGATTTTGAATTACATGAAACTAGAATTGTAAAGAGCGATAAAATTATAAAGTATGTTTTTTGCAAAATGATAGTTTAAAAGGGTTATTTTTTGTTATACTATTGGTTTCGGTTTCCAGAGACTATAGAAACTTTCTTGCTCGGTTGGTACGTAATCTTCATCTTTCCAAAACGCTTCACGCACTAATTGTTGTTCAGAAGTAGCTTCAGGAGTAGGTACTAAACTTTTAAAAAGTGGCGGAGGGAACCCTTCTGCTTTACGGCGTTCAAAATCTTTTTGTCGGTAAGGGTCAAAATTATTACCAGGGGGCAAAGGTCTGTTTTTATCCATATACCATACGTAAAAAGACCAAGCTTGTTTTTTATCATTAGAAAAAGCTCCAGTACTAATGGATGATTCATGCATTTTGACAAGATTCATTGAATAGTCCCTGTAAAAGTTTAAAAATAATCCAGAATATGTTGCTTGTGTTGCTACAGCTGTAATATCAGCCCTAAGCTGTGTGAAAGGGATTTTAAAAAAATCAAAATCGCCTATTCTAGGTAAAGTTATAAATGAATTTTGTCTATCTAAAAGCAAGTATGATTTTTTAGGTGCTGCTGTGTGTTTTTTCCATTTGTTATAAGCTACTTTTATTAAGAAAATAGGTATTAAAAATAGAATCAAATAAATGAGAAAAGGTAAATCTTCACCAACTATAATAAGAAAAATCGGCATAGAAAAAAAAAATAATGCAATACCACCGTACATATATATATCTGTTTGATGGCTTTCTTTATCGCTAGAAACATGCTGTTTTATTAAAATGTGACTTAACGAGTTGTAATATTCATTATCTCCTATTTGTAAGTTATCTCTATTATCTGGAGTTGTATAAATAACAAAAGGCAAACGTTTAAAGTTATTAAAACGTTTAGCTTTGTTGTATTCTAAGTCAATAGGTATTTCTTCCAAAAAAATTATTTATCTTTTGGTTTCGGTTTCCAGAGACTATAGAAACTTTCTTGTTCGGTTGGTACGTAATCTACATCTTTCCAAAACGCTTCACGCACTAATTGTTGTTCAGCAGTAGCTTCAGGAGTAGGTACTAAACTTTTAAAAAGTGGCGGAGGAAACCCTTCAGCTTTTCGGCGTTCAAAATCTTTTTGTCTATAAGCGTCAAAATTATTACCAGGGGGCAAAGGTCTGTTTTTGTCCATATACCATACGTAAAAAGACCATGCTTGCTTAGCCTCTAAATGCCATCCTCCTAGAATAATTCTAGCATCGTGCATTTTAACAAAGTTCATAGAATAGTCTCTGTAAAAATTTAAAAGTGGCGCAGAGAATGTTGATCGAGTAACTATCCTAGTTATATCAGCTCGTAAATGAATAAAAGGGATTTTAAAAAATTCAAAATCGCCTATTCTTGGTAAAGTTATAAGTGAATTTTGTCTATCTAAAAGCATATATGAGCTTTCAGGAGCTAATTTGTGTTTTTTCCATTTGGCATGAGTTATTTTTCCAAAAAAAAGTGCCAGTATTAAATAAACGATATAAACCCAAACTTCCATAAATCCTTTCTCAAAAGCAGAACCTGCAATAGGCATTATTACACCAAAAAATAATGTAATACCACCGTACATATAAATATCGGTTTTATGTCCTTCTTTGTCGCTTGGGACAAATTCTTTAATGAAATTATCATTTAATAGTTTGTAATTTTCTTCTAAACCTATCTTTTCATTATCTTTTTTTTTAGGAGTAGTATAAATAACAAAGGGTAATCTTTTAAAACCTTTAAAACGTTTAGCTTTGTTGTATTCTAAGTCAATAGGTACTTCTTCCAATTTTATATGTGTTTTTAATTAAGCGTTTTTCCACGTTTTTTCTTTAGTAAGCTCTTGAATTGACCCCGTAATCAGCTTACTATCATAACCGTTATAATATAAGTTTATTATGTGTTGTTCTACATGAATATTTGTTAAGGCAGCTACATATGCTTCTTCCCCTTTTTTATTTATAGGATAAAATTGATCTTTAAATGCTTGTATTTTACAAGCTACAATTATTATTGCTTTTGAACCTATGTTTTCAGCCGAAGTATTAACAATAAATTGACCTTTAGTAAGCCCATTTTCTTCTTTAATTATTTTTTGAGATTTTATATGATCCTCATTATTCAGAGTTTGTACAGTTCCGCCAAAACCATTAGGTAAATACAGTAGTTTAAACTCTAATTGATTAAACGAATTTAAAAAAGAACCAAAAGAAGCTTGTACTAACAACTGATCAATACGGTAACTTATAATAGTTTCTCCAGCCATATCACCCATATATAAAGCTTGAGAACTTTGATTACTTTTTTTATTAGCTTTTAAGGTTACATTAGGACTAGCTAAAGCATTAAGTACTTGTCTATATTGCTCTTGTAGATCTTCTAAATCCGTAAAGCCTTTTACATGCATACGGTCCCGTACATTTTCCTTTATGTGGTATTTAATTAAGTTTATATACCCTTTATGTGATGAAAAGTTGATTTTACTTCCCCCTCTAAGGGTAGGTACTGGTCCAAAAATACCATTTTTAGCTACAATTTCAATAGGTGAATCTTCAAACTTACCGGCCATAATACTTAACACTATAGCACCAATTAATAATGCTATACCTGCTGGATTCCAAGCATTTGATAACCCTAACAGAAATAAAGTACCCAAAGCCCCTGTTGCCGCTGCACCAGCGTATGTTATACCAGCATCAAAATCTCGCTGCCAAAAATTATAGGCGGACTCACTAGCATCAATAAGTGCTCCTGCATAACCTGCTCTTTTCGATATTTTTGAAAGTTGTTTTTCAAAAGCCTTTTTAGCAGCGTCGTCTGTAATTTTAAGAGCTTGAATATTTTTTAAGGCTAAATGTGTATCAGTAATAGCTAAACCAAATTTTGCAAGATTTAATCCTAATTGTACTTGATCTCCTGATCTAAAAATATTTACACTGGTCATTCCTACATTGATCATGCTTAAATTGCGTAGCATTTTTAACCAAGGTTTACTACCGTTAATTTTATCTAAAGTGTCAGAGGGGTTATTGTTTTTTAAAAAATCTTCAAAAGATTTACTAAAGGTTATTAGTTTTGTTTTTTGGATTTTTGATTTGTTTGCTTTGTTTATTTTGTTGAAAGCCTTTAATGTTTTTTTATTAAGGTTTATTGTTTTTTTAAAAAAATCAGACCTTCCTAAATTACTCTCAATAAATAAAGTTCCTATCTCTTCAATTTTAAATGCAGCTTTATTAATTTTGCCTTTAGTTCCTACATGTAAACCATTAATTAATGAGGTAGCGCCTTCTAGTGCTTTTGGACCATCGTTAAAAACACTTTTAGTTAATTCGAAAAAATTATCTAAAATTAAAGCATATTTTGAATAATTTACTTTACTTTCTATATCATTAATAACCGATGGTTTATTAAGGATTTTACCAATATGATTATTTCCATTAATAACATCAGTAACAAATTTTTTGCCTCTGTCATTAGCTTCGCCTCCCCATTGAGCTGATTCACTCTTATTTTCTAAAGCAGCATCTTTAGCATTTGGCATATGGGCAGCTCTTTTTATCCAATGACTTTTAGAATATTTAACAAAGTTAAGAGTGTCATTGTCGTTTTCTAAATAATCGTCAATTACTAAGCCAAAATAATCATCGTCTAAAAAATCAAATAACTGGGTCCTAATTTTACTAATTGCTTTCTTAATCTTTAACCTTTCAGGTGCAGCTAAAACGTTGTTAATTCGATCAATTTTAATTCCCCCTCTAGAGTGAATTAATTTATCTTCTATATCGTCATTAGAGTAGGATACAGCTTTTAGGGTTACTGCAATATTGTGTAAAGCTTCTATTTGCTTTAAATCTTCTTGATTCTGTAAACTTCTAGGATCTTTACCTTTTCTTAGTGCTTTTTCAACTTCAAGCTGAGAAACTCCTATTTTCATGGATATTAATAAGCTATCCATTTTTAACCAATAATAATCTAAAAAAGAAGAGAGTTCTTCAGCAATACCAATAGGATCATGTAAGCAAACTACAGTATCTAAATCGTAATCTAGCTCATTATTTTCAGCATCAGCTGATGAATAATCGAATTTTTTTTGTAAAATATTTATACCCCACTGATTTTCAGGTAAACAGCTTACGTGCTCTTGTGCCTTGACTGGCCCTAAAATATTTGGTTGTACTGTTTTAGAAACGTGTTTTGATGCATCAAAAACTTGCATACGTATAGCGCGTGCATCACAATCTGTTCTCATTTTTTCCCAATACGCAGCAGACCATTGGACATCAGAGTATGCAATATATAAAAGATCATTTGGTGAGCAAGTATATTGTTCTAACTCTCTGCTTTCTGATGTCGGTTCTCTAAAATCTTTATTAGCTTCACCTTGTACTATCTCAGTTAATTCGTTAGCATCATTAACAATCCATTCACTCCAATCATTTTCGTTTCCTTCATTAACCACATAAATATAACCAGTTCTTAGGTTAGTAAGTGCATATTTATAATTACTTAACGATAATGGAGTTAAACCTTCCCCGTTATATTCTTTAAACTGTTCTTCAGTTATATCTTTAAGAACTTTGGGTTGGTATTTTTTAGATCTATTAATTATGGCTATCCGCATTAAATTTAAGCGAATTCCAGAATCTGTTATTTTAACTTTGACTTCATCTTCGCAAACAGTACCACCACCTTCAGCAGTTACTGTAGCAGTATATAGTATTCCACTATATGTTCCAGCTTTGTCCTCTGTGGTTGTTTCAGCCATAATATTAACTTTCTTTTGTGTTTGTTGTATTATCTTCAGGTTGCCAATCTACTGAAACCTCTTTATCTTGAACAGTACCCGTAAGTTCTATTACTTGTTCTTCTTCCTCTTCTGTTTTTGGAGGAATAGTCACCTTAAATGTAATGGATTGACCGTCATCAATATTCATAACATGTGCTTTAATAGTTAAAGCATTGCTATACATAGATTCTCTTACAGTGGTATCTTGTTTTACAATACGTATACCATATATTTTAGGATCTCCTTCAGTATCTTCAGCAGCTTCACGTAGTGCTTGTTGGTTGGCAGCTGCTTCACTTAATTGACTGCCACGACCAGATATTGAGGCCATAGTTTTTAAGGCAAAATTTATTTTTGGAAAAGGAATTTTGTTAACAGCCATTACTGCTGTGGCTCCGCTACCACCTGTACCAATAAGTACGGTTGGTACTCCTGAGGTAATAAGACCACCATGCGCGGTCATACTA
>CAZJGP010000184.1:0-11115 GCA_964545595.1 uncultured Flavobacteriaceae bacterium | reverse complement strand
GAATTACGTGAACCAGGATGTTCTGCTTGTTTAGCAATGAACGACGATAAAGTACCACCAGGGAAATTAGCAGTAAGTACATCAAACAGAAACTTTGAAGGTCGTCAAGGGCCAGGTTCTCGTACTTTGTTAGCTTCTCCTCTTGTTGCTGCAGCTTCTGCCGTAACAGGAAAGGTAACAGACCCTCGTGAGTTAATGACTAAATAATTCGCAGAAAACGAATTATGCTTTCAACTGTTTGTTTATAGTTGTTAGTTTTTTATTTAATAAATATTAGGCCTTAAGCGCAGTGCCGAAAGCCAATAGCCAAAACATAATATTATGGCATACGATAAATTCGAAATATTAACAAGTACAGCTGTACCACTTCCTATTCAGAATGTAGATACAGATCAAATAATACCTGCTCGTTTCTTAAAAGCAACTGAGCGTAAAGGTTTCGGAGATAATTTATTCCGTGACTGGAGATACAACAATGATGATACTCCAAAATCAGACTTCGTATTAAACGATTCTACTTATTCAGGAAAAATTCTTGTAGGTGGTAAAAACTTTGGTTCAGGTTCATCTCGTGAGCACGCTGCTTGGGCTGTTTACGATTATGGATTCCGTTGTGTAATCTCTAGTTTCTTTGCAGATATCTTTAAAGGTAACTGTTTAAATATTGGAGTACTTCCTGTTCAAGTAAGCGAAGATTTTGCTGCAAAAGTATTTGCTGCTATCGAAGCTGATCCAAAAACAGAAATTACAGTAAGCTTACCAGAACAAACTGTAACTTTAGTTGCCACTGGAGAAAGCGAATCATTTGACATTAATGGATACAAAAAAGGAAATATGCTAAATGGTTTTGATGATATTGATTATCTTCAAAACATTAAAGAAGATATTATTGCTTTTGAAGCAAACTCTCCTTTATAGTACGTTACACTTTATTATATACAAAAAGCGTTTCGACTTCTAGTTGAAACGCTTTTTGTTTTTTATATCTTTACTTTTTTTTAAGTAAAATTCTTATGTTTATATGTTACTACAATAAATGTAAGACTACAAATTAGTTTACAACAGCATGAGCAAAAGACATATTGAAATAATGGATACTACTCTTCGAGATGGAGAGCAAACATCAGGAGTATCTTTTTCAGCTGCAGAAAAATTAACCTTAGCCAAATTATTACTTTTAGACCTTAAAGTAGACCGTATTGAAATAGCTTCTGCTAGAGTTTCAAAAGGTGAATTTCAGGCTGTAAAAGATATTACTACATGGGCTACTGATCAAAAATTAATTGATCGTATCGAGGTTTTATGCTTTGTTGATAAAGGAATTTCTATTCAATGGATGATCGATGCTGGTGCAAAAGTGCAAAACCTTTTAACAAAAGGCTCTTTAAACCACTTAACACATCAACTTAAAAAAACACCTGAACAACATTTTGGTGATATTGCTGCTAATATTGAATTAGCAAACAGTAAAGGTATTGCTACTAATGTATATTTAGAAGATTGGAGTAACGGAATGCGCGATTCTAAAGATTACGTTTTTCAATATCTTGATTTTTTAACTACTCAACCTATTAAACGTGTTTTATTACCAGATACTTTAGGGGTTTTAACTTATGAAGAAACAAATACGTTTATTTCTGAATTAATTACACGTTATCCAGATTTACATTTTGACTTTCATGCACATAATGATTATGACTTGAGTGTTGCCAATGTAATGGAAGCTATAAAAGCTGGCGCACATGGTTTACACCTTACTTTAAACGGTATGGGAGAACGTGCTGGTAATGCTCCAATGGCAAGCGTTATTGCCGTAATAAATGATTTTTTACCAGACGTTAGCATTAATGTTGAAGAAAAAGAATTGTATAAACTGAGCAAATTAGCTGAGAATTTTTCAGGCTTTAGAATACCTGTAAACAAACCTGTTGTTGGTGATAATGTTTTTACACAAACTGCAGGAATACATGCTGATGGAGATAATAAAAAGAACTTATATTTCAATGATCTATTACCAGAGCGCTTTGACCGTAAACGTAAATACGCCTTAGGTAAAACATCAGGAAAAGCTAATATTGAAAAAAATCTAGAAGAACTAGGACTACAACTTAACCCTGAGGAAGTAAAAAAAATCACTAAACGAATTATTGAGCTTGGTGATAAAAAAGAAGTTCTGACCAAAGATGATTTACCGTATATTATTTCAGATGTATTAGACAATAACTCTTTCGAACAAAAAGTAGTAGTAGAATCATATGTTTTAACACATGCTAAAGGCTTAAAACCTTCTACTACCGTAGCTATTAGTTTTGATGGTGAAGTTTACGAAGAACACGCACAAGGAGATGGGCAGTTTGATGCCTTTATGAATGCATTACGTAAATTATACAAAAACATGAATAAAACAATTCCTGCACTTACCGACTATTCAGTTCGTATTCCTCCAGGAAGTCACTCAGATGCTTTGTGTGAAACCATCATAACATGGAAAGATGGCGCAAAAGAATTTGTTTCAAGAGGTTTAGACTCTGACCAAACTGTTTCTGCTATTAAAGCAACTGAAAAAATGCTAAATATTATTGAATTAAGCTATGAGTAAACCTTATTAAAAAGGAATGCCTTGCTCTTTAAGAGATTAATTCAAATACGTATATTTGCCACACAATTTAGAATAAAGATTAATAAACATATAACATGAAATTAGATATAGCGCTACTTGCCGGTGACGGAATTGGACCAGAAGTAATTGACCAAGCTGTAAAAGTTTGTGATGCAATTGCTACAAAATTCAACCACGAAATTAATTGGACTCCTGCATTAACAGGAGCTGCAGCAATTGATGCTGTTGGAGAGCCTTACCCTGATAGCACTCACGATATTTGTGTTGCTGCAGATGCTGTACTTTTTGGAGCTATTGGACACCCTCGTTTTGATAATGACCCTACTGCTAAAGTACGACCAGAACAAGGATTACTTAAAATGCGTCAAAAATTAGGTCTTTTTGCAAATGTACGTCCTACATTTACTTTTCCTTCTTTAATTGACAATTCACCATTAAAACGTGAACGTATTGAAGGTACTGACTTAGTATTTTTACGTGAACTTACTGGAGGTATCTACTTTGGTGAAAAAGGAAGAAAAGATGGTGGAGACACTGCTTTTGACAACTGTGTTTACACTAGAGAAGAAGTTACTCGTTTAGCTCGTAAAGGTTTTGAATTAGCCATGACACGTACTAAAAAATTATGTTGTGTTGATAAAGCAAACGTATTAGAAACTTCAAGACTTTGGAGAGAAACTGTACAAGGTTTAGAAAAAGAATATCCTGAAGTTGAAGTAGCTTATGAATTTGTTGATGCTGTAGCTATGCGTTTAGTACAATGGCCTAATAGCTATGACGTATTAATTACAGAAAACTTATTCGGAGACATCCTTACAGATGAAGCTTCTGTAATTTCTGGTTCTATGGGATTAATGCCTTCTGCATCTGTAGGAGAAAAAGCAAGATTATATGAACCAATTCATGGTTCTTACCCACAAGCTGCTGGTAAAGATATCGCTAATCCATTAGCTACTGTACTTTCTGCTGCAATGCTCTTTGAAGACTTTAAATTAGTTGAAGAAGCTAAAGCTATTAGAGATGTTGTTAACAAGTCATTGGCTGAAGGTGTTGTTACTGAAGATTTAGCCGGAGATAACAAATCATTCAAAACAAGTGAAGTTGGAGATTGGTTAGCTAAAAACATCTAGTTTACGACTTAATTACCATATTAAAAAGCCAGCTTATTAAGCTGGCTTTTATTATTTTTGAACAGTTGATTATTACAACACTTACTTCTATGAAAAGAAAAGCTCCATATTACTTTATTCTATTAAGCTTAAGTATATTGTTCAGCTGTAAAAAAAATGCAGTTAAAACAGAAACAATACAAGATATTCTTGAAGTAAATGATACATTAACTAATACACAAAAAAGGCTTTCTCTATTAAAACTGAACTCTAAAGTAAAACAAAAAATAAATGATTTAGAAAGTTACACTAACACTAAAATTTATATAGACTCTCTAAATATTACCCCTTATTCTAAAGCTAAAGAACTTGCCTTTAAACTAGATGAACAATTAGAAGAATTAACAAGTCAATTAGATTCTAATCTAAAAACAAAAAGTGTTTTAAGTAGACTTAAACAAATAGAAACCTATAGTAAAGGAATAGCTTTTGAAACTTCTAAAAACAATATTGATACTTTAAAAATTAAAGATCATATTTATAAAACTTTGGCTTCTTATAATAATTTTATAACGCAATTAAATGAAACTAATATTAAGTTGCCTGACAACTTAAGAAAACAATTAAAGTCAAGATCTATTAAAAAAGATAGCATTAAAGGGGAACCCTTATTTTAAAAACCATATTTTAAACTACTAACAAAGTTAATACCTGGAGCAGAGATTCCTGAAGAATACGTTCTATAACGTTGATCAGTTATATTTTCTAAAGCTATATTTAAACTCAAACTTTTGTTTAAATTTATCTGACTTTTTATATTTAGAGTATACCAACTCTCTAAAAAAGGATTTCCATTATCATCAATTGAAAATAAATCCGGCTTACCTTGTTCAGATGGAGCTAATTCATCAAAATCAAAACCTCCATTAAAATCTAAATAAGCATCTATTCGCCATTTCTTTTTACTGTAAACTAAATGTGCATCCCCAAAAGTAGGCGAAACATGCCTTACTGGCACTTTATCGCCATCCGATTGTGTTTCTTCTCCTTTTGTTATCGTTAAAGATGCTTTCACTTTTAAATTTTTAAACAAAGAAGCCTCCCCTATTACTTCTATTCCATAAGTAAATAAATTCGTGCTATTTTGACTTGCCCTTACATCACTTAATTCACCTTCAAACAATACAGATGACTCTCCATTTAAAGTAAATTCATCTAAGAAAATAGCATTATCTAAAAAATTATAATATCCTGCAATAGAAAAAAAATGTCTACTAGTTTTATATAGTAAGCTCAATTCTGAACTATAAGCATATTCTGGTTTTAAATTAGGGTTTGGTACTATTAGCGTTCCTAGCTCAGAGTCTTGATTAATCTTTCCTATATCATCTATATTAGGCGCCCTAAATGCTGTTCCTATATTACCTTTTAATAAAAATTTATTTGATAATTTATATGTTGCTCCTGCTGAACCGGTAAATGCTCCTGTATTAACATTAGCCTCTGTAAACGGAAAATCCAGTTCTGAATTTACAAATTGAGCATCTAATAAAATATAATTATACCTAATCCCTCCTGATAGTGCTAATTTGCTATTTACATCCCAATTAAGCACCAAATAACTTGCAAATGAATCCAGGTAGCTCCACTAGGGTAACGCGTTGTTAAACCCGATTTTTTATTTGTTAAAATATCAAGATTAAACGCTGTACTGTTAACGGTATTAAAAACATATTCTAAACCATAATAAATAGTATGATTAGATTTTTTCTTTTCTGCATCTATATTAAAATTATATGCATGTAATTTTTCTGTATTATTAGACCTTATCAAACTTCCAAAATCTCTTGAATTTCTACTTTCTTCAAAAAATTGATACGTATTAATTAATCTAAGATTATCGTATAAATTTATTTTCTTTTTAAAATCAACAACATTAGAAACCTTTAACCAATCTTGCGGCCCATAAAACCATTCTGCATTTGTAAACTGACCTGTTTCATCGGTACGTATTAACCTATCGTAACGATCAAAATTTAAGGTAGTATTATAAACAAGGTCTAATTTCAATTCTAATTTTTCATTAGGTTTATAATGTATTTTTTGTAAAAAACTATATTAATCAAACCCGGTAGACACCTGTTTATTTGGGTTATTATTTAAAACAACTTGATCTACATTATCTATAGTTGTTACATAGCTGTTTCTTTCAAACTCTGACGGTCCATTACGGCCCTGAATTAAATCTCCAAAATCACTATAAGACACACTAGTTAAAAATGCCCATTTCTTTAAGTATACAGAGATATCGGCGTGAAATGTTTTCTCGGAATTAGCTGACGAAAACCTATAAATTCTGCTATCTGAAAATTTAGGTTTTTCATTTAATGAATATTTAGGGTTTTTAGTTTTAAAATTTAACGTTCCTCCAATGGCATCACTTCCATAAACTACAGAACCCGGACCCAAAATAACCTCAGCACTTTCTAATAAAAAAGGATCTATAGATATTATATTCTGTAAATTTCCACTTCTAAAAATGACATTATTTAAACGCACTCCATCTACTGAAATTAAAAGTCTATTTGTTGAAAAGCCCCTTATAGATGGACTACCACCACCTAGCTGGCTTTTTTACACAAAAACCTGCTCTGTTTTTTGCAACAAATCGGCCGAAGTTTGTGCATTAGAGTTTTCAATTTCTTCTTCAGAAATTTTTATAAATTGTTTGGAAACATTTCTTAATTTTTGACTCCATTTAATGTTTGAGATAACAACTTCATTTAAATCTTCTAAAGGACTTAAATAAACAATGTTTAAAGATTTTTTTATTTCATTTCCACTTAAAGTAACGGACAGATAACCTTGTAATCTAAATTTATAAATATCATTATTATTGTTTTTTTTTCAATTACAACCTCTGCTTTTTCGTTTGTTTTATATTCTTTATTATTAACAAAAATAGAAGTTAACTTAATTGGCAATAGATTTTCACTATTAAATATCTTTATTGTTTGTCCACTTACTGCTAAGGAACAAAAAAACATAAAATATATTACCCATTTAAACATCTAACTAAACAACTGTTCTAATATTAATAGCGATTTTGGTTCTCGGTAACCCGGCATATGAAAACGATAATACCTTAATACATTATCTAAAAGTTCTTTTCTTTCTGTTTTTTTTATTTTGACCTTATCTAAATCTTTTATTTCAGTATTTAAAATAGTTTTAAAATTTATCAGAGCATTGCCTGAAATTACATTATAATTTTTTGATGCAATTGTAAATTGTCCACTTTCTAAATCAAACTCAGGAGCCTTTGAATTCAAATCATCTGGATAACAACCTTGAAAAGAAGTTAACTCTAATAAAAAAGCAATATGAAATAATGAAATATCATTAACCTCATCTAAATGCTTTATAGTTCTACTAAAAAAATCAAATAAATATTCATCTGGTTGCTCTTCTATCAAAATTTGATTTATGATTTCGAACAGAAACGTAATTAAGCTTGATTTGATAATATTAGAGTGTATACTTTGAAAATGAAATAATGGTTTTACCTCTTTAAGAGTATACAACCCTTTTTTATTTTTATGTAAAGCATCAATTTCAAGAAAATTACCTAACTGAAAAAAAGAAGCCCTTAATTTTCCTTTTTTAGTTTTAAGCACTCCTTTTACCATATAGGAAACTAACCCTAATTCTTCCGTAAACATTTTTACTATTAAATCTGCTTCGGAATATCGTATTGCCTGAACAACTAATGCTTTTGTTTTTATTTGCATTAACGCACTATAAGAAGTTTTTCTACACCTGTCTCTACGCCATCAGCGCCCGTAATTAAAATAAAATAAACCCCAGAAGAAACTTTGCTCCCATTAAATGATCTTGTATCCCACAAAACGGTTCCACTACCACCATCTCCAAAAGTTTCATTTTGAGTTTCGAAAACTAAATTACCTTCAACATCGGTAATTTTAACATTAGCTCCTGCTGTTAGACCTTCTATATTAACATTAAGACTTTGCGTATCTGGCTTTACTGGATTTGGAAATACTTTTATTGAAGATAAATCTTCTTCAGCACTTACTATATTTGTTTTAAATTCAACTAAACCTCTATTTGTTGCAAAAAAAACAGACCCCGTAACATCATCAACCGCTATATCATTTACTTCATTAGATGGTAATGGCGAATTTGCTTCTGTAAAATTAAAAATAGTTTCTTGCCCATCTGCCGACACATAAAAAGCACCTCCTTCACTTGTAGCAATCCATTTATTATTATTTACATCTACTTCAATATCTGTAATTAATTGCCCAATTAGTAGCTCTTGAGCAATACCATTTTCTAAAAAAATAATTGATTCGGCCACCGAAGATTCTCCATTAATAAAAATACTATTAGGATTAACAAATCTTCGCAATCCGAGATTAGTACCAAACCAAAGTTCTCCATTCAAATCTAATTCTACAGCCCTTACTGTTACAAATGGAATATTATTTTGTTCTATTTCGTTTAAAGATATTATTTGACTTCTCTCAATATTATACGCTATTAATCCTCGATCAAAAGAACCTGCAAAAACATTTCCATCATCACTTACAACAATGTCCCAAAGGTTTAACGAAATATCCCTATCCCCTGCTTCAAAATTAACAACAGAGCTATAATCAACTTCTAATCCATTTCCGTTAGTTGAAAACCTTTTTATTGGATTAGTAGTTCTGCTATTCAAAATCCATACATTTCCATTATCATCAATAGTTGAACTAAATACTTTATCAATTCTAACAGGTTGAAAATTTGGAAAAATGTCTATTGACACATCTTTATCGATATTACTGTTTTCTGAATTATAGAGAGTAAAATCTTCTTCATTAAACTCTAATAAACCTCCAAAAAAAGAAGAGAAATAAACATGATCTTCTCTATTTTTATCAATAACAACTCCTGTTATATCTGACACTTCTAATACATCTTCGAAAGAAAAACCAACCCAGTTTTGACCTTCCTTTCTAGAAATCCCTGTTCTGGTAAGAGAACCTACCGTAAATGTAGAAGAAACATCTCCAAACGTAATCCATAAATCATTATTAAAAGCATCTATAGCATCTGCTCTATTAGATTCAGGTCCATCAGGACTAATTTTAGAAAAAGTATCAAAAGATATGTTTGCAGTTCTATTAAATCCCGTATCGGCAGTAGAAAAATAAAATACATTATCTAAGAAAACAGAATTATCAATATTTAAATCTTCTCTATGTTCTACATTTAATAACTCTTCAAAATCATTATCTATAACTACAGAGTTTTCTGCATCTGTTATTGTTAATTCATTTGAAGAATTAATTTCTAGATTTAAAATTGGTAACGAGTTTATATATTCTATCGAAAATACAGTCCCATCAAAAGAAAATAAATCAACAGTATTATTATGAGCTACTAAATTATTTGAGAAATTTTGAATATCAGAAAAAACATCTGTTTGAATTAATGACCAATTATCAAAAAGAATAAGATTTTGGTTGTTTGTATCTCCTAAAAAAGTTCCTTCTCCTTCAATACTCACTAATATATTATTATCAATTACACCTACTGATAACACATCACTTATTATATCTGAAGAATCACTTATCAAATAAGTATTACCAAAAAAACCAGTATCTAAATTAAAAATAATTACTCCAAACCCAGAAGCTATGTATAGTGTATTACCTTCTATAAAAAAATTATTAATTTTAAGATTTTCAGCAGGAAAAGGTTGTTCCCTAATATCTACAAATGTATCAACATTTCCGGTTACTTCATTTACTAATTGAAGTAACCCATTTTCATAACCAATAATTATAGTTGATGTTAACGAATTATATTCAATAGCCGTTATATCTTCTCCCGATAAACCGTCAACTGTTGTGTATTCTGTATTGGTTTCAGTTTCTATATTATAAGCAAATACCGAATTAGCTGCAGCCACATATACATTTTCATCAGAAACCTCGATGTCAACAAAGTCAACATACGCAAAATGTGCTTCCCAATCTGAATTATCTGTTTCTTGACTAAATGAGAATATTGTAAAAAACAGAAAAACTAAAAGACTAATATGTTTCTTCATTAAAATGGCTTTATTAAAATTATACTACGAATAATAAATTTTATTTAACAGCCTTTTTTAAAGCTAAAATATAACCTAAATGTATTCCTTCATGGAAATTATTAAATTCAAAAGCGTCATTTACTGACCTTAGAACAAAGCCTGTACTTGTTGGATATTCTGTAAATTCTTTAAAAATACCAGCTTCAATATCTTCTGCTGTTTTTTCAATAGTTGAAAACAACAATTCTTTTAAATCTTTTAAATCTTGTTCTGAAGCATCTTTTGTTGTGCTAGTTCCTTTTTTAAAAAGCTCTATCCACTCATTACTTACTAAAGTATCTAAACCACTTAATCTATAACACAATAATTGCTGCGTAACTACAACGTGCGCTATATTCCAAAAAAGGTTATTACTAAATCCTTCAGGTACTTTATTTAATTGTTTTAAAGTATAATTATCTAAAATATTTCTGAAAGCCTTTCTACTAACTTTAGTGATTTCAAGTGCTCTTTTTAAATTTTCCATATTATTCTAATTTTCATATCAAAAATATACTTTTTCTACCGGAATTCATTTTCCTTTGCATTTATTCCTTTTAAAAAACAATTATGACTAAAAAAGTATATCATTTAGCCACATGTAGTACCTGTAAACGTATTATAAAAGAACTTAATTTAACGGAAGGTTTCGAATTACAAAACATAAAAGAAACTCCTATTACAATAGATGAATTAGAAAAACTAAAAGCTTTTAGTGGTTCTTATGAAAGTTTATTAAACAAACGTTCTACACTTTATAGAGAACGAAAACTTAAAGAAGTTACGCTTTCTGAAGATGATTGTAAAAACTTACTATTAGAACATTATTCTTTTTTAAAGCGACCTGTTATTCAAATTGGAGAAACTTATTTTATTGGAAACGCAAAAAAGACAATTGTTGCTGCTCAAGAATTTTTAGATACTTTATAAATGAAGCCCAGACAACTAGCCTTAATAGCAGCTTCATTTGTTGCTTTATTTTATGCAATAAATTTTAGTGTTGCTAAAAATGTTATGCCACATTATATAAAGCCTTTTGGTTTTATAATGTTTAGAGTTACTGGTGCTGCTATTTTGTTTTGGTTAGTTGGGCTTTTAGGCCCTAAAGAAAAAATTCAAAAACAACATTATGCTCGTATTTTCTGGGCTGCTTTTTTTGGAATGGGGGTTAATATGCTTGCCTTTTTTTACGGCTTAAATTTAACCACTCCTATTAATGCGTCGGTAATGATGGTGACTTC
>CAZJGP010000183.1:0-2527 GCA_964545595.1 uncultured Flavobacteriaceae bacterium | reverse complement strand
GTATCAATTACAATATAATCATAATAACTTTCTGCCTCATCTAATAATTGTTCCAAACGACCATTCATTAACAATTCTGATGGATTTGGAGGTATACGCCCTGAAGCTACATAATCTATATCATGATTATTAATTACTGTTTTTGAAACAACATCTTTATAAGTTAATTCATCATCGTATAAATACTCAGATAAACCTTTTTGATTTTTATCGTTCTTAAAATATCTATGTAATTGCGGATTTCTAATATCACCACCTATAACCAATACCTTTTTAGAAGCATCTGCTAATGATAAAATAGTATTAAATGACACGAAAGTTTTACCTTCTCCCTTAACAGTTGAAGTAACAAAAACTCTTAATGCTTTATTTTCTCTTTTCTTAGACTTAGCAAAGTAATTTAAATTAGTCCTTAAAATTCTAAAAGACTCTCCTAAAACTGTCCTATCATTAATAGACAACATATCAGATTCTCCTTTTTTAATCTTAGGAGCTTCAACTAAAATAGGGGTATCTTTTAAAATACCTTCCACATCTTCTTTCTCATTAACTTTAGTGTCTAATAAGTCTTTAATATAGATAATAGAAAAAGGAATTATTAATCCTAAAATTAAGGATGCTAACATTATTATTTTCTTTTTTGGAGCTATTGGGTGCGTTGAACTATAAGCTATATCAATAACTTTAGCTACAGGAGCTGTAACAGCCATTGATATAGAAGTTTCTTCCCTTTTTTCTAGTAAAAAAAGATATAATGTTTCTTTTATTGTCTGTTTTCTTTCAATTGCTCTAAAGTTTTTTTCTTGCTTTGGCATTTTAGAAATTCTAGAATCTAATTTAGAAAACTCTCTAGACAAATCTTTCTTTGTAATTCTTAAACTAGATAATTGATTTTTTAAAGATTCAATTAAATTGTTTTTTTGAGTTTTAATGTTAGATTCTAAATTTACAACTAAAGGGTTCAATTTAGTTGATCCATTTAACAACCTATCTCTTTCAATTACTACAGTATTGTACTGGTTTATTTGATTTACAATAGCCACATTATTAATACCAATATTAGCTGGCATTAAATCAGAATCTCTATTATCATTTGAAAGATATCCAATCATGGAACTTGTTAACTCTAATTGTGTATCTAAATCTAATATTTCCTGAGAAAGATTACCTTCTTTTGAAATTACAACTTCAGATTCGAATATTAAATTTGTTAAATCATTATCTATTTTAAAATTAGCTTTATCAAATTCTACTTTATCAAGTTCTTCAGAAATAATACTTAATCTTTTATCTATAAATTTTGAAGTATTATTAGAGATAATATTCTTATCATCTATAGATTGTTTATTATACTGATAAACTAACCTATTTAAAATATCTTTTGCTTTTAACTTATCACTAGAAACCATTGATAAATCAATTATACTACTTCTTTTACTTTTGGGAGTTACAGTAATTAACTTCTGAAGCCTTAATGCATATTGATAAATAGGCTCTGCTTGTATTTCAATTATATCAAACGTATCATTTGTTTTATATTTTTGAAAATCAAATGATTTTTCTAATGAAATTAATATACTATCTCCATTATCAAAAGTCATAGTTTTACCAAACTTACTTTTATATTCCGTATCAGATTCTAAATCTTTAAGGGTAAAATCACTATTACTAGTAATAAGCAATTCAAAATTTTTAGATTCTAGCTCTTCTACATCTAATCTGTTTACATTCCAATTAAAAGATATCTTAACTGGTGACTTTTTATATAAACTTGTGCTTTTTATTTTTCCTTTAGCATATTGACTTACATTAACACCTAAATCACTAATAACTTTACTTAATAATGTTTTTGACTTTAATATATCAACTTCATCGTCTATATCATTTGACACATCAGAAAACGCACTTAAATCACTAAAGGCTGCTAATTCCGATAACCCTCTTCCTTCCGAAGGGTCATTTATTAAAATTGTCGTAATTGTGTTATACTGAGGTTTAGCATAACGTAAATAAACAAATGCTAATATTAATGAAAGTAATACGGATAACACAAACCACTTCCAATATTGCAAATAATTAGATATTAATTTACTTATTGAGATATCTTCTTCTAATTCAAATGAATTATGATTAGCTTCTGACATGTTTTTATCTTGTTAAAATTGAAATTACAGACAACACTACACCTGCAATAGATACCCATACAGATGTATTTCTATTAAAGGCAGAAGATTGTACTTGGGCTCTATTAGGTGATACCATAATTACATCATTTTGATGTAAATAATAATACGGTGAAACTAAAGTCTCTTTAGATGTGAAATCTATTTTATTATATGTTTTTTTACCATCTTTTTCTCTAATTAATAATATATCTTTACGTTTACCAAAAACGGTTAAATCACCCGCTAAACTAATTGCCTGAAAAATATTTATTCTTTCATTAGATACTAAATATGTTCCTGGTCTATTAACTTCTCCTAAGATAGAAATATTAAAATTTGTTATCCTTAATGTAACAATAGGA
>CAZJGP010000182.1:0-3951 GCA_964545595.1 uncultured Flavobacteriaceae bacterium | reverse complement strand
GCGATTTAGGTTGTGGAGATTTTAATATAGGTAAACAATTAGTGAAACATACTCAAAAATATATTGCTATAGATATAGTACTAAAATTAATAGAGTATAATAAGTCTGTGTTTACAGAAGAAAAGGTAGAGTTTCATTGTTTAGATATAGCAATGGATACTTTGCCAAATGCTGATTGTGTAATAATAAGACAAGTACTGCAACATTTATCTAATACAGAAATTATAAATGTGGTAAGTAAGCTACAAAAATTTAAATATATAATTCTTACAGAGCATTTACCTACAGGTAATTTTACAGCAAATAAAGATATTATTTCTGGTCAAGGAATTCGTTTAAAAAAGAAAAGCGGAGTTAATTTGTTATTACAACCATTTAATTTTCAAGTAAAAAAACAAAAACAATTAACATCGTTTCGTTTAAAAGAAAATAAAGGAGAAATTGTAACAACCTTATATCAAGTTTTTTAAAGAAGAAGTTATTTTTGTAATAGTTGTTTTTTTGTTAAAACCTTTTTTAGGGAATAAATAATTAGGAACTTAGCTGCTCGTTTTTAAAAATAGCTAAGCGTTTTAAAGTTTAAACACTACACCCCCATAATTAATTATAATGAAAAAAATTATTACAGTTTTCATCTTTATAATGTTGTTTCTAAGTTGTGCAACTTATAACCCTCAATATAAAGACAACCAAAGCCAACAAGGTGTTTCAATATCTAAAGAGGTTGAACATACATTTTATTTAATAGGAGACGCTGGGTATACTGGTTTAGGAGAAAGCCCAAAGGCATTAGAAGCGTTTAAGCAAGAATTGTCTAAAGCAGATGAAAATTCTACAGCTTTGTTTTTAGGAGATAATATTTATCCGACAGGTTTAGTAAGTAAAAAAGAAGACGGGTATGAATTATCAAAACATCGTTTAGATATTCAAATAGATGCAGCAAAAAACTTTAAAGGGAATCCAGTTTTTATTGCAGGTAACCATGATTGGTATAGTGGTTTAGATGCTTTAGAAAGACAGGAAAAAGTAATAAATAAAGCACTTGGTAAAGATAGTTTTTTACCAGAAGCAGGATGCCCAATTGATAAAATTCACGTTAGTGATGCTATTGAATTGATTTTAATAGATAGCCAATGGTATATGGCTAATTGGAATAAGCATCCAAAAATTAATGACGATTGTGAAATTAAAACAAGAGAAGCTTTCTTTGAAGAATTTTCTGGTTTAATAAAAAAGGCAAGAAACAAAACTACAATAGTAGCTTTACACCATCCAGTATTTACTAATGGAGCACACGGAGGAGAATTTTCTTTTAAAGATCATATGAAACCATTGCCTGTTTTGGGTACATTAAAAAATGTAGTTCGTAAAACTAGTGGTGTTACAACAGCAGATATACAGAATAAAAGATTTATTGAATTTAAATCTCGTTTAGTTACTATTGCGCAAGCAAATGAAAATGTAGTTTTAGTATCGGGTCACGAACATAATTTACAGTATTTAGTTAAAGATAATATAAGACAAATTGTTAGCGGTTCTGGTTCTAAAACTAAAGCAGTTAGAAATCGTGGAGCAGGTCTTTTTGGGTATGCAACTAAAGGGTATACAAAATTAACGGTGTATAAAGATGGTTCATCGCATGTTAGTTTCTTTTCAGTAGATGATAATAAAGTTGTTTTTGAAACTGAAGTGCTTCCCGCTAAGGAAAATAAAGTTATAGCAGAGTATCCAGAAACTTTTCCGGCTACAGTGACTTCTTCCATTTATACAGAAGAAGAAACTTCAAAATCTGGTTTTCATAATTATATATGGGGAGACCGTTATAGAAAATATTATAGTACCAAGGTTACCGTTCCAACAGTAAGTTTAGATACGCTTTTTGGAGGAGTTACAATTGGTCGACAAGGAGGAGGTACGCAGTCAAAATCATTACGTTTAATTACTAAAGATGGTAAAAAACAATATGTAATGCGTGCTATGCATAAACAGGGAGAACAATTTATACAATCGCTTTTTAAAGAAGATTATATAGTTGGTCAATATGAAAATACAGCTGCTGAAAAATTAGTGTTAGATATTTTTACAGGGTCACACCCGTATGCACCTTTTGTAATAGGAGATTTGTCAGATGCTGCTGGTATTTATCATTTAAATCCAAAGTTATACTATATACCTAAGCAAAAGGCTTTAGGTGTTATGAATGAAAAATTTGGAGATGAATTATACATGATTGAAGAGCACGGATCGGGTGGTCATGGAGATCAAGCTAGTTTTGGTCATTCAAATGAGGTGTATAGCACTTTTGATATGATGGAAAAAATTGATAAAAATGGTAAATATGTTTTAGATGAAGAAGCACATGTAAAAGCACGTTTATTTGATATGTTAATTGGAGATTGGGATAGACACCAAGACCAATGGCGTTGGGTTGCTTTTGAAGAAAATGGGAAAACAGTATTTAGACCATTACCAAGAGATAGGGATCAGTCTTTTTCTATAATGTCGGATGGAGCTTTGTTATCAGCAGCAGTTAGTTTAGTGCCTGAATCTCGTTTATTACGTAAATATTCAGATGATTTAAAAGATGTAAAAGGAACAACAGTAGGTCGTTTTCCTTTAGATGTAGAGCTTCTTCAAGAATCGAATAAAGCAGTTTGGATAGAGCAAGCTAAAAAATTACAAGCATCAGTTACCGATGCCGTTATTGAAAAAGCGTTTTTGAATATGCCTAAAGAAGTTCAAGATGAATCAATTGAAGAAATTAAAAGAACTTTAAAAGCAAGAAGAGCAAACCTTCAAAAAATTGCAGATAGATATTATAGCGTGGTAAGTAAGTATAGCGTTGTTAAAGGAACTAATAAAGATGATTGGTTTGATGTAGAACGTTTAGGTAATGGCGAAACTAAAGTAACAGGTTACCGAATTAAAAAAGGAGCAAAAGGGGCTGTTTTTCATGAACGTACGTATTCTAAAAATGACACTAAAGAAATTTGGATTTATAGTTTAGATGATAAAGATGTATTTAATGTTTACGGAGAAGGAAAAGCAAAAATAAAAGTACGTTTAATAGGTGGTCAAAATAAAGACACCTATGATATTAAAGAAGGTAAAAAAGTAACTTTTTACGATTATAAATCAAAGGAGAGTATTATTGTAACTGAAAACGGAAAACAAAAGTTGACGGATGATTATGATACTAATGTTTACGATTTTGAAAAAGTAAAAAATAATGTTACGAGTATAATACCAACAATTGGTTTTAATCCTGATGATGGTTTTAACGTAGGTTTTAGTTTTAAACAAACTAACTATGGTTTTGAAAGAAACCCTTTTACAAGCCAACATGAATTTAGCGCAGCGTACTCTTTTGAAACAAGTGGTATTGAAACTTATTATTCAGGTGAATTTGCAAATGTATTAGAGCATTTTAATTTTAATATTGAAGCAGCATTTAATACCGAAAGTTTTACTAACAACTTTTTTGATTTAGGGAATACTACTTTTAATTTTAATGCAGACGATGATGACGAGTTTGATTTAGATTTTAACCGTGTTAAAATACAGTCATTTACAGTAAAACCATCTTTAAAATGGCGCGGACAATTAGACGGTCAATTTCAATTTGGAGTATCGTTTGAAAGTCATGATGTAGAAAGAACAGAAGGTCGTTTTATAACATCAAATGAATTTGATGCAGATCCTGATATTTTTGATACACAAAATTTTGTTGGAGTAGAGGCTAAATACTATTTTGAAAATAAAGACAGTAAAGCATTTCCTACCTTAGGTTTTCAAGTTGGTTTAGAAACAGGTTATAAAAATAATACCGATTCAGGTGATGGTTTTGCTTATGTTATTCCTGAAATAGGATTTGATTATAAATTAATACCTAGCGGAAATGTAGTATTAGCAACAGACTTTAAAGGTCATGTTAATTTTGGAGATGATTTT
>CAZJGP010000181.1:0-9655 GCA_964545595.1 uncultured Flavobacteriaceae bacterium | reverse complement strand
TATTAAACAAAAATATGGAAAGCAAATTTCTTGGGCCGATTTGTTAATATTAACAGGTAATGTAGCTTTAGAATCAATGGGGTTCAAAACTTTTGGTTTTGCGGCAGGTAGAGAAGATATTTGGGAGCCAGAAGAAGATGTTAATTGGGGGTCAGAAACAGAATGGTTAACAGATAAAAGATATAAAGGAGAACGTGAATTAGATGATCCTTTGGCAGCAGTTGAAATGGGTTTAATTTATGTAAATCCGGCAGGTCCTAATGGTAACCCAGATCCTTTGAAATCAGCATTTGATGTTCGCGATACTTTTAGTCGTATGGCAATGAATGATGAAGAAACAGTTGCTTTAGTAGCAGGAGGACATACTTTTGGAAAAGCCCATGGAGCTGGTGATGCTGAACATGTTGGAGTAGAGCCAGAAGGAGCACCAATTGAAGCGCAAGGTCAAGGGTGGTTAAGTACTTATGGTTCAGGTAAAGGAGCAGATACTATTACTAGCGGATTCGAAGGAGCGTGGACACCAAACCCAACACAATGGGATAATGATTATTTTGATGTGTTATTAAATTACGATTGGGAGCTAACAACAAGCCCTGCTGGAGAACCACAATGGAAACCTTCAGGAGATTCGGTTCGTAAAGCACCTGGAGCTGAAGATGCTTCTAAAAAAGAAGATTTATTAATGACTACTGCCGATATGGCTTTAAAAATGGATCCAGAATACGCAAAGATATCTAAGCGTTTCCATGAAAACCCAGATCAATTTGCCGATGCTTTTGCTCGTGCTTGGTACAAGTTAACACACCGTGATATGGGACCTGTTTCTCGTTATTTAGGTCCTGAAATTCCTAAAGAAGAGTTATTATGGCAAGATCCTTTACCAACAAATACTGGTGAGCTAATTGATAATAAAGATGTTGAAATATTAAAAGCTAATATTTTAAATACAGGTTTCTCTGTTTCTCAATTAGTTGCAACAGCATGGTCTTCAGCTTCAACCTTTAGAGGTTCCGATAAAAGAGGAGGAGCTAATGGTGCTCGTGTTCGTTTAGAACCACAAAAAAATTGGGAAGTTAACAAACCAGAGCAATTAAATAAAGTAATAACTGCTTTAGAAAAAATTCAGAAAGATTTTAATAGTAAAGATGCTAATAAACAAGTTTCTATAGCTGATTTAATAGTTATAGCAGGTAATGCTGCTGTTGAAAAAGCAGCAAAAGACGCCGGTCATATTGTAAAAGTACCGTTCAATGCCGGAAGAACAGATGCTACACAAGAAAAAACAGATGTAGAATCATTTGCAGTTTTAGAACCTAAAGCAGATGGATTTGTTAATTATAGCAAGAAAAAGTATAATATTTCTGCAGAAGAAATGTTAGTAGATAAAGCCCAATTATTAACTTTAACAGCTCCCGAAATGACTGTTTTAATAGGGGGTATGCGTGTGCTAGATACTAACCAAGATGAATCTAAACATGGAGTATTTACTACAAAACCTGAGGTTTTAACAAATGACTTTTTTGTTAATGTGTTAGATTTAAGTACTACTTGGAAAGCAACATCAGAAGAGGATACGCTTTTTGAAGGTCGTGATCGTAAAACAGGAAAATTAAAATGGACAGGTACTCGTTTTGATTTAATTTTCGGATCAAACTCTGTACTTAGAGCTATTGCTGAAGTTTATGGATCAGTAGATGCTAAAGAAAAAATGGTTAATGACTTTGTTGCTGCTTGGGCAAAAGTTATGAATTTAGATCGTTTTGATTTAAAATAATTTTAAGACTTCATTTTTAAAAAAGCCAATCTATTTAATAGACTGGCTTTTTTTATGATTTAAACAGAAATAATTTTAAATCATGAAATACATTTATATTATGTCTAAGCAAAGCAAATAGTATAAATAGAATAGTTACAGCTACTAGAAAACCTAAAAGAGTACCATTAGTATTATTAGATATTTTTTTAGAAGTTTTCATATAAGATCTAGATAATTTTTTAGTGTATTTTCCAACTATAGTAAAAATAGGAGCAAAAATTAATACTATAACAAGCATATCAATTAACACTAAAATGTAACCTTGTTCATTAATATGTTTTTTTACATATTTTATAATGAATTCATTAATTAATGTAGCTGTTAAAATAGCAACAGTATATATAGCATATTTATTTAATTTTCTTTTTAACATATTTATTTATAATAAAGTTAAAGTAAATTAAAAAAAGCCTTGAAACTATTATAGTTACAAGGCTTTTTAATGAAATCAATTGCAACTTATTTATTCGATAATGCTGCTTTTTCAAATTTAATTCCATCCCATGCATATTGCATAAAATTTCTAATATTTCCGTGATCAGTACCGTTAGGATTTTCTAATACATCTTTACGGTAATAGTCTCCAAAACAAGCTAAAGTAGCTTCTTTACTCAAGTTGTTTATTTCAGCGAAAGCAAATAATTTACAAGAACCTGAATTTTGACCAGCTTCATTTTTTGTATCACCATTTTTAAAAGCGGTTTCGGTAAAGTTATAATTAGCTTCAATTACAGCCATAGTGTCTGTAAAAGCTATGCTTTCGGGAGTGTTGTTTAATTTTTCTAAAAAATCAGATAATTTCATAGGGGTTATGCTTTACTTTTTTTACGTAATTTAAAATTTAAGAACTCAATAAGCAATGAAAATGCTATTGTGAAATATAAATATCCTTTTGGTATTACACCAATGCTAGATCCAAATACTTTTAAATGCGATAAATGTGCAGCTTCAGCAATTAACATAAATCCAATTAAAATTAAGAATGATAAACCTAGTATTTGAATAGATGGATGCTTGTTTACAAAACGACCAACAGGTGTAGCAAATACTAACATTATTAATACAGATATTATAACGGCAATAATCATTATAATTAACGCATCATTAGGGTTTTCGCTCAAACCGTTTGTCATACCCACAGCGGTTAAAATAGAATCAAAAGAGAAAACTACATTAATAAGTGTAATTTGTAAAATTGCATCTGAAAGTTTAGAGGCACTTTTTTTCTCAACTTCTTCAGCTTCTTCTTTAATTTCTACTTTTTCATGAATTTCATGCACACTTTTATATAATAAAAATAAACCACCTCCAAATAAAATAATAGCTTGACCACTTACACCAGCTTCAATCCAAGGTAAGTTAATATGCCAAAAAGGAGCTTCCATTGCTACTAAATATGATATTCCGAATAATAAAATTATTCGCATTACCATAGCTAAAATTAAACCAATATTAGTGGCTTTTTTCTGTTGATCTTCGGGTAATTTACTAGAGGCTATAGAAATGAAAATGATATTATCAATTCCTAAAACAATTTCTAAAAAGGTTAAAGTAAGTAGGGCTACCCATGCATCGGGCGAAGTTAAGATTTCAAACATTAGTTAATTTTTTTAGCGGTTCCTTTTTCTTTTTTTGAAGAGCCAACTAAACCATATTCAAAGGTGTAATTGTCTTTATCAGTGGTTAAAATTTTTACATGTAACGGTTTTTCTTCGCTACGTTTTTTTGGATTTAAGTTTTTTAAAATACACTCACAATTGTTTATCCAACGAATACTCGAAGTGTCTGATTTTTGTTGAAAAAAATCAATTTCAATAGAGTCATTACGAACAAATGTTGTGGTTGCTAATTCTCCATTTAATAAAGTTTTAAACTCGAATGTACCAACTTTAAATTTTTGACAATTACGTTGTTGTTCATAACAACTCATTGTTAAAAATAATAAAAGACAATAAGTAAATGCTTTTTTAAAAAACGACTTCATCCAATTTAATTACAAAATGTAACAGACTTTAAAAATACTCGAAATTTATATTTGCTGCAATATTCAAAGTGATCATATTTAAATATTTTATTTTTGTTTAAATATTTAACAAGTTTATGGAATCTATTACCACAATGACAATAGTTCAAATAGGGGTCCTTTTATTTTTATTAATAACGTTTGGTATTTCGGTTATTGAAAAATTAATAGATTGGAAAGGAACCATATTATTTATAAAAGAGAATTTTAAAAGAACATTTATAAAAGCATTTATAAGCCCTTTAATTATAGTATTACTGTTTTTAGAGATTGTAACGTGTGTTCTACTTATAATAGGAATGTATAATCTAATTTTCAAAGA
This sequence comes from uncultured Flavobacteriaceae bacterium, assembly GCA_964545595.1. GTDB lineage: Bacteria > Bacteroidota > Bacteroidia > Flavobacteriales > Flavobacteriaceae > Aquimarina. The sequence continues at coordinate 5,494 of CAZJGP010000181.1, read as the reverse complement.
AACCTCTCAAATTGCATTTTTAGGATGTGTTTTTTCAGCACTAAGTGTTTTATATATGCTAATTGGTCAACGTATAGCTAAAGATTATGTAGGAGCAACTTCATTAACTGTTTATTTTATTCTAATAACTATAGGTATGTTTTTATTGAAATAGAAAATTTAAAATAAGGAATATAAAAATTAAGAGCCTGTAGAATAATTATTATACAGACTCTTAATTTTTATATTCAGAAAAACTACCATTAGTGTAAAAAATAACAATACGATCTATAGCCGATTTTTGTATTAATGAATTATTTATATTTTCTGTAGTAAAGTTTTCCGAAGATACTTTTTCATTTCTTGGAATTGTATTTGAGAAAATATCTTGTTGACCATTTTGAGTCGATATATTTGTTTTTACCACAGGAGTAGGAGGAGTAAATTTTTCATCTGTTTTAGGAAAACTACCCTTACCATAAATTAACCATTCGAAAGTAACATCTTCAAAAGTATCTAATATATGAAGCACAAATTCTAAACTTGGTTTGTTTCTACCAGATATAATATGAGAAATAGAAGACCTTCCAATTCCCATTTTTTCAGCAAAAGCTGCCGCAGATAAACTATAAAAGCTTAGTATTTTTTGTAGTCTAATTGTAAATTCCTCGTTGTTTACCATTGTATACAAAGTGTTTAAAAAGTTAACTTTTACAAATGTAAACAATATTAAACACATATTAAAATAGATGTACTTTACTTAAACTTATACTTTAAGTAAAGTACATAATTAATTGAAAATAAAGTGGTTAAATATGTAATTTTGTTTATTTTAAGTAATTGTAGGGCAAGTGTTTACAATTACTGACTAAACATTCCTTTATTGATTACAAAAGTAAACACAAAGAGTAGATTTACCACGTTACAAATGTAAACTTTAGTATGTTTACATTTGTAATCTGAAATAAAAGGAAATGAGAGTAGACGAAATATTAAAAGACTATTTAGATTACAAAGAAGAAAGACTTCATGGTCGTTATATAACTTTTAAAGACATTGAAGTTTTGTTATCCGAATTAAAAGATTTTTGTTCGGTAGAAGAGTTAGGAAAATCGGAAAATGATTTACCTATACATCTTATAAAACTAGGTACAGGTTCAAAGCCTTTATTGTTTTGGTCTCAAATGCACGGAAATGAAAGCACAACAACTAAAGCTATCTTTGATTTATTACACCTATTAAAAGACTCTAAAAACGCTTTAGCAAAGAAAATTTTAAAAGAGTGTACTCTATATATAGTGCCAATGTTAAATCCTGATGGGGCACAAGCTTATACGCGTATAAATTATAATAAAATAGATTTAAATAGAGATGCTCAAGATAGATCTCAGGCAGAAAGTAAGATATTTAAGACACTTGTAGATAAGGTAAAGCCGTTAGTAGCTTTTAATTTACATGGTCAACGTACTATATTTAGTGCAGGAGAAACTAATAACAGTGCTATAGTGTCTTTTTTATCGCCGGCAAGTGATAAAGAACGTACAGTTACTGATAGTAGAAAGAAAGGGATGCGAATAACAGCTGAAATGAATAAAACCTTACAAACAGTTATACCTAATTGTGTTGGTCGTTATGATGATGGTTTTAACATTAACTGTACAGGGGATACAATGGAAGATGCAGGGTATACAACCATTTTATTTGAAGCAGGACATCATCCAGGAGATTACGATCGTGAAATAACACGTAAATGGATGTATTTGTCTTTAGCAACTGCTTTAAATTATATAGTAGACAATGAATTAACTACTGATGGATACGAAGGTTATTTCGAAATTCCAGAAAATGGTAAGTGCTTTAAAGATATAATTGTAAGAAATTTAATCATAAAAGGTTCAAAAAAAGATGTTTCGTTGCAATTTGTAGAGGTTTTAAATGTTAATAATTTAACTTTTGTTCCAAAAATAGCTGAAATAAGTTCACAAATAACTGATTTTGGGCACATTGAATATGATGCAAATATAAATAAAGTAGAGTTCTCTAACGTTTTAGAAAGCGCAAAAATTGATGATTTTGTAGAGTATTTACGTATCGACAATGAAATATTCTCAGTATTTCCAATAAAAAAATAAATTTAATTCGTTTTAAACGATTAAAAACTGCTATTTTTGCATTTAGAAATATAAAAAAAATATACTTATGGCTAAGTTTAAGTTAGATGAAGTAGATCATCAGATTTTAGATATGCTTATTGAGAATACGCGTACACCATTTACTGATATTGCTAAAAAATTGCTAATATCAGCTGGTACTGTGCATGTTCGTGTAAAAAAAATGGAAGAAGCAGGGATCATTCGTGGTTCATCTTTAACATTAAACTACACGAAATTAGGATATTCTTTTATTGCTTATGTAGGAATCTTTTTACAAAATACTTCACAAACGAAATTTGTTTTAGAGCGTATTAATGATATTCCTCATGTTACTGTTGCTCACGTAACTACTGGTAAGTTTAACATCTTTTGTAAAATTAGAGCAAAAGACACTAATCATGCTAAAGAAATTATCTTTAGATTAGATGATATAGAAGGGGTTTACCGTACAGAAACAATGATTTCATTAGAAGAAAGTATTAACGATAAAAAACGTTTAATGCATTCTATTTTCAATGAAATGTAATTTGCCAATAAGGGAAAAATAAAATTTTTATAAAAAGTAAACAAGCACAATTAAATGGCTAGAAAACCTAAAATAGAACGCTTTAATCAAGACGTTTTATCAAGATATCAAATATACAATAGTATATTTATGACTTTACCTTTTGATAAAGTTACAAATACAGGGGTGTTATTACCTTTGTTTAAAGAAGTGTGTGATAAGGGGTTTGATGATAAGAAGACACCTACAGAAATTATAGAGAATTTTTTTAAATTATACCAAAATAACCTAGCTGAAGATGATCAAAACACATTGTTGTTTAGGTTTATTCAATATATAGAACGTCAAGTTGTGCTTTTTGATGCTATTGAGGATGCAGCTTTTACGAAAGTAAACAACATGGATGGTCGTGGTACTTTACGTAGTTTGAAAGAAGAAGCTTCTGAAAAAGGTAAGATTAATCAGATGCGTAATTTCTTGAGCGAGTTTAAAATTCGTCCAACATTAACAGCGCACCCAACACAGTTTTACCCAGGTACAGTTTTAGGTATTATTAGAGATTTAGATAGAGCTATTCGTGCAAACGATCTATTAACAATCAAAAAGTTATTAGCGCAATTAGGTAAAACAGCTTTCTTTAAAAAAGAAAAACCATCTCCGTTAGATGAAGCTGTAAGTTTAATTTGGTTCTTAGAGAATGTATTTTACCATTCAGTAAGTTCTATTTACGACTATGTTCAGCAAAATATTTTTGAAGGAGGAGAGCCTAATAATGATATTATAAATCTTGGTTTCTGGCCAGGAGGTGACCGTGATGGTAACCCGTTTGTAACTACTGAAATAACATTGAAGGTAGCAGCAAAGCTTAAAACATCTATTCTTTCTAACTATTATAAAGATATTCGTAAGTTAAAAAGACGTATTACGTTTGCTGACTTACCAGATCGTATTAGTAACATAGAATATTTATTATACCAAAATATCTATTATGCTGATAAAGAAACTACATTAACATTAGATTTCTTTAAGTCAGAATTAGAGTTTATAAGACAAGCCTTAATTAATGATCACAATAGTTTATATTTAAATGAACTAGAAGGGTTAATTAACAAAGTAAATATCTTTGGTTTCCATTTTGGAACATTAGATATTCGTCAAGATTCTAGAGTACACCATAGTGTATTTACTCATATCGTAGAAGCTACACAAGCTAAAGGATTAGATATATTCCCTGCAAACTATGAGTCTTTAGAAGAATCAGAGCAAGTAGAATTTTTATCTAAAGTTACAGGTAAATTAGACCCTTCAATCCTTACGGATGAAGTAGCTCAAAAAACAATTGGATCTATTTATGCTATAAAAGAGATTCAAAAAGAAAATGGAGAAAAAGGGTGTAACCGTTATATCATTAGTAATAACCAAACTGCTAAGAATGTAATGGAAGCTTTTTCAATGATACGTATGTGTGATTGGGAAACACCAAGTGTAGATGTAGTACCATTATTTGAAACAGTACCTGATTTAGAGGCTGCAGATAAAGTAATGGAGATTTTATACTCGAACCCACAATATATTGCTCACTTGAAGCAAAGAGGAATGAAGCAAACAATTATGCTTGGATTTTCTGATGGTACTAAAGATGGTGGTTATTTAATGGCTAACTGGGGTATCTTTAAAGCTAAAGAGGCTATGACAGCAATGTCTCGTAAATACGGAGTTAAAGTTGTCTTCTTTGATGGACGTGGTGGACCACCTGCACGTGGAGGAGGAAAAACTAGTCAGTTCTATGCATCTTTAGGACCAAACATTGAAGATGAAGAAATTCAAATGACTGTTCAAGGACAAACAATTAGTTCAAATTTTGGAACTAAAGATTCTTGTCAATATAACTTAGAGCAATTATTAGGAGCTGGTATCTCGAACGAATTGTTTGCTGATTCTAAAAAGACTTTTTCAGAGTCAGATAGAGAAACAATACAAGAACTTGCAGATATTAGTTACCAAACTTATGTAGACTTTAAAGGTCATGATAAGTTTTTACCATACTTAGAGCGTATGAGTACGTTAAAGTATTATGCTAAAACTAATATTGGTAGTAGACCTTCTAAAAGAGGTTCTGGTAGCGAATTAAAGTTTAGTGATTTAAGAGCTATACCTTTTGTTGGAAGTTGGAGTCAATTAAAACAAAATGTACCTGGATTTTACGGTTTAGGAACGGCTATTAAAACATTCGAAGATAGAGGAGAGTTTAATAAAGTAGAAGAGTTATATAATAATTCTAACTTCTTTAGAACTTTACTTGAAAATAGTATGATGAGTTTGACTAAATCATTCTTTGATTTAACAGCTTATATGCAAGATGATCCTGAATTCGGAGCTTTCTGGGATATTATTCATAACGAATATGAGTTAACTAAGCGTTTATTATTAAAAGTTTCTGGTTATGAAACATTAATGCAAAACGAGTTAGCAGGTAAAGCATCTATTGAAATGCGTGAGTCGATTGTATTACCATTATTAACTATACAACAGTTTGCTTTGAAGAAAATTCAAGACATGCAACGTACAGGAGAAATAGACGAGAAGTTATTCGAAGTTTATGAAAAAATGGTTACTCGTTCATTATTTGGAAACATTAATGCAAGTAGAAATTCAGCTTAAAGTTTAACTTTAAGTAAATAGTAAAAAAGCGAGTAACTATAATGGTTACTCGCTTTTTTTATTGGTCTCAAAAATAGTTAAAACTATGCACTTTAGTGCATCTCGCTTTAGCTTCTAAAAACTTTTATCTTTGTTTTATGTCGAATCAAAGGTCAAATAGTCATAGTGTAAGTAATCTTACAGTTCATTTAGTTTG
>CAZJGP010000180.1:0-12340 GCA_964545595.1 uncultured Flavobacteriaceae bacterium | reverse complement strand
ACATTATTAAGTCTATCAACCTTATTTTTATTTAAAGAACTTAAACATAAGATCATACTTTTAAGTTACTCTATACTGACTTACATAATATGAGAAATAAACATTAATATTTAATAAGTTATCAAACTCAAATACTTAGATGAAAGTAACACTCCTAATATTATTCTTTTGTATAAATTTAATATACGCTAAAAAAAGCAATGATATTAATGATAATAAAAATGTAAAAGAGGTTTCTAATAAAATTTCTTTAGAGTCTTTAATTACCTCTGGTAAATGGAACGTTGAATATGTAAAATATGGAAATAAAGCCAAAGCAATTGCTAATGGCGAATGGATGCATTTTCTTGCCGATGGTAAAAGTGATATTGCAGTTAGTGATGTTGATTTTGGAGAAAAATGGTTTTTTAATAAAAGTAACAATACTTTAATGATTAAAGTATTTACTGAATATACCGCTCATACAAAATATTATGAATTCAAAATAAAGAAAACAAATAACAATAATATTATTATATCAACTTTATTAGATGGTAAAAAAGTAGAAATTGGTTTAAAAAAATAGATTCAATTTATAATACTATAGAATAAAAGTTAGTAGTAAAATCACAAAATTTTAAATCTTATTTCAATAATTATAAGAAATAAATTATCTTGCTATCGTTATTATTATTGTAACAAATTATAAAACAAAAAATAAAAAAATGCAAAGATTTAGCGAAAAGTACATCACTACGAAAGATATTGAATGGGAAGCACTTGGTGGAGGAGTATCTAGAAAATTCTTAGGTTACGATAACCAAATTATGATGGTAAGAGTAAAATTTGATAAAGGAGCATTAGGTGCACCGCATCAGCATTTTCATACGCAAGCTACATTCTGTGTTTCTGGTAAATTCGAATTCGAAATTGATGGAGAAAAGAAAATTGTAGAAGCTGGAGACGGTGTTTACATTGAGCCAAACTTATTACATAGTGCTGTTTGTTTAGAAGAAGGAGAATTAATTGATACTTTTAGCCCTGTAAGAGAAGATTTCTTAAGCGGTAACGGTGTTTCTTACTTTGGAGACAAAGACGAAGCATAAGACTTTTTAACCTAAATAAGGTTACAATATAAAAAAGGCACATTAGTAATAATAATGTGCCTTTTTTATATTGTAACCTTATTATTTTATTTTCTTAAAAACACCTGTAAATCATTACTCTTTTTAAAAGCATAAGCTAGTGATTTGTTATGAAATGATTTAGACGGAGAAAAATTTGTTAAAGACAAAACTTGTGGTAATTTTAATCCCCAAGAACCTGAACTTTTAGCCTCTCCTTTTAAAACAACAACTACATGACCATACGTTTCTGAAGTATCAACTATTAAAGCTAAACCTCCATTATTAGCATGATCTAAAGCTTTATCTATATTCTTTTGTTTAGTAACACTTCCTAATTTATTCCATTTTGATGATCTTGAAACTATAGATTGAATACTATCATAAATAACATTATTATTCTCTTTATCTTTAAAGTCATTTATTTTATAAGTATTACTTACAAACTCTGTGATAGCATTTCTACAATCTGATCGTTTTGTACTTGTAGCTTTACAATTTTTAAAAGTTCTAATTGTCTCTTCTAAAACATCAGTTGTAATTAAAACCTTTGCATTTCTTTCTTCTTCTGAACTAGTATTAATTATTTTATTTTTTGTTTCTATAGTATTTACTTCTTCAATGTCAATAAAATTATCATTTGATTTAGCATCTTTACATGCTATAATGAAAGTTAAAGAGAGAATACTTAAAATAGTTTTTTTTCATGTTATTAGTTATATAGTTATTAAGTGATAAATGTAAGTTATGTTAAACTGATAATAGCATAAAAAATAAAATTTTGCTTATTTACTTTTACTAAAAAAATTCTATATGACTTTTTAATCTACAATCATTATAGTTAATAAAGTCATTAAGATTATTGATAACTTTTAATGTAATTTTCATTAAAATCTTACTACTTTTATAATCTAAATAAGATTTTACCATGTCAGAAAATATAGAAAGAGTAAAGTGTTTAATTATTGGTTCGGGACCTGCTGGATATACTGCTGCAATTTATGCTTCTAGAGCCGATTTAAGTCCACTTTTATATACAGGTATGGAACCTGGTGGTCAGTTAACTACAACTACTGAAGTTGATAACTTTCCTGGTTACCCAGAAGGAATTGACGGTCCAACAATGATGATGCAATTACAAAAACAAGCGGAACGTTTTGGTACCGAAGTACGTATTGGTATGATAACTTCTATTGAGTTTTCTGAAGCTCCTGGAGGAATTCATAAAGCAACTGTAGATAACAGTAAAGTTATTGAAGCTGAAACTGTAATTATTTCTACTGGTGCAACTGCAAAATATTTAGGATTAGAAAGCGAACAACGCTTACGCGGAGGTGGAGTTTCTGCTTGTGCCGTTTGTGATGGTTTCTTTTACAAGAATCAAGACGTAGCCATTGTTGGTGCTGGAGATACCGCTGCGGAAGAAGCAACATACTTAGCCAACATTTGTAACAATGTTACTATGCTAGTTCGTAAAGATAAAATGAGAGCTTCAAAAGCTATGCAACATAGAGTTAATAGTACTGAGAATATTACAGTACTTTATAATACTGAAGTTGACGAAGTTTTAGGAGAACAAGTGGTAGAAGGTTTAAAAATGAAAAATAACCAAACAGGAGATATTTCTAATATCGACATTACTGGTTTATTTGTTGCTATTGGACATAAACCTAATACTGACATTTTTAAAGGTCAACTTGAAATGGATGAAACTGGTTACTTAATTACTGAAAAAGGAACTACTTTTACTAATAAGCCAGGTGTTTTTGCTGCCGGAGATGTACAAGATAAAGATTACCGCCAAGCAATTACTGCTGCTGGTACTGGTTGTATGGCTGCAATGGATGCGGAGCGTTATTTAGCTGAAAACGGAAGTATTGATGGTTTACAAACTGCGCAATACTAAACTTAGTTTTACAATACATAAAAAAAGCCCCGAGTAATTTAATTACTCGGGGCTTTTTTATTATATCTATTTAAATATTTACTTAAGCGTAATTACTGGCTTACCTACCTTTAATAATTCTTTACCTGCAACATCATTAATTACAATAACAGCCATCATATACCATGCGCTTAAAGCACAAACTATTAATATATAAGCTGCAACAGTTGTGTATATATGTGATCCAAAATGTGCTAAATCTAAAAACACAAAACCTAATAACAACGTAGTGAAAGTAATAAACATTGCTTTATGAATAAATAAAGAACCTATCCAAAAAATAAAAGTTAAAAACGTAAACACTAATAAGTAAAAACCAACATCTTGTTCTGTAGATTTATAGATATTAAAATGATTAAACATCCAAATAATACCTAAACCTATCCAAAATGACCCATAACTTGTAAAGGCAGCAAAGCCAAAGTTATTACCCATTTTTTGTTCCATAAAACCTGCTATAAATTGCGCTAAACCACCAAAAATAAACCCTAATGCAACTATAGGTCCTAAACCACACCATCCTAAATTATGAAATTGTAATAATAATGTTGTTAATCCAAAACCTGATAATCCAACTACTGCTGGGTTTCCTAATTTTACTGCACTCATCTTCTTTCTTTATCTAATTTTACTATTTATTTATTAACTATGAACTAATTTTTATTTATCTCTATTTTGAAACTTTGTTCGTTTACTACCTGAATACATTACGTAGTTTACTAATCTTGCTTCTAATTTTGCATTGTACACTTTTATTTTTCTAGATGGTCTTAACCCTACAAATTTAATTGCTTCTAAGTCCGATGTAATAAACCAAGCACTTGTACCAGGGTATTCCTTTTTCATGGTATCTCCTATATTACCATAAAATTCTTCCATATTAATAGCCAGTCTTTCCCCGTAAGGCGGGTTAAAAACCATATGTAATGCTTTTTCGGCATCAGTTTCTTTAGAAGTTTCAAAGAAATCTTGCTGAGAAACCGTTACAAAGTCATCCATATTAGCATTCTCAATATTATCTTGAGCTTTACGAACTGCAGATGGTGCTTTATCAAACCCAGAAATTTTAACAGAACAATCTTTTATTCGTTTTAATACTGAAGCTTCTATTTTTTCAAATAAATCCATATCCCAATCCATCCACTTTTCAAAAGCAAACTCTTTACGGTTTAAGTTTGGTGGTATGTTGCAAGCAATCATAGCTGCTTCAATTAACATAGTTCCACTACCACACATAGGATCTAAAAAGTCAGATTGTCCTTTCCAACCTGAAAGCAATAATAAACCTGCCGCTAAAACCTCGTTTATAGGCGCAATATTTGTTGCAGTACGATAACCACGTTGGTGTAATGATGGTCCTGAACTATCTAAAGAAATAGAACATTCATCTCCGCCAATATGAACAAATACAATCAGGTCAGGGTGCTCTGTATCAATACTTGGCCTCTCCCCTGTTTTATCTCTAAATTGATCTACAATGGCATCTTTTGTTTTTAAAGCCACATATTTAGAGTGGTTAAAATTATCTGATAACGCTGTTGCGGAAACAGATAAAGTATCGTTCACCTGCATATATTGCGACCAATCGATAGTTTGAACAAACTTATATAATTCGTCAGGGTTTAAAACTTTTTTCGACTCAAGAGGTTTAAGAATTTTTAACGCTGTACGTAAACATAAATTTGCTTTATACATAAAACCTGTATCACCATAAAAGCTTACCATACGGTTTCCTAAGGTTACTCTTTCGGCTCCTAAACTCCTAAGCTCATTGGCTAGTATTTCTTCAAAACCAAAAAAAGTTTTGGCTATCATTTTAAATGAGGTACTCACAGTAATAATTTAAATAAAGCTGTTTATAATGATGCAAAAATACATTAATTTTACCCCCTTATGTCAAAAGATACAACAAAGTGGTACGCAGATTGGTTTAATACTCCATATTACCACCTATTATACAAAAATAGAGATGCCTCAGAGGCTAAAAAATTCATGGATAACCTTACGCAACATTTAAGTTTGCAAGAAGATGAAACCATTATGGACTTAGCTTGTGGTAAAGGTAGACACAGTAAATATTTAAACGATTTAGGGTATAATGTTACTGGTGTAGATTTATCAGAAAACAGTATTAATTACGCCAAACAGTTTGAAAATGATCGCTTACGTTTTGATGTTCATGATATGACCCAAAAGTATACTGAGCAATACAATGCTGTTTTTAATTTATTTACAAGTTTTGGTTACTTTGAAAATGAAGAAGATAATCTAAACACTATAAAAGCTATAAAAGCTAACCTTAAAGAGTTTGGTTTTGGTGTTATCGACTTTTTAAATGTAGATTTTGTTTTAGACAATTTAGTTGCCACTGAAGTTAAACAAGTTGAACATGTTGAATTTCATATTAAACGCTACCTTAAAGATGGGTTTATAACAAAAGAAATTAGTTTTACAGACAAAGGAGAAGATTACAATTATACGGAGCGTGTTAAAGCAGTTACTTTAAAAGATTTTGAAGCTTATTTTGAAGCAGCAGGTTTAACACTTTTAGAAACTTATGGTGATTTTAATTTAGGGAAATACCTTCCTAAAAGTTCCCCTAGATTAATCATGATTTTTCAATAATGCAATACATATTGCCCATACTAGCTGTTGTAATTGGTTTAATTGTAGTTTATTTTTTAAAACTCAGTAACCAAAAAAGTATAAAAATACTACTATCATTTAGTGGTGGGTTTTTATTAGCTATTACTATTTTTAATCTGATACCTGAAGTTTTTGGTATGCATGATCATGACCATTCGCATAGTCATGAAAGTAAGAAAATAGGATTATTTGTTATTGGCGGAATCTTATTTCAAATATTTTTAGAGTACTTTTCTAAAGGAGCTGAACATGGTCATGTACATGCTAATAGCAACAAAGAACAGTTCCCTTGGTTGTTATTTACTAGTTTATTTATTCATGCTTTTTTAGAAGGCTTTCCTGTACATAAAACACATGGAATGCTTGCTGGTATTATTATACATAAAATACCTGTTGCCATAATTTTAGCAACCTTTTTATTAAAATCAAATTTGCCTAAAATATATACATTTATATTTATGGGGCTTTTTTCATTAGCAACACCAATAGGTACTTTTATTGCTAGTAATTTTGAAATTGCAACTTTATATTACCATGAAATATCTGCTATTGTAATTGGTATTTTCTTACACATATCTACAACAATTCTATTTGAAAGTAGCGAAGGTCACCGTTATAATATTGCAAAATTAATTGCCATTATAGGAGCAATAACAATAGCTTATTTTATATAGTATGTTTAGTAAAGAAGATTCCAAACGAATACGACAAGAATTTTGGATTAATTTCGGAAAAGAATATCCTCGAAAATGGTTATTGTATAACACCAAAATTAAAGAAGTAACCTTAAAGTTTACTTTTACTACTAAAATTGCACAAGTATCTATTGATATTGATAGTGAAGATGATTTAATACGAGAATATTATTACGAAAAAATTTGGAGCTTAGAGAATATCTTAAAAACAGAATATATTCCTAATATAATATTGGATCCCGAATATGAAATAGAATACGGTAAAACTATTGGTAGAGCATATATTCAGCTAGACGATGTTTGTATTCATAACAAAAAAACATGGGAAACTACTTTTGAATTCTTAAATGAACACATGAGTGCTTTAGAATTATTCTTTTATGAATATGAAGATTTTATAAAAGGATAAAACTAGTTTTAAAAGCTACTTTTACTATTTAAAAATAACGTACTTTCACACTATGATTATTGCTAAAAAAATCCACAAACATTACGGTGAATTAGAAGTTCTAAAAGGTGTTGATTTACATATTAAAAAAGGCGAAGTAGTATCGATAGTTGGATCTTCTGGTGCCGGAAAAACAACTCTATTACAAATACTTGGTTCTTTAGATAATATGGACAAGTTAGCCGATAGTAACTTAACTATTAATGGTACTAATATTGGTGCTTTATCGGATAACGATTTAGCTAAATTCAGAAATGAACAATTAGGTTTCATATTCCAATTCCATCAATTATTACCTGAATTTACTGCCTTAGAAAATGTTTGCATACCTGCTTTTATTAAAGGTTCTGAAAAAAAAGAAACCGAAATTAAAGCTAAAAAACTGTTAGATTTCCTTGGCTTATCTCATAGATATAACCATAAACCAGATGCAATGTCTGGAGGAGAACAACAAAGAGTTGCTGTTGCCAGGGCTTTAATTAATGATCCTAAAGTAGTCTACGCCGATGAGCCTTCTGGTAATTTAGATAGCGAATCTGCTGAAAATCTACACCAATTATTTTTTAGCTTACGCGATACCTTTGGGCAAACATTTGTTATTGTTACCCACAACAATGAATTTGCAAATATGGCTGATAGAAAATTAGTTATGAGTGATGGGAATTTAATCTAAATAAAACCAAATACTCTTTTTTAATATTTAAAATTCAATTTTGAAAAAACTAAACAAAGCAGAGTTAAAAGAATTTTTAGATGAAAAGGCCAGTTTATATGAAGAACCTAGCTTTTTAGATACTGATCCTATACATATACCTGCTAGCTTTAGTTTAAAACAAGATATTGAAATTGCTGGTTTTTTAACTGCAACCATTGCTTGGGGTAACAGGAAAAGTATTATTAATAATGCTACAAAACTTATGGAAATTATGGGGCATACCCCCTATGATTTTGTAATGGAATACGAAGCTGAAAAACACCAAGAATACCTAGAAGGTTTTGTACATAGAACCTTTAACAGCATTGACTTAGATTATTTTATAACAGCCTTAAAACATTTATATACTACTAAAAATAGTATGGAAGACTTCTTTATAGATTATAAAAACCTTCCTCGTTTAAATGATTCTATTACTGATTTTAAGAAAAGTTTTTTTTCATTACCTCATCCAACCCGCACAACAAAACACGTAAGTGACCCTGCTAAAAATTCAGCTGCAAAACGTATTAACATGTTTTTTAGGTGGATGGTACGCTCTAACTCTAAAGGTGTTGATTTAGGTATTTGGCAAAACCTAACATCTAGCCAACTATCTTGTCCCTTAGATGTACATTCCGGTAACGTTGCCAGAAAGCTCGGAATACTTAATCGTAAACAAAACGACGGTAAAGCTTTATTAGAGTTAGACACTCAATTACGAAAAATGGATGCTATAGATCCTGTAAAATATGATTATGCCCTATTTGGTCTAGGTGTATTTGAAAAATTTTAATTAGCACAACCTAAAACACTAACATGCTGTTTTATTTTATCTAAACTTAATGGTTTTGTTTCATAACAAGAAACAACCTCTTTGTATCTTTCTATTTGAGTCTGTGTAATATTATCTGCTGTAGAAAGCATTACTATTTTTATTTTTTTCAGAAGTTTTAATTCTTTAAAGGCATCTAAAAACTCCCAACCGTTCAAAGCTGGCATATTAATATCTAAAAATATTAAATCAGGATATACGCCATTATTTTTTACTACTTCTGTAAGATAATTAAGTGCTTTGGCACTATTAATGCAGACCTTAATATCTTTAAATGAATTAGAACGCTGTGCTAAACGTTCGTTAATAATATTGGTAGGTTTATCGTCGTCTATAAAAAGTACTTTTTGTAACATTGACTGGGGTCGGGCGTTTGTTAGTAATAATACTTACTTAAAATTAAGTATTAAGTTTATAATAGTTGTACTTCCAATATACAAAAAACGAGTTATCACACTAAAAAAATGATTAAATTACATCAACGAGTTATTATCACTTAATTAACACCCTTTTTAAAATTGAAATTACTTACTTTTCTATTAATAACTTTTTGTTTTTCAATCAATTCCCTTGCCCAAATTGAAAGTAATTCAATAAAAACAATTGATTTTAGCGGATTAAATAATAAAGAAAAAGAAAAATTGTCAAAAAAAAATGACACCAAAAGCGTCATTCAGCTGCCAAACACCTCTAATTTTTTATCTCCAAAATCTAATAATAGCTTTAAAATAAACAGTAAAATTGATAGTGATAACTTTGGTACTTTAAGCCCTAAAAAACTAGATTTTGGTACTGCACCAACAGTGAACAAATACTTAACTAATGATCAACCAAAATACTTAAGTAAAGAAGATGGAATATCTGCTTATTTTCAAAGAGATCAAAAATTAGGTGACATTAGAACTAAAAGTAAATTTTTAATTTTAAAATTTAGAGATTACGGTAAAATAGACGGAGATGTTATTAGACTCTTTGTAAATGATGAAATTGTAGTACTAAAAGCAAACTTAGTCAATGGTTTTTCACAATATAAAGTAAACTTACCTACAGACGGGTTTTATAAAATTGATTTTATGGCTCTTAATATGGGGCAATTTGCTCCTAATACTGCACAATTAAAAATAATTGATGATAAATCTACCGTAATTTTAAATGACCGTTGGGCTTTATCTACTGGTTTTAAAGCCACTGCCGTAATTATTAAAGAATAATAAAATATTATTTATTTTTTTCCATTATCCAACGACTCATAAACTCTGTGCTACGCATGCTATTATGCCAAAGGATTTCTCCTATAATATTTTTAGCTCTTAACTTTTCTTTTTGTTCAAACAATAAATTAAGCCTATCATTTAAAATTGGCAGGTAGCTCTTATACTGAAAGTGTTCATTTACTAAAGGTAAAATATTACGCTGCTTTTTTTCCCAATACGTTTTATCTGAATAAATTTCCAATAATTGTTTTGTGAAAATTTCAAAATCATCTGCTATTACACCCGGCCATTCTTTTTCAAATTGCATAGATTCTACTCCAATACTTGTAGTAATAGATGGTGTTCCACATTGCATGGCTTTTAATAATTTTCCTTTTTGACCTGCACCTATATATATTGGTGCTACTAATAAACGAGTTTTTTTTATTACAGCTTCAATATCATCTATATAACCGTGAACATAAAAATTTTCTTTAGGGTTATTTAATTGCTTATGTTTTTCTGCTGCGTAAGCTCCATAAATATGCAATTGTAATTCTTTATTTTGTTCACGTACTAATGGCCAAATTTCTTTTTTTAAAGTCTGTACTGCTTGCCAATTAGGTTCATGTAAAAAATTACCAACAAACATTACATCTTTACGCTCATTAAAGCTAAATGAGTCTTCTAACCTAATTTCATTACTTAATAATGGCAAATAGCACAATAAGCTTTGGGGTATTGCATATTCTTTTGTCAATAAATCTATTTCAAATTCCGATATAACTAGACTTAAATCACAACGGTAAATACTAGATATTTCACGTTTAGCAATATCTGACAAACCCTCGTTAATTTTCCCTTTAAAATTTAATTCGCGCTCTTTTCTTAAAAAATGAATATCCTCTGTATCTAAAATTCTTAATGCATTTGGGCAAATTTGCTTTACCCTCCAACTAAATTGTTCTTCCACCATAAAACGATCAAATAAAACAACGTCTGGTGACACTTTTAATAAGTGATCGTTAAAATTATCATTATTAAGTTCTATAAAATCGGTAATTATATCTATGGTATCTAAATCAGAATAATTAGGTGGTTGCTGTGCCGCTGTTGCAAAATGAACTTGATAACACATATCTTTAAACAACTGTATTAAATGTAACATATGTTCTCCTGCTGCAGATGCTTTAGGTTGTGGCCAAACATGACCAATAACAAGTAATTTTCTAGTGCTTTTATTCAATTTTAAATACTTTTTTATATTCTATTTAGTTAGAAGTATACATAGTAGTAAACTTTTTGGTAAATTTCGAAATCTATTTTAATATAAAGATTATGTTATTAAAAAATATTATGCTTTTGTTTGTTTCATTAGCTATTTTAGGATGTGGAGAAGATAATGATGATATTATTTTAGACAATGATGTATCAAATATTATTTTTGATCAAAACATAGACCCAAATGCTGGTATTACATTTGGTAGAATTGACCCTGCTTTACCTTTGACTAATGTAGTTTACAAATATACTACAGAAGGATTATTTTTATCTAATAATGCCAATACTGTTGTTAGTGAAAAAGAATGGACTTTCTTTGATTGCCCTTTTTCTGAAACTTCAATAAGCGCTACTACATCTGAAGGAGTTCCTAATATTGCCAGGGGTATTCGAGATATACCTTCTAATGATATTATTGAAATTTTTAATGAAGGTAATCCGTTTTTTATTTTGGAATATTATGTTTCTAACGTAAGAAGAACTTTACAGTTTACGGTTAATAGTCCTGTTAATGAAGAACAAATAAAAACGTATTTTTCTTATATTATAGATACCATAGATGTAATAGATTTAAGTGATGAACCATTATTAGTTTTTGATGGTTCTGTAGGAATATGCATTTAAAATGATACTATTTAAAAAAACTAATTAAACCTTTTTTGTTTTTAAGAGTCTAATAAAGTATTAACATAAAATTAGTTAATTGAAAAAAGAGACTCTTATATTAAATTTACTACAAAATGATACTGAAAAAGCATTTAAACTTCTTTTAGAATTATATCAGGAGCAATTATATTGGCATATAAGAAAAGTTGTTTTAATACATGATGACAGTAATGATGTACTACAAAATACTTTTATAAAAATTTATAAGGCTATACCTAATTTTAAAGGAAATAGCTCTATAAAAACCTGGATGTACCGCATTGCTTATAATGAAAGTATCAATTTTTTAAATAAGAAAAAGAAACGCCTACAAATAAGTTCTCTTGAATTAAATAACAAAATATTAGAAAACCTTCAAGAGGATATTTATTTTGAAGGAGATGCTATACAATTAAATTTGCAAAAAGCTTTACTTACTCTACCTAATAAACAACGTAATGTTTTTTGTATGCGATATTATGATGATTTAAAATTTAAAGAAATTTCTGAAATTTTAAATGTATCTGAAGGTAGTCTTAAGGCTTCGTACCATATAGCTGCTAAAAAAATATCTACATTTTTAATTGAAGATCCTAATTTATTAACTTAAAACTAAATTGTTATGAATAAACAAAACGATGGTTTTAAAATACCTGATAATTATTTCAAAAATTTTGAAGAACAGCTGTCTAAAAAGATCTTAAAAGATTCTAATAAATCTAAAGTTAAAACTATATACTATAAATATGCTATTGCAGCTAGTTTAGCTTTACTTATTAGTTTAAGTTATTTCTTAATTAAAAACAACACATCAATTATAAAACCTTCTACTCTAGTAAGCACATACTCTATTAA
>CAZJGP010000179.1:0-22295 GCA_964545595.1 uncultured Flavobacteriaceae bacterium | reverse complement strand
TTCCCATTCCGAACAGAGAAGTTAAGCCTAATAGCGCCAATGGTACTGCATTTGTGGGAGAGTAGGTCGCCGCCTTTTTTGAAAGCCTCAATATTTATTTATTGAGGCTTTTTTTATGCCTTTTTTTAAATAAAACCTGTTCATCTTGCCTTTGTTTTAGCTTAAATCTTTTAATTTGTATACCATAAACAATTTAATAGAGATTATAGTGCAATTACAAAAAACTTTTAATTTTTTCATTCCCATAATATTTTTTTCATTGCTATTAATTTCTTGTAATGACAATAAAAATTCAGTAATAAAAAAGGAAATAGATAAAATTGATTTAAAGCTAAAAGTAGAACGTTTTGATCAAAAATTTAATAATTTAGATTCTATTGGTGTTTTTAAGTTAAAATCTGATTACCCTTATTTGTTTTCTGAAAAATTAAATGATGGTTTTTGGGTAGAAAAATCTAAAGATACTTTACATAATGAGTTGGTTTCTGAAGTAAAAAAAGTTTTTCCTATTGATAATACTTTAGATTCTGATATAAGTACTATGCTTAAATATTTAAGATATTACTATCCTCAAATTAATATTCCAAAAGTAGTAAGTTTAATTAGTAGTGTTGATTATCGCAATCGTGTTATATTAACTAAAGAGCTTTTGTTGTTGTCTTTTGATTGTTACTTAGGTAGTGATCATTATTTCTACTATGATATAGATAAGTATATAAGAGATGATTTTTCTAAATCTTTTATATTGTCAGATATCGGAATGGAATATGCTAAGAAAATTATTGCTCGTCCTGATAACAGAGATTTTATTTCACAAATGATCATGTTTGGAAAAAGGTATTATTTACTCAGTAAAATATTACCCGATTCTTCTATGTCAAACTTATTGAGTTATAATAGTGATGAATATTCGTGGTTAGAGGCAAATGAGGCTTTTATATGGAGGTATTTTATAGAGAAAGATATGTTATATAGTACTGATAAAAATTTGCTGCCACGTTTTGTTTATCCGGCTCCTTTTTCCAAATTTTATTTGGAGTTAGATCAGCAATCTCCTGATCGAGTAGGTCAGTATGTAGGTTTTAAAATAGTCCTTGCTTTCATGAGTAATAACAATGTATCTTTGCAAGAATTAATGGAAATTGATAGTAAAACAATTTTCGAATCTTCGAAATTTAAACCAAAAAAATAATGTCTGTAGTACATAATTCTGAAATTAAAATTAATGTAGGTCTTGATGAAAATAAAGTTCCTGAAAAATTAAGTTGGACGGCTGAAGATGGTGGTGTTAATAATGAAGAAGCAAAGGCTTTTTTGTTGTCTGTTTGGGATGCTAAATCGAAAGAAAGTTTACGTATTGATTTATGGACAAAAGAAATGCCTGTTGATGAAATGAAAGTTTTTTTTCATCAAACACTAGTAGCTATGACTGATACTTATAAAAGAGCCACTCAGGATACTAAGATGGCTGATACAATGAAAGATTTTACTGATTATTTTGCAGACAAATTAAACTTAAAGAAAGAATAGTATCTGATTATATCAGATAAAAAAAGGATCGTATTTTACGATCCTTTTTTATATAATAGTGTTATTTTATTTTTTGTAAAAATCTTCATTAAGATTCTCAATATGCTTTAATACATCATCACATCCATTTTTGTTAGATGAAGATGTTATAAAATAAGGAGGCATTTCTTCCCAAAATTCTAACATTTTATTTTTGTAAGCCTCGATATTCTTTGGAAGTTGAGTTTTTGTTAATTTATCAGATTTTGTAAATATAATGAAGAAAGGAACTCCATTGGTGGCCATCCATTCCATAAAAGCCATATCTATTTTTTGTGGCTCATGTCTACTGTCTACTAGTACAAAAGCAGAAACAAGTTGTACACGTTGCTTAAAATAGTTTGTTATGAATTTTTGAAATGTTCTTTTTTCAGATTTAGACACTTTTGCATATCCATAACCTGGTAGATCTACTAAAAACCAATTCTTATTAATTAAAAAATGATTTATTAATTGGGTTTTTCCTGGTTTTCCTGATGTTTTGGCAAGGCTCTTTCTGCTCATGAGAGCATTAATTAAAGAGGATTTACCTACATTAGATCGTCCAATAAAAGCGTATTCCGGAAAGTGTTCCTTAGGACATCTTTTTACCTCACTGTTACTTATTACGAAATCAGCGCTTGTTATTTTCAAAGGTTAAATAGTTTAAAGTTCCTCTTTAATTAACCATTCATGAACATACTTGTTAAAAATGTCAGGATGTTCCATCATGGCAGCATGTCCGCACTTATCTATCCAATATAGAGTTGAGTTTGGTATCAGTTTATTAAAATCTTCACCAACATTTGGTGGAGTAACAGTGTCATCTTTACCCCATATTATACAAGCAGGAACTTTTATATTGGGTAAATCTTCAGCCATATTATGTCTAATAGCACTCTTAGCAATTGCTATAGTTCTAATAACTTTGTTTCTGTCATTTACGGTATTGTAAACTTCGTCAACCATTTCTTTAGAAGCTATTTTAGGATCGTAAAAAACACCTTCTGCTTTTTCTTTTATAAATTCATAGTCACCTCTTTTTGGGTAACTTTCTCCCATTGCATTTTCATATAAACCAGAGCTTCCTGTTAAAACTAATCCTTTAACAAGTTCTGGATACATTTTTTGAAATACTAATGCAATGTGGCCTCCTAATGAATTACCTACAAGAATTATATTATTACAATTTACATGAGCTAAAAAGTCTTTAAGAAATTTAGCTAATGTTTTTATATTGGTTTTTACTAATGAAAGTTCGTAGATCGGTAGCTCAGGTATAAGTACTCTATATCCTTTTTCAGGAAAGTAATTGTATACTCCACTAAAGTTACTTAATCCACCCATTAGTCCATGTAAGACTACTATAGGTGTACCTTCGCCTGATGAGGCATATCTAAATTTACCTTCTGTTATTAATTCTTGGTTCATTAACGCTTTTGCATAACTGAAACGCAAATATAATATTTTAAAAATGACCTGACCTACTTTTTTTAATAACAAATTTCACTTATTATTTATAATTCATTTTTTAAGTTAATGTTCTATTAATTTCAATTGTTAGTTTCTCGAGTGTGTTTTTTATCGGTTTTATTTGTCTTTAAATTATATCTAGCAACTTATTAACAAAGTGGTATATAGTGGTAAAATGTGGTGATATTTTCAATATCTTTGAGTAATTCAAATATTGAAGTGGTAAACCTAATAGGAACATATGAGTGTAAAGCAGATGCTAAAGGGCGTTTGATGTTGCCTTCTGCTTATAAGAAGCAGTTGGATAGCTTGTTAAGTGGTGGGTTTGTTTTGAAGCGTTCAGTTTTTCAGCCTTGTGTAGAGTTGTATCCTAAATCCGAATGGGATAAAGTGATGCAAAAGGTAAGCAAGTTGAATCGTTTTAAGAAAAAGAATAATGATTTTATTCGTCGTTTTACTGCAGGAGTAAAAGAAATAGATATTGATGCAACAGGGCGTATTTTAATTCCTAAGGATTTAATTGCCTTTGCAGGGATAGAAAAAGAATTAGTGTTGTCTTCAGCAATTAACATTATTGAGATTTGGGATAAAAAGAAATATGAAAAAGCAGTTGATGATGCTACTGAAGATTTTGCAGATTTGGCTGAAGAAGTAATGGGATTTGAAGACGATTTAGATGGAGAATGAATATCACGTACCAGTATTATTAAAGCAGACTGTTGATGGTTTAAATATTAAACCTGATGGAATTTATATTGATGTAACCTTTGGTGGAGGTGGTCATTCAAAAGAGATTTTATCTCGATTAGGTCCAAAGGGAAAATTATATGGGTTTGATCAAGATCAAGACGCTCATAAAAATGCATTAGATGATGAAAGATTTCAATTGGTGCCTCATAATTTTAGATTCATTAAACGTTTCATGCGTTTTTATGGAATTAAAAAAGTAGATGGAATATTAGGTGATTTTGGAGTTTCTTCTCATCAATTTGATGTTGCAAAAAGAGGTTTTTCTACTCGTTTTGAGGCGGACTTAGATATGAGAATGAATCAAGAGGCTGCATTATCAGCTTATGAGGTTATTAATTCTTATGAAGAACAAGATCTTTCTAATGTTTTGTTTCAGTATGGTGAATTAAGAAGCGCCGCTAAAATGGCACGTATTATATGTGAAGCCAGAAAAGATGCTCCAGTAAAAACAAGTGAGCAATTAAAAGAGTTGTTGCAACCTTGTATGATAAAAAGCAAACAACACAAGATTCTTGCACAAGTTTATCAAGCAATTAGAATAGAGGTAAACCAAGAGATTCAAGTTTTAAAAGAATTTTTAGAACAGACTAAAGATTTGTTAAATCCAGGAGGTCGTATTAGTTTAATATCATACCACTCTCTTGAAGATAGATTGGTAAAAAGATATATAAGAAGTGGAATGTTTGAAGGGGAGCCAGAAAAAGATGTTTTTGGTAGGGTTTCCGTTCCGTTTAAAAAAGTAGGAGGGTTAATTGTACCTGATGCAAAAGAAATAGCAGTTAATAATAGAGCGCGTAGTGCAAAATTAAGAGTAGCTGAAAGAATAGAAGATTAATGAAAGATAAAATTTATAGCATATTAAAAGGTAAGTTATTGTTGTCTGATGATGCAGCAAAAAACTGGGGTATGCTTTTGTTTTTGTCAGTTTTAGCAATGATTATGATTGCTAGTTCGCATAATGCGGAAAGAAAAATACATCAAATAGCTTCAAAAAATAGTGTTGTTAAAGAATTTAGAACTCGATTTGTAGATGGACGTTCTAGATTAATGCAGCTAAAGATGGAGTCAGAAATACAAAAGAAATTAAATAATAAAGGGGTTAAACCATCAGAAGAACCACCTTATAAAATAATTGTGAATTAAGTTATTCTTTGGAAACAATAATAAAAAAAATATCGAACAGATCTTATGTGGTCGCTACGCTTATGATACTATTTGCGTTTGCAGTACTATTTAGGTTGTTTACTATTCAAGTTTCTGAAGGTGAAAAATATAAGAAAATTGCTCAAAATAGAGTTTTTAAAGACTTTGTTATTCCTGCAAACCGAGGTAATTTATACGATGCAAATTATAATTTATTAGCGACATCAGTACCTAAGTATGATATTAGATTTGATGCAGTAACAGTTAAGAGTGATTTTTTTCAAAAAAATGTTAAAGATTTATCAGCAGCACTTTCTAAAGAGTTTGGTAAGCCAGTAAGTTATTATAATAAACGATTAAGAAAAGCACGTACCAATAAGAATAGGTATTTTTTAATTTGTAGAAACGTAGGCTATGCTCAGTATGTGCGTGTTAAAAATTTCCCTATCCTTAATAAAGGAGCAAATAAAGGAGGATTAATTGTAGAGCAAAGAACAGTTCGTGAGCACCCTATAGGTAAAATAGCAGAAAGAACGGTTGGTTACGAACGCCAAGATGAAAACGGCTATTACACTCGTGTTGGTTTAGAAGGAGCTTATGGGCTTTATTTAAGAGGAAATGCTGGTAAGCGTTTAAAACAAAAAATTTCTAAAGGACAGTGGAAACCAGTGTCTGATAATAATGAAGTAGAACCACAAGATGGTTTTGATGTAGTTTCAACTATAGATGTTAATATTCAAGATATTGCCCACCATGCTTTGCTTAGTCAATTAGAAAAATATAAAGCTCATCATGGTTGCGTTGTGGTTATGGAAACTAAAACAGGAGATATAAAGGCAATTTCTAATCTAGCAAAAACTAAGGATAATAAATATTATGAACGTTTAAATTATGCAGTTGGCGAATCGCATGAGCCTGGTTCTACGTTTAAGCTAATGTCTATGATTGCTTTGTTAGAAGATACTGCTATTGATTCAAGTTCAGTTGTTGATACAGAGAATGGACGTGTTAAATTTTATGACAGAACTGTTTACGATTCACATTGGGGAGGTTATGGTAAAATTTCTTTAGGAAAGGCATTTGAATTGTCATCG
This sequence comes from uncultured Flavobacteriaceae bacterium, assembly GCA_964545595.1. Lineage (GTDB taxonomy): Bacteria > Bacteroidota > Bacteroidia > Flavobacteriales > Flavobacteriaceae > Aquimarina. Next base: position 16,287 of record CAZJGP010000179.1, on the reverse strand, counting down.
AATACTGCTTTTGCAAAAGTTATTACTGCAGAATATAAAAATGACCCTAAAAAATTGATAGATCGTTTCTATAATATGGGTCTAAATAAAACATTAGGACTACCTATAAAAGGAGAAGGGGAGCCTAAATTACCTTACCCTGGAGATAAAAATTGGTATGGAACTACATTACCTTGGATGGCCTTTGGTTATGGAGTGTCAATGACACCGTTACAAACATTATCTTTTTATAATGCCATTGCAAATGAAGGTAAAATGGTGAAGCCTCAATTTATAAAAGAGGTTCGAGCTTGGGACTCGGTAGAAAGGTCTTTTGAAAGAGAGGTTTTGAATCCGGCAATATGTTCTCCTAAAACGGCAAGTGTTATGCGACAATTAATGTCTAATGTTGTTAAAACAGGAACGGCAAAAAATATACATTCAAATTATATATCAATGGCAGGTAAAACAGGTACTTGTCAAAAAAATTACGGAAAGGGAAAAGATAAGCTAGAATATATATCATCTTTTGTAGGTTATTTTCCTGCGGAAGCGCCTAAATACTCTTGTATAGTTGTTATACATGAACCAGATAAGAAAATTGGTTTCTATGGAAATGTAGTTGCAGCTCCTGTATTTAAAAAAATAGCACATAAAATTCATTCAGGTACACCTATAATTGATGAAGTAAAAATACCAGATACGCTTAATGTTAAAAGTTTTGAAAAGTATTATACACTTTCACAACAGTATAAAACATTAATGCCAAATGTAAAAGGTATGTATTTGATGGACGCTTTGCCTTTGTTAGAAAATTTAGGTTTGGAGGTAAGTATTTCTGGGGAAGGGAAAATTAAAAAACAATCTATTCCGCAAGGCGAAAAAATAGGGAAACGTAAAAAAATAAGTATCGTATTATCTTGAGTAATTTAACTGACATATTATATAAAGTAGCAATTGAATCGGTAATTGGAAACACAACTATTAGTGTTGCTTCTATACAATTCGATTCTCGTTTAGTGCAATTAAATGATGTGTTTGTTGCAGTAAAAGGAGTGCAAGTTGATGGGCATAAGTTTATTGATAAAGCAGTAATTAATGGTGCTTTAGTAATTGTTTGCGAAGAAATTCCTGAAGTTCAGGTTAACGAAATAACATATGTTGTTGTTAAAAATACGCAAGAAGCTTTGGCTATCATGGCGAGTAATTTTTATGATAATCCGTCAGAAAAATTACAATTAATTGGTGTAACAGGAACAAACGGAAAAACAACCGTAACTAGTTTGTTGTTTCAGTTATTTAAAAATGCAGGTTATAAAGTAGGTTTAATATCAACGGTTAAAGTTTGTGTAGACACACTTGAAATACCAGCAACGCATACAACACCTGATGCTTTACAATTACAAAAGCATTTAGCAGATATGGTAAATGCAGGAGTTACTTTTTGTTTTATGGAAGTTAGCTCTCATGGAATTCATCAAAAAAGAACACAAGGGTTACATTTTAAAGGAGGAGTTTTTACAAACCTTTCTCATGATCATTTAGATTATCATGAAACTTTTAAAGAGTATCGAGATGTTAAAAAATCTTTTTTTGACACATTACCTAAAACAGCATTTGCATTAACTAATGCAGATGATAAAAACGGTAAAATAATGTTGCAAAATACGAAAGCAAAACAAGTAAGTTATGCTTTGAAATCGTATGCAGATTATCGTGTAAATATATTAGAGAATGGTTTTGGTGGAATGCTACTGAAATTAAATGATCAAGAATTTTGGACAAAATTAATTGGTGGTTTTAATGCTTCAAATTTAGCAGCCGTTTATGCTGTGGCAGAATTGTTAGGGTTAGAATCATTAGAAACATTACAGTTAATGAGTAATCTAGAAAGTGTAAGTGGTCGCTTTCAGTACATAGTTTCTAATAAAGTAACTATAATAGTTGATTTTGCACACACTCCAGATGCTTTAAAAAATGTGTTAGATACAATAAATACTATTAGAACTAAAAATGAAACTGTAATTACAGTAGTTGGTTGTGGAGGAGATAGAGATAAAGCTAAAAGACCTTTGATGGGTAATATAGCAGCTCAATTAAGTGGTAAAGTAATTTTTACAAATGATAACCCTCGTTTTGAAGACCCTTCAGAAATATTAAAAGAAATTGAAGAAGGAGTGCAAGCTCAAGATTTTAAAAAGACGTTGAGTATTCAAGATCGTAAGCAGGCAATAAAAACAGCAGTGTCTATGGCATCGCCAAATGATATTATTTTAATTGCTGGTAAAGGTCATGAAAATTATCAAGATATAAAAGGAGAGAAAACAGCTTTCAATGATATGGAAGTGGTTAAAGAATATTTAAAATTAATGCAGTAATAATGTTATACTATTTATTTGATTTTTTAGAAAAAAACTATCAATTGCCAGGAGCAAGTCTTTTTGGTTTCTTGACCTTTAGAGCTGCGTTGTCTATTGTGTTTTCCTTGTTGATTTCAGTAGTGTATGGAAAGCGTATCATTCAAATGCTTCAAAAAAAGCAAATGGGTGAAAGTATTAGAGATTTAGGTCTTGATGGGCAGGTAGAAAAAGCAGGAACGCCTACAATGGGAGGAATAATTATAATACTTGCTACATTAATACCTGTGCTTCTTTTTGCAGATTTGGGTAATATATATATACTGCTTTTAATTGTTACAACACTTTGGATGGGGTCTATTGGTTTTGCTGATGATTACTTGAAAATTAAAAAGAAAAATAAAGAGGGGCTAGCCGGAAAATTTAAAGTAGTTGGTCAAATAGGATTAGGAATTTTTGTTGGTGCTGTTATGTATTTTCATAATGACATTACCATTAAAGAAGAAAAAACGCAATCAGAAAAAATAGAAAATGTTTCACATGATTCTCGTTTAGAATTTGGAGAAGAAATAAAATCTACAAAAACAACCATTCCATTTTTTAAAGATAATGAGTTTGATTATGCATCGGTATTAACTTGGATTAATCCAGGGTATGTTAAATATGCTTGGTTAATATTTATACCAGTAGTAATTTTTATAATTACGGCAGTTTCAAATGGAGCAAACCTTACCGACGGAATAGATGGTTTGGCAGCAGGTTCATCTGCAATTATGGTAATTACTTTAGCAATATTAGTTTGGATTTCGGGTAATATTGTTTTTTCAGATTATTTGAATGTAATGTATATACCTCATTTGGGAGAAGCTACTGTTTTTGTAGCAGCATTTGCTGGAGCATTGATAGGTTTTTTATGGTATAACACATATCCGGCTCAAGTGTTTATGGGAGACACAGGTAGTTTAACTATTGGAGGAATTATAGCAGTTATAGCAATTGCAGCTCGTAAAGAATTATTAATACCTGTTTTGTGCGGAATATTTTTAGCTGAAAACTTATCAGTAGTATTACAGGTAGGTTATTTTAAATACACTAAGAAAAAAACAGGAGAGGGTAAACGTATTTTCTTAATGTCTCCGTTGCATCACCATTATCAAAAGAAGGGTTTTCACGAAAGTAAAATAGTAACTCGTTTTTGGATTGTAGGTATATTATTAGCGGTTGTAACTATTGTTACATTAAAATTAAGATAGTAGTTAAAAATGAATAATAAACAAAACATAAAAAAAATTGTAATCCTTGGAGCAGGAGAAAGTGGTGTAGGTTCTGCATTATTGGCTCAAGCTAAAGGGTATAATGTGTTTGTTTCAGACTACGGAGAAATTTCAGAAAAATATTCGAATCAATTACAAGAGGCTTCAATAGAATTTGAAGAAAAACAACATACAGAGAATTTAATATTAGAGGCATCTTGTGTTGTTAAAAGCCCAGGGATACCTGATAAGGCACCTATTATTCAAAAAATAATTTTAAATAATATACCTGTGGTTTCTGAAATAGAATTTGCTGCTGTTTATACAGATGCCACTATAGTTGGTATTACAGGAAGTAATGGAAAAACAACTACAACAATGTTAACAGGCCATGTATTGGCATCAGAAAAAAATGATGTTTCAATGGCAGGAAATATAGGTGACAGTTTTGCAAAAGCGGTTTTAGAAAATAAGACAAAAACATTTGTTTTAGAATTAAGCAGTTTTCAATTAGATGGAATAAAAGATTTTAATCCGCACATAGCGGTTTTAACAAATTTATCGCCAGATCATTTAGATCGATACGATTATGATTATGATAAATATGTAGCATCAAAGTTCCGATTAGTAATGAATCAGACAGGAAAAGATTTTTTTGTTTATGATGCTGATGATAGTAAAATAGAAGAATTTTTAAAAAATAACCCAATTAAATCTCAGTGTTTTCCTTTTTCGTTAGAAAAAGAATTAACACAAGGTACCTACTTAAAAGATAATCAAATTATGATGAAAATGTACAATGAAGAAGAAGTCTTAATGGATCAAGACGGTCTTTCATTAAAAGGAAAACACAATGCTAAAAATGCAATGGCAGCAGCAACTGTAGCCAAGCTAATTGGTATTCGTAAAAAGACAATACGTGAGAGTATGTCTAATTTTCATGGTGTAGAACATAGGTTAGAAAGTGTTTTAAAGATTGGTAATGTGCAATACATTAATGATTCTAAAGCAACAAATGTAAATGCTGCATACTTTGCTTTAGAAGCAGTTAAAACCCCGATAGTTTGGATTGTTGGTGGTGTCGATAAAGGGAATGATTATAGTGAACTTTTTGCTTTAGTACGCGAAAAAGTAAAGGCTGTAATTTGTTTAGGTGTAGATAACAGTGCTATTGTAAATGCGTTTAAAAATTGTGTAGACACTATTGTGGAAACTCAATCTATGAATGAGGCTGTTAAAGTAGCTTATAAATTAGGAGAACGTAATGATACGGTATTATTATCGCCATGTTGTGCAAGTTTCGATTTATTTGAAAGTTATGAAGATAGAGGAGATCAGTTTAAAGAAGCGGTAAGAAGATTGTAGTACAATGAAGCAATTATTACAACATATACAAGGAGATAAGGTGCTGTGGTCCATTGCGGCTCTATTGGCATTGTTTTCGTTTATGCCAGTGTATAGTGCAAGCAGTAACTTAGCCTATTTGTATGGTGGTAATGGTGATACGTTTAAGTTTTTAATAAAACATGCTATTCATTTATTACTTGGTTTTATGATTGTTTATGGGGTACATAAAGTGCCTTATAATTATTTTAAAGGTTTGTCTATTATAATGTTACCTTTTGCAATTATTCTTTTAATTGTAACTATGGTACAAGGTACTACTATTGGGGGTGCCAATGCAAGTAGATGGATAAGAGTACCAATTGTGGGGGTTTCGTTTCAAACATCCACATTAGCATCAGTAGTGTTGTTAAGTTATGTTGCTCGTTATTTAGCAAAAATTGTTTCTAAAGAATATTCATTTAAAGATACGTTATTGCCATTGTGGTTGCCAGTTTTGATAGTTATAGGCTTTATTTTACCAGCAAATTTTTCTACAGCAGCTATAATTTTTGCAATGGTTATAGTGTTAGTTTTTATTGGTGGTTTTCCTATAAAATATTTGATGTTAATTTTTGCTACAGGAGCATTGTTTTTAACTCTATTCATATTAACAGCAAAAGCCTTTCCAGATGCTTTTCCGAATAGGGTAGATACTTGGGTTAGTAGAATAGAAAACTTTACCTCTAAAGACGAATCAACAAAAGAAAATTATCAGATAGAGCGAGCTAAAATAGCTATTGCTACTGGTGGTATAATGGGTAAGGGACCTGGTAAGAGTGTGCAAAGAAACTTTTTGCCACAATCTTCCTCAGATTTTATATATGCTATAATAGCAGAAGAATTTGGGTTATTTGGAGGGGTGTCTATAATGTTTACTTATTTGTTTTTTTTAGCAAGATTAATTATTGTTTCTCATAAATGTACAGACGTTTTTGGAAAATTATTGGTTTTAGGAGTAGGCTTACCAATTGTTTTTCAGGCTTTAATTAATATGGCAGTTGCAGTAGAGTTATTTCCGGTAACGGGACAAACATTACCACTTATAAGTAGTGGGGGTACTTCTATTTGGATGACGTGTTTAGCATTAGGAATAGTGTTAAGTGTAAGTGCTGGTGGAAATTTTGTTAATAATAAAAATGTAGAACCAATAGGGGTTTAAAGTTTAATATAATGAAAGAACAATCTTTTTTAATATCAGGTGGAGGAACAGGCGGACATATATATCCGGCTATTGCTATTGCTGATGGTTTGAAAGAAAAATACCCCAAAGCAAATTTTTTGTTTGTAGGAGCAAGTGATCGCATGGAAATGCAGAAAGTTCCTAATGCGGGTTATAAAATAGAAGGACTTTGGATTAGTGGATTACAACGTGGTCAAATAATAAAAAATTTATTGATTCCGTTTAAGTTAATTAGTAGCCTTTGGAATTCATATAAAATTATAAAAAAACAAAAGCCAACTGTTGCAATAGGTACAGGGGGTTATGCAAGTGCAGCCTTATTGAAAATGGCCGGAATTATGGGAGTTCCTACTCTGGTGCAAGAGCAAAACTCTTATCCAGGAATAACAAATAAGTTGTTGGCTAATAAAGCATCTAAAATATGCGTTGCTTATGAAGGGTTAGAAAAGTTTTTTCCTTCAGAGAAAATATTGATAACAGGTAACCCTGTTCGTAAAGATATTTTGAATACTAAAGTAGGATCCAATGAAGCTGTTTTGCATTTTGGTTTAAAACCGAATAAAAAAACACTTTTAGTTTTAGGAGGAAGCTTAGGAGCAAAAGCAATAAATGAATTAGTTGCTGAGCGTATAGAGTTTTTTAAAGAACAAGGTGTTCAGGTTTTATGGCAGTGTGGTAAGCTTTACTATGATAAATATAAGCACTATCAGTCAGATAATGTAAATATTTTGGCTTACGTAGATCGTATGGATCTAGCATATGCAGCGGCCAATGTTATTATATCACGAGCAGGTGCTAGTTCAGTTTCAGAACTTGCTATAGTTGGTAAGCCAGTTTTGTTTATTCCTTCACCTTATGTGGCAGAAGATCATCAAACAAAAAATGCGCAAGCAATTGTAGATAAAAATGCAGCTTACATGATTAAACAATCTAAATTAAATACTGAGTTTGAGGCTAAAATATTGGACTTGTTTAATAATGAAGAAATAAAAGAAAAATTATCAATTAACTTAAAAAGGCAGGCTAAAGAAAATGCAACAGCTAGTATAGTTAATGAAATTGTAAAAATAATAGAGAAGTAATTGAAAGAGTTAAGTAACATAGAGAACGTTTATTTTGTTGGTGTTGGTGGTATCGGAATGAGTGCTATCGCGCGCTATTTTGTTAGTGTAGGGAAGAACGTTGGAGGTTATGATAAAACTCCATCTGAAATTACAGAAGCTTTAGAAGAAATAGGAGTACAAATAAATTTTGAAGAATCGATAAATAGTGTTCCTGAAAAATATTTAGATAAGGAAAACACATTAATAGTTTATACACCTGCAATACCTGTAGCACATGAACAATTGGTTTATTTTCTAAAAGAAAATTTTGAAGTTCATAAACGAGCAAAAGTATTAGGTTTTATTACTAAAGATACTTTTACTCTTGCTGTGGCAGGAACACACGGAAAAACTACAACATCAACTATTTTAGCGCATTTACTTTATGAAGTAGATGAAAAAGTAACTGCTTTTTTAGGTGGTATTAGTGAGAATTTTAATTCTAATTATATTAGTTCTGGTAATGAAGTTGTGGTTGTAGAAGCAGATGAATTTGATCGCTCTTTTTTACAACTGTACCCTAATGTATCGGCTATAACATCGATGGATGCAGATCACCTTGATATATATGGTAATTCGGATGCTTTAGTAAAATCATTTAATGATTTTGCAAATAAGACCGAAAATAAAATGTTAGTGATTAATGGTTTACCTATAGATGGTTTAACTATTGGTATTAATGACAATTCAGATTATTGCGCACAAAATGTTACGATTGATAATGGAGGGTATTTATTTGATTTAAAAACTCCGGATACAATTATAAAAAATTTGCGTTTTTACCTACCAGGTCATCATAACCTGAAGAATGCAGTTACCGCCTTTGCTTTAGCTTTACAATTTGGTTCCCCGGCCGTAAAACTGGCAAAGGCTTTATTAACTTTTAAAGGAATAAAGCGTCGTTTTAGTTATCAAATTAAAACTAACAATTTAATTTATATAGATGATTATGCACATCATCCGACCGAAATAAATGCGTTGCATCAAGCGGTTAGAGAAATGCACCCTGAAAAAAGTATAACAGCAATTTTTCAGCCGCATTTGTTTAGTAGAACAAAAGATTTTGCAGAAGATTTTGGAAAAAGTTTAGCACAATTTGATGAGGTTTTATTGTTGGATATATATCCGGCAAGAGAATTACCTATGGAAGGGATAACATCAGAGTGGTTGTTGACCTTAATTGATAATGATAATAAAAAATTAGTTAGAAAATCAGAAATGCTTTCAGGTTTAAAAAACTTGAATACAGATATAGTTTTAAGTATAGGAGCAGGTGATATTGGTACAGAAGTTGAGAATATAAAAAAGGCTTTATTATCATGAAAAAATGGCAATACAACATTGGAATAGTTTTTTTTGCTATTGCTTTAATAGGGCTTTTGACGTTTGCTAAAAAGAGAAATAATAGTAGAAAAGTAACAAGTGCTGGCATTAAATTTGTAGGGGAAAAGAATCTTTTTATAGCAGAAAATTTTATTAATAAAATGTTAATAGAAACACCAGTAAATGGTGGTTTGCTATCAAAAGATATTTTAAATTTGAGGCTGGTAGAACAGAAAATAAAAAAACAAAAGCATATAAAAAATGCTGAGGTTTATGTGTCTGTAAATGGAATAGTTGGAGCTAATGTGGTTCAACGAACTCCCATAGCTAGGGTGTTTAGTGCTATTCCTTTTTATTTTGATAAAGAAGGATATGAGATGCCTTTGTCATCAAATTACGCAATTAGAGTACCCTTGGTATATAATTATACTAAGCAACATAAAAGTGATCTATTAACGTTAATTAATTTTATAAATGGTGATAAGTTTTTAACAGAACTTGTTGTTGGTATTAGTTGTGTAAAAGAAAATGATTTTTTATTAACATTAAGAGATCATGGTTTTGCGGTTAAACTAGGGGGGGTTAATAAGCAAGAATTGAAATTTGAAAATTTGAAGGCTTTTTATGTAAAAGCAGAAAAGGATAAACTTTTTGATCAATATAAATACGTGAATTTAGAGATTGCCAATCAAGTAATCTGTACAAAAGTTTAATAATGGGGCAAAACGAAATAGCAGTAGGATTAGATATTGGAACGACCAAGATAGTAGCTATGATTGGGCGTTACAATGAGTATGGGAAAATGGAAGTTCTTGGGATTGGGAAATCTAAGAGTTTAGGTGTGCATCGTGGTGTTGTTAATAATATTACGCAAACGATACAGTCTATTCAACAAGCAATTCAAGAAGCTGAAAGTATTTCGGGAGTAACTATAAAAGATGTAACTGTTGGTATTGCAGGACAGCATATTCGTAGTTTACAACATAGTGATTACATTGTACGTCACGATTCAGAAAAAGTTATAGATGTAGAAGATATTGATCAATTATGTAATCAAGTGCATAAATTGGTAATGCTTCCTGGTGAAGAAATTTTGCATGTGCTTCCGCAAGAATATAAAGTGGACGGACAAGCTGAAATTAATGAGCCAATAGGAATGTATGGAGCACGTTTAGAAGCTAATTTTCATGTTGTGGTTGGTCAAATAACTTCAATTAGAAATATTGGGCGTTGCGTTAAGAGTTCTAATTTACAATTGTCTGGTATTACATTAGAACCTTTGGCTTCTGCAAACGCAGTATTAAGTCAAGAAGAAAAAGAAGCAGGTGTTGCTTTAATTGATATAGGTGGAGGTACTACTGATTTAGCTATTTTTAAAGATGGTATAATTAGACACACTGCTGTAATTCCTTTCGGAGGAAATGTGGTTACAGAAGATGTAAAAGAGGGGTGTTCTATTATTGAAAAACAAGCGGAGCTTTTAAAAGTAAAGTTTGGATCAGCATGGCCTGGAGAAAATAAAGATAATGAAATAGTAAGTATACCTGGTTTAAGAGGTAGAGAGCCTAAAGAAATTTCATTAAAAAACCTTTCAAAAATTATACATGCACGTGTAGTAGAAATTATTGAATTAGTTTTTCAAGAAATTAAAAATTACGGGCACGATACTACAAAAAAACAACTGATAGCAGGTATTGTACTTACAGGTGGTGGAGCACAATTAAAACACTTAAAACAACTTGTTGAATTTATAACAGGTATGGATACTAGAATAGGTTATCCAAATGAACATCTAGCAGGAGATAGTGATATAGAGACAACAAGTCCTTTGTATGCTACAGCTGTAGGTTTGGTAATGGATAGTTTAGAAAGTTCAAAAAGAAGAGCAGAAGAGGTTGAAGTTGCTGTTGAACAAGAAGTATTAGAAACAGCAAGTGTTAGTGAGACTGAAGCAAGTAATGATACTGAGGTTTTAGAAAAAGAAAAAGTTAGTCGTAAATCTATTTCTGCTCCAAAACAAGGAGTGCTTGATCGCTGGGCGGCCAAGTTTAAAGAATTTTTAGATAACGCAGAATAATATAGGTAGGTAAGTATTGATTTCAACAAAAAACAACGAAATTATGAGTAATCAAAGTGGGTTAACAAGTATTTCTTTCGATATGCCAAAGAACCAATCTAACGTAATAAAAGTCGTTGGTGTTGGTGGAGGTGGTAGTAATGCTATTAATCACATGTTCCAACAAGGAATAAAGGGAGTAGACTTTATTATTTGTAATACTGATTCTCAAGCACTAGAAAATAGTCCAATTCCTAATAAAATTCAATTAGGGGTTTCTTTAACAGAAGGATTGGGAGCTGGAGCGAATCCGGATGTAGGAGAGCAAGCTGCTCTTGAAAGTTACGAGGATATTAAAAATATGTTCGAAGGAAATACCAAAATGGTATTTATTACAGCTGGAATGGGTGGAGGTACAGGTACAGGTGCTGCTCCAATTTTAGCTAAAATGGCCAAAGAATTAGATATACTTACCGTAGGTATTGTTACAATTCCTTTCCAGTTCGAAGGTAAAATGCGTAATGAACAAGCACAAATTGGTGTTGAAAAATTAAGAAATGAAGTAGATTCTTTAATTGTTATTAATAATAATAAATTAAGAGAAGTGTATGGTAACCTTGGGTTTAAAGCAGGATTCTCAAAAGCAGATGAGGTTTTGGCTACAGCTTCAAGAGGAATTGCAGAAGTAATTACACACCACTATACACAAAATATTGATTTACGTGATGCTAAAACAGTATTAAGTAATAGCGGAACTGCTATTATGGGTTCTGCAAATGCATCGGGTGCCGACAGAGCTCACATGGCAATATCTAAAGCATTAGATTCTCCGTTATTAAATGATAATAAGATAACAGGAGCTAAAAATGTTTTACTATTAATTGTTTCTGGTAAAGAAGAAATTACTATTGATGAAATAGGAGAAATTAACGACTTTATTCAGGCAGAAGCAGGGCATGGAGCTAACATTATAATGGGTGTCGGTGATGATGAAGCATTAGATGATTCAGTTTCAGTTACAGTTATTGCAACAGGTTTTAATGCTGAGCAACAAGATGAAATTGTAAATACAGAGACAAGAAAAATAATTCACTCTTTAAGTGAAGAGCAAAGACTAGAGCAAAGTTTATCAGCTAAAAATACTGGTAATGTTGTAATACCTGCTAATGTAATTGATTCTTCAATTAGTGAGGTTACAGAGTTACAAGCTAAAGAAATTCCAACTCCAGTTGTAGAAGAGCCTCAAAAAACAGAGGTTATTAGACATAATCTAGAAGAAATTGAAGAGCCTAAAAATACTGTAGTTGAATCTTTATTGATGCCAACAACGCAGCATATAAGAAACTTAGAGGTTTTAGATGCTGAAGAAGTTGAGAGTTTTGCAGAAGAAATACCTGAAGAAGATTTTGTGATTATTAATACTCAAAAAATAATTAATGAAATTGAGGTTAATGATACTATTACAGCTAAAGAAGAGCCAAAAGAAATAAATAAGTCAGAAGTTGTTGTTGAAGATGAAGCTTGTGAGCAAATGACATTTACTTTTGATATTCCATTGTCTAGAGACCCTAAAAATATAGAGGTTGTAGATCATGAAGAAATAAAAGTAGTAAAGCCTATTGCTACGATTGTTAAAGAACCAGTTATAGAGGTTTTAGAAGAAGAAATAGTAGAGAATACTACTGATTCTTCTGGTGTTATTAGATATCAATTAGAAGAAGAAGTAGAAGAGTTAGTTGTTGAAACTAAAACAGAAAGAGCACAAGATTTAAAACAAGAACTAGAAGTAGAACCGGAAATTGTTTTTGAAAAAAGAATAGTTGAAGAAAATCTAATAGCTCAACCTGAAGAAAATGAAGATCCTTTAGATTTGCCAATTTCTGAAGTTTTAAGAGCAAGAGCTTCTGAGAGAAAAGCTCGTATGAAAGATTTTAATTACAAGTTTAGACCTTCAGCTTCAAATATCGATGAAATAGAAAAACAACCAGCTTACAAAAGAGCAGGGTTACATCTAGAAGATTCTGATGTTGATCAAAGAGTATCTAGAACTTCATTAAGTACGGATAGTAATAATGATATTCAATTAAGAAGAAATAATTCTTTTTTACACGATAACGTAGACTAATAATTATTTGTTATTAAAATAAAAGGAATTCAAAAAATAAAAAAAATGAGTTTATCTAAAGATATAATGACTGCTATGAAAGCAGCAATGAAAGCTAAAGATCAAAATGCTTTAGCATCATTAAGAGCTGTAAAGTCAGCTATTTTATTAGCACAAACAGAATCAGGATCTAAAGAAGAGTTAACAGAAGATCAAGAGTTGAAAATTTTACAAAAATTAGTAAAACAACGTAAAGATAGTGCTGTGATTTTTTCAGAACAAGGTCGTGAAGATTTAGCTGAACCAGAATTAGCACAAGCAGAAGTTATTGCTCAATTTTTACCAGCTCAATTAAGTGAAGAAGAAGTAACTGCTATTATTGAAGAAATTATTGCATCTACAGGTGCTGAAGGTATGAAAGATATGGGTAAAGTTATGGGGCAAGCATCTGCAAAATTAGCAGGTAAGGCCGATGGTAAAACGATTTCAACTATTGTGAAAGCAAAGCTTTCTTAATAAAGCTATATTTTAAAAAAGAAAAAACTCCTGATATTCATGTTATATATCAGGAGTTTTTTCTTTTTTTAAAAAATCACGTTGTTGCTTTAAACTATTAAAATGCCATTTTTTAAAAGTGCGATCAACTTTCTTTTTTGAAAAATAATTAAATAAGTCAGCAAAAGGAAAAAAATCACGATGGCCTATACCATCAATAATAATAATTTGTATACTGTTATTTTTTAGTATTTTACAGCATAAATTTCTTGATCTTAAATCTCTAGTAAAAACTTTATGAATAGTCATTTGTTTTTTTAACTCTTGTAAAGCATTCCAGAGTTTATCATCACTAAGGTTAGAATCTTCTTCTAAATAAAATTCTAATGTTTTTGAAATTTCACCAGTTGTCTCATCTCTTATTAGATCAAATATTTGACCTTTACCAATTGATGTTTTTATTTCTCCTTGAAAATCGGAATAAAATGGATAGATATATTTAGACTTATCTCTACGGGCTAATTTTTTAAAATAAAGAATTTCTTTATAAGTATATTCTCTAGTTACATGTTCACGAGGAATTTTAATACACAAGTTAGCTTTTTCAGGATGTTCATAACATTTTCTAATTTCTCCCTCACCTATATAAAGCTGATCATTGAGTAGTAACATTTTTTTATTTTTTAATACTAGTTTAATTCAAATGTATGAATTGTAACTGAATACCTTCTTGAGTTTTTTAAAGTATTTTTATGTTAATTTAATGTAACTTAAAGTTTGATTTTAGGTTGCTAAAAAGTTTTAAAACTTGTTTATTACCCATAAATTTGAAGTATCACAATTAAAATACTTTTATGAAGATTGTTATTCTAGCAGCTGGTATTGGTTCTCGTTTGGGGAACCCATTTCCAAAACCATTAACTCCATTAAAAAATGGAAAGAGCATAATGCAAATGCAAACTGAAAATATAGCTACGTATTATGATATTGATGATGTTAATGTAGTTGTAGGTTTTAAGAAAAATTTAATAATGGAACGTTTTTCAGAATTGACTTATATCTATAATCCTTTCTTTGATCAAACAAATACTTCAAAAAGCTTATTAAAAGCTTTAAAAAAGAATAAAGATCAGTCAGTACTTTGGTTTAATGGAGATGTTGTTTTTGATGGTAAATTATTAGAGGTTTTAAATCCATTTATTGAAGCTAATGAATCTTTTGTAGCGGTAAATACTAGTAAAGTTGCTGATGAAGAAGTAAAGTATACGTTGAAAGATAATTACATTGACGAGCTTTCTAAAGAAGTAAAAAATGGATTAGGTGAAGCAGTAGGGATTAACTTTATTTCATCAAATGATATTCAAAAATTCATAACACATTTAGAAGCTTGTGATGCGAATGACTATTTTGAAAGGGGTCTTGAATTGGCAATAGAAAAAGATAATATTAAAGTTAAAGCAGTAGATATATCAGCTTATAATTGTATGGAAATTGATTTTGTAGAAGATTTAGAGAACGTGAATAAAACTTTATAATGAAAGTAATTCTTTTTTGTTTGAATAATTATGCTTTTTCAATTTTAGAACCTATAAAAATTGTTTTAGAGAGAAAGTCTCATGATTTTTTGTGGTTTGTAGCCAATAAAATAGAAAAAGACTTTCCTTTTAAACAAGAGAACTACACTACAGAAATTATAGATTTAGAGTATTATAATGCCGATGTTATTTATGCACCGGGAAACATTGTGCCTTATTATTTAAGAGGTTTAAAAACACAGGTTTTTCACGGTTTAGCAGGTGAGAAAAAAGGTCACTTTAGGATTCGTCATTATTTTGATTTATACTTAACACAAGGACCTTATTTTACAAAGAGGTTTAAAGAGCTAAGCTCAAAATTTAAAGATTTTGATGTTATAGAAACAGGCTGGCCAAAATTGGATGAATACTCATTAATAGAGGAATCGAGTATTAAGGCTAAAAGTGAATTATTACAGAAATATGGAGCAAAAAAAGTAATTCTGTATGCGCCTACTTTTTCTCCTAAATTAACTTCGGCACCTTTTTTAATTGATCAACTTAAAAAATTATCGGAAAACCCGGATTATTTAATATTGCTTAAATTTCATCCACTTATGGCGGAAGAATGGTTGTCGGCTTATAAAGAGCTAACAACTAATTGTGAACGTATCCTTTTTCAGGAAGAAAAGAATATTATAAAGTTCTTAGTAATGTCGGATGTTTTGGTGAGTGATACATCTTCAGTTATTTATGAGTTTTTACTATTAGATAAACCAGTAATTACTTTTAAAAATATTTCAAAAAATATTGAGTGGGAGAATAGTGAAGATTATTCTCAACTAATTCCGTTAGTTGAAAAAAATATCAAACTTGATCCTTTTTCGAAATCAAGAGAAAAAATATCAAGCCAATATCACCCTTATAATGATGGAAATTCAGCTTTAAGAATGGTTGAAGCAGTTGAAGATTATCTTTCTAATAATAAAGTGCCAGAACTAAGAAAAATATCTTGGTTTAGAAGGATGAAAACGCATTCTCAATTTGGAAAATCTAAAGATTATTAAACAAAAACCTCCTCGTTATAAACGAGGAGGTTTTTGTTTAATAAGCGTCAAAATTAAAATGATCTTTTAAAGCTTTCCATTGAGTTACATTTTTATTCAAATGCGAGTTTTCCTTTTTTAAAGCTACTTTTTGAGTTCCAATAATTGGAATAGGTTTAGGCGGAATTTGAGATGAAAGTTGTGAACTTGTATTGTTTAATAAAGCCATTGCTTTAAACCATAAGTCATCAGCTCTAGGGCATAGACTTAAAAATAAATCTTCGTTAAAAACAATGTCTTTAAAAGCTTTTGGAGGGTATAAAATGCCATCTGCTCCTATGGGTAAAATGTTTTTACTATTTAAATCATTAATGTTATTATACTTCCATCTACTATAAGGTAGAAGCTCTCCATTAGTGTCATAATTTATTTTTCTAGCTCTATTAGTTATAACTGTATTTGGGTATTTAATATGTTGATTGTATATATAC
>CAZJGP010000178.1:0-2848 GCA_964545595.1 uncultured Flavobacteriaceae bacterium | reverse complement strand
ATCCTGAATTTAAATTTCCTAATATGTTAATTTCTACTGTTATAGAAGGAGCACATCATCAACGCTACTTTTCAAAACATTTACCGTTTTTAACTAACGTAGAAGCTGGTAAAAATAATATTGTAAAATTTTATACAGATTTAGTACAAAAGACAATAAATGATCTATAAAAAAAACATATTTAATTATTTAAAAAAACTACTATTTCTAGTAGTGTTTTTAAGTATGTCTTTGCAATATAATATTAGAACAATAGATTTGTTTTTTGAAACTAACTTTGAATTAGTAGAATTTGATATTGAAGAAGAAAAAGACGCTGACGAAGAAGATACTATTGAAAAGGAAAACAAAGATCATTTTATTAAATACAGTTTTAATAATTATAAGTTTAATGAAAGTGAATTAAACTTAGAAGAAATATCATTTGTACAAGCTCCCTTTTGGGAATTTAATTTTGATATCCATACCCCTCCTCCAGATTTTTATGTGTAGAACTAATTCCAACAAGTAATATATTCCCTGTCAGAATTAGTGTTTTTAGAATAAATTTTAAAATTTTAAATTAAATTTCATCACATATAATTATGTGATTTTACACAAAAAATATGAATAATAATTCAAACCCATTTAAAAATTTTAAAACCGACATACCCGCTAGTATTGTTGTGTTTTTTGTTGCATTACCTTTATGTTTAGGTATTGCACTAGCCAGTGGAGCTCCCTTATTTGCTGGTTTAATTTCAGGTATTATAGGAGGTGTTCTTGTAGGAGCATTAAGTGGATCTCAAATTGGAGTAAGTGGACCTGCTGCAGGGTTAGCTGCTATTGTTTTAACAGCAATTGGAGCATTAGGTGGTTACCAGAACTTTCTTTTAGCTGTAGTATTAGGAGGAGCTATTCAATTAGTATTTGGTCTTTTAAAACTAGGAATAATTGGTTACTACTTTCCTTCATCTGTAATTAAAGGAATGCTTACTGGTATTGGTATCATAATTATAATGAAACAAATACCTTATTTCTTTGGAAACAAAGCAGGAACAAAGCTTTTTGAATCTTTAAATTCAATTTCTATTGGTGCTACCTTAATAGCTGCTATTGGTTTAGGTATTTTATTACTTTGGAGTAACGTTTTATCTAAAAAAGGAAAGATTTTTCAGTTAGTACAAGGTCCCCTTGTAGCTGTTGTAGTTGGTATTTTATACTATGTTTTTACACAAGGAAATGAAACTTTTGGTTTAGATAATAGCTACCATTTAGTAAGTGTTCCTGTGCCAGATAGTATTGATTCATTTTTTGGTCAATTTACATTACCTAACTTTGGAGCAATTACAAATCCTCAAATTTGGGTTACTGCATTTACAATAGCTTTAGTAGCTAGTTTAGAAACTTTACTATGTGTTGAAGCTACTGATAAAATAGACCCTTATAAACGTGTTACACCAACAAATAGAGAACTTTTAGCACAAGGTGTCGGTAACATTGCTTCAGGATTAATTGGTGGTTTACCTGTTACACAAGTAATTGTACGTAGTTCTGCTAACATTCAGTCTGGTGGTAAAACAAAAACATCTGCAATTATTCATGGTTTATTTTTACTAGTTTCAGTTATTTTAATTCCTAATTTATTGAATAAAATTCCTTTATCTGTATTGGCTTCCGTTCTATTAATTGTAGGATTTAAATTAGCTAAACCTTCTACATTTATTAATATGTTTAAATTAGGTTGGAAACAATTTATACCATTTATGGCTACTGTATTACCAATGGTTATTACTGGCGATTTACTTTTAGGAATTGGATTAGGTTTAGCTGTAGGTATTGTTATTATACTTATAAAGAGTTTTCAAAATTCACATTTTTTACATATTGTAAAAGAGAAAAATGGTAAGAAAGCTGTAAAAATGACTTTAGCAGAAGAAGTAACTTTCTTTAACAAAGGAGCCATTTTAAAAGAATTAGATAAACTTGAACAAGATTCTCATCTAGATTTAGACATTACAAAAACTAGATATTTAGATAATGATATTATTGAAATACTAGAAGATTTTTCTGAAAAAGCTAAAAATAGAAATATTGATATTCATATAATTTCTGAAAAAGGAGAAGTTTCTAACCCAGAAAGCTTTATTGAGTATTTTAAATTAAGACCAGAACTTACTGCTTAATTTTATTAAAAATTATATAAACAAAACACCCCTAAAATTAAAAAGAACATATATTATGAAAGCATATACCAAAGAAGCACAAGCTAAAATGACCCCTGAACTTTCTATAGAAGAATTGAAAGCAGGTAATGCTCGTTTTTTAAACAAAACACAAGTAAATAGAAACTTATTAGAACAAGTTGAAGATACAAGTACTGGACAATTTCCTTTTGCTACAGTATTAAGTTGTATTGACTCAAGAGTATCTTCTGAATTAATTTTTGATCAAGGAATTGGTGATTTATTTAGTATCCGTATTGCCGGAAACTTTGTAAATGTTGACATACTTGGTAGTATGGAATTTGCTTGTAAATTAGCAGGTACTAAAGTTGTTGTTGTTTTAGGGCACACTGCTTGTGGTGCTGTAAAGGGAGCATGTGACCACGCTCGTTTAGGAAATTTAACTGCACTAATAAATAAAATTGAACCAGCTGTAGCAGCTGTTACTGAGCCTAAAGATGAAACTTTAAGAAACTCTAGTAATATTGATTTTGTTAACGAGGTTGCTAAAAAGAATGTGTTAATGACAATTGATCAAATTCGTAAAGAAAGTGATGTATTAGCTACAATGGAAAAAGAAGGTGATATTAAAATTGTTGGTGGTATGTATGATATTAAAACTGGAGCTGTAAACTTCTTTTAAT
>CAZJGP010000177.1:0-7558 GCA_964545595.1 uncultured Flavobacteriaceae bacterium | reverse complement strand
CAAAGAAGTTGGACTTTTTGTAGGAACTGATTGTAGTAAAAAATGAACGTGATTTTTATCTGTTCCTATTTCTAAGAAATGAACTTCATAACGTTCTGATATCTCAACACAAATATCAACTAAACTTGTATCTATAGTTTTATCAAAAACAACTCGTCTATATTTTGTTGGGAATACAAAATGATATAGGAGAACGGAAACAGTATGTGATTTATGTAAGTAAATACTTTCTGATATACACAAATATAAAAAATATCGATGCAAGCATCGGGGAATTAAACCCTAAGAGATTAAATTTGTCCAACCATTTTTAAAACCTTTTCGTATATTGAAAAAGTATTATTTTTTTAAATTAAATGTATCTTAACGAAAAGTTGTTAATTATTATTTTAAAATAAATTTAGGGAAACTGATTAGCTATACTATAGTTTACTTAAAAAAAGCTATGTAAGCATAGTATATATGAATTATAAGTGTTATTTTAACGTAGTAATTTATGGTATGTTTTTTGAAAATATGTAGATGTTAGCTAAAAATAACAACGATAAAATAAATGGTATTTCGGATGTAAGGTTTTTTAAGTGAAAAAATAACGTATTTTTGTCACGGATTTAAAAATCATATTTACACAAATTAAAAAGTAAGTTGTTTACTTAAATATATTTAACCTCAATTAAAATATAAATTATGATAAAATTAAAAGCCCTTATTCTTTTTATCTCTTTTTTCAGCCTAATAAGTAGTAATTATGCTCAAATTAATGTAGGAAGAACAACAATGGACTATGAAGTTGTATACGGAAATGAGACTTTAAAAATGAATGGGGCAGGTACGCGTTCTTTATTTTTTATAGAGTTGTATTCTGCGGCTTTATATCTACAAGAGAAAAGCTCAGATCCAATTTCGATAGCATACGAAAATGAGACAATGGCTATTAAAATTGAGATTACTTCAGAATTGATTTCTAGAGAAACTATGATTTCAAAAATAGAAGAAGGTTTTGTAAAAGCTACAGGCGGAAATACATCTACTTTAGAAAGTAGAATAGCTAAAATTAGAGAATACTATCAAAAAGAATTAAGCGTAGGTGATAAGCTAGATTTAGTATATATAAAAGATAAAGGAGTTGTTTGTTATTATAATGATAAAGAATTAGGTGTAATTGAAGGACAAGATTTTAAATTTGCATTATATAAAATTTGGTTAGGAGAAGAACCGGCAAGTAAATCATTAAAAGAAGGAATGCTTAATAAATCGTAATTACATAAATTTTAATTAAAAAAGCACCTACTTAATTAAGTAAGGTGCTTTTTTTATAGAATTAAACTAGCTTTGTTTTATGGGCAATTATATTGATGTATTACTACCTATTGCAATTAAGCAGACATTTACTTATTCTATTTCTGAAAAAGAGGCAGCTTTTTTAAAACAAGGAATGCGTGTTTCTGTTCCTTTTGGAAAAAGAAAATTATATGCGGCTATAGTAATTAATATACATACAAACTCTCCTGATTTATATGAGGCTAAAGAGATTGATTGTATTTTAGATGATAAACCATTAGTCTTAAAAACTCAATTAGCTCTATGGCAATGGATGGCTAGTTATTACATGTGTACCCATGGAGAGCTATTAAAAGCGGCCTTGCCTTCAGCTTTACTTTTAGAAGGAGAAACAATAATAACTAAAACAGAAACTAATATTGTAGATACAAATACATTAAAAGATGATGAGTTTTTAGTTTATGAAGCACTACAATTTAAAAGCAGTTTAAAAATTCAAGAGCTAACAAAAATACTAGGTAAAAAGACAGTATTACCAGTAGCTTATAGACTTTTAGAAAAAAAGTTAATTGTAATAGAGGAGTATGTAGTAGAAAAATATACTCCTAAAGTAATAAAATGGTTAAGGCTTAACTCTTCTATAAAAGAAGAACAGTTGCCAGAATTATTAGAAAGCCTTAAGAATGCTCAAAAGCAAAGAGAACTACTGTTACAGTATTTTACTTTAAAAGCGATACAGCCTAAAATAACAGTAAAAGAGCTATTAGATAAAGCAAAAGCTAGTCAAGCTAGTATTAAAGGATTGGTTCAAAAAGGAATTTTTGAAATTTATGAAGAACAAACAGATCGTATAGATTTTTCTAAAGATCAGTTAAACGAAAAAAGAGAATTAAATAAATATCAAGCAATTGCTTATTCTGAGATTAAAAAAGAATTTGAGCAAAAGAATGTGTGTTTATTGCATGGAGTAACTTCATCGGGTAAAACAGAAATTTATAGTAAACTTATTAAACAGGTTTTAGATAAGAATAAACAAGTCCTTTTTTTAGTACCTGAAATAGCTTTAACAACGCAGTTAATAGAACGATTAAAGGTTTTTTTCGGAAGTTATTTAGTTGTTTATCATTCTCGTTTTTCAGCAAATGAAAGAGTAGAAGCATGGCAAAGGATTTTAAACTCTTCAGATAAGCCATTACTTGTAATTGGTGTACGTTCTTCTGTATTTCTTCCTTTTTCAAATTTAGGTTTAGTAATTGTTGATGAAGAACATGAGCAGACCTATAAGCAGTATGAACCTGCGCCACGCTATCATGCACGAGATACAGCAATAGTTTTAGCACATAGTTTTAAAGCAAAAGTTTTATTAGGTTCAGCTACCCCAAGTATTGAAACATATAATAATGCTAAAAAAGGTAAGTACGGATTAGTTGAATTAAAAAAAAGACATCAAAATGTTCAGTTACCCGATATAGAACTTATTGATTTACAGAAAAAATATAAAAAACGAGAAATGAAAGGTCACTTTAGTGATCGTTTAATTGAGAGAATTCAAGAATCTTTAGATGCAGGAGAGCAAGTTATTTTGTTTCAAAATAGAAGAGGGTATTCTTCAATACAAGAATGTACAACCTGCGGTACTGTTCCGCAATGTACACAATGCGATGTTAGTTTAACCTATCATAAGCATACTAAACAATTAAGGTGTCATTACTGTGGGTATCAAATAGCAGAACAAATAGCTTGTAGAGCATGTGGTAGTACAAGCTTAACAACTAAAGGTTTAGGTACAGAACAAGTAGAAGTGGAATTAAAAGAACTTTTCCCTAAAGTGAATATAGCTCGTATGGATCAAGACACTACGAGAGGTAAATATGGACACCAAAAGATAATAGCGCAATTTGAAAATCAAGAAGTATCTATTTTAATAGGTACTCAAATGTTAGCAAAAGGTTTAGATTTTAAAAATGTAAGCTTAGTAGGGGTAATGAATGCAGATGGTTTGTTGTTTTTTCCTGATTACCGTGCACATGAACGTACTTATCAATTATTAAGTCAAGTTTCGGGTCGTTCTGGGCGTTCTTCAAAAAGAGGAAAAGTATTAATTCAAAGTTTTAATCCATTACATCAAATTTTACAACAAGTTTCTACAAATAATTATGTAGAAATGTTTGAAGAACAGTTACAAGAAAGAAGACAATATAAATATCCGCCTTTTTGTAAAATGATTTTGTTTACAGTTAGGCATAAAGATTTTAATAAAACAAATGAAGCAGCTGATTGGTTAGCAAAATCGTTAAAAGCTTCTTTTAAACAAAATGTATTAGGGCCAGAGTTCCCTGCAGTATCAAGAATTCGTAACCAGTACAATAAAAATATCTTGTTAAAAATTCCTTTGCAACAAAATTTATCGGATACTAAAAGTTATATAATGAAGGTTTTAAAAACTTTTGAAGCTATTAGAAACTATAATGGTGTCCGCGTTATCGTAAACGTGGACACCATCTAATGCGTGTTTTGTAAATTTAAAATTCTGTTTAAGAACTTAAGGCTTCGCTTAAAGCATTTTTTTTATGTCTACTAACGGGTATCTGTTCGTTTTCAATCTCAATATTTCTACTACTGTAACGCTCTACCTTTTTAAGGTTTACTATATATGATTTATGCACTCTTAAAAAGCGATCACTTGGTAGTTGTGATTCAAATGATTTCATAGTAGCTAAAACAACAACAGCATCACTGTTATCCATAATTAACTTAACGTAATCACCTAGAGCTTCAACATATTTTAAATTACTTAAAAATATTTTGCGCTTTTTTAAATTACTCTTAACAAATATGTAATCTTCATCTACTGCATCTGCGCTATTTTGAGATAGCCTAGTTTGATTTAAAGCCTTTTCTACTGCAGCATTAAATCTTTCGCGCTTAAGAGGCTTTCTTAGGTAATCTATAGCATCGTAATCAAAAGCTTTAAATGCATATTTAGTTTTACCAGTAACAAATATAATCTTAGGTTTATTTTCTAAATCGTCTAGTAAATCAAAACCAGTTAAAATTGGCATTTCTATATCTAGAAATAATAAATCAACAGGTGTATCTAATAGACCATTTTTAGTTTCAATAGCATTACTCCATTCAGCTACTAAATCTAAAGATTCATGATCTTCGATAAGTTTGGCTATAGCAAGGCGTTGAAGTCTTGAGTCATCTACGATTGCACACTTTAAAACAGGCTTACTTGACATAGTTAATGTATTAATTTCTATACAATAGTATTGAAAATAATTAAATGATGCAAATAATATGACGTTTTTCGTCGGTAAAAAAAAGTGTTTTGTCGGCTTCGTGATTTTTGTGTTAAAACGTGATTTTTGTGTTAAAGTTGTGTAAATACTCAAACGTTTGAAAAACTGGTGTTTACGTGTTTTTAAACTAATTATTTATTGTTTGAGTTGTTAGTTTTGTAAAAAGACATTACTTTTGCGTTCTTAAAATTATTAATCAATAAACTATAGTTTATGAATCATTATGAAACTGTTTTCATCTTGAATCCCGTTTTATCTGATGAACAGATAAAGGAGACAGTTAAGAAGTATGAAGATCTTCTAACTGAGAATGGAGCAAAGATGGTATCTAAAGAAGACTGGGGTCTTAAAAAATTAGCTTACCCAATCCAACACAAAAAAAGTGGTTTTTACCATTTATTTGAATTCACTGTACCAGGTGAAGCGATTGACAAATTAGAAGTTCTTTTTAGAAGAGACGAAAGAGTTATGCGTTATTTAACTGTTAGTCTTGATAAGCATGCAATTTCTTGGGCTGAAAGAAGAAGAGTTAAACTTAAACAAAAAGCTTAGTTATGGCATCAATAGAACAACAAGCTAAAGGAAAAAAAGATGGAGAGATCAGATATCTTACTCCACTTAATATAGATACAAACAAAGACAAAAAATATTGTCGTTTCCAAAAATCAGGTATCAAGTATGTAGATTATAAAGATGCAGACTGGTTAGTTGGTTTTTTAAATGAGCAAGGTAAAATTTTACCTAGAAGACTTACAGGTACTTCTTTAAAATACCAAAGAAAAGTAAGTGTTGCAGTGAAAAGAGCTAGACACTTAGCTTTATTACCATATGTAACTGATTTAATGAAATAGTAATACGACCAAGTAATGGAACTTATATTAAAAAAAGACGTTGAGAATCTAGGATTCGCAGACGATATAGTAGAAGTGAAAAATGGTTACGGTCGTAACTTTTTAATCCCTCAAGGAGCAGCTATATTAGCTACTGTTTCTGCTAAAAAAGTATTAGCAGAAAACTTGAAGCAACGTGCTTATAAAGAGCAAAAGCAAGTTGATGAAGCGCAAGCACAATCGGCTACGTTAGCAGGATTAGATATTAAAATTTCTGCAAAAGCTGGATCTGGAAATAAAATCTTTGGTTCTATTTCTAATATTGATGTAGCTGAAGCATTCTCTAAAGGAGGAGTTTCTGTTGAAAAGAAATTTATCAATATTCCTGGTGGATCAATTAAGCGTTTAGGTACTTACGAAGCTACTGTACGTTTACACCGTAATGTTGTTGTTACAAAAGCATTTGAAATTGTTGCAGAAAAAGCATAAGCTTTCGCTGAAATAATTATATGATATAAAAGACTGCCTTGTAAAAGGCAGTCTTTTTAGTTTAAACTATTTAGTAATGAAGTATAAAAGACTTAGTAAAGAGCAATTAGAAGAATTGCATGGAGAATTTATTAATTTCTTAGCAACACAAACAATAACAGCTGATGAATGGACTACTTTGAAAAAAGATAAGCCAGAAGTAGCTGAAGCAGAAATTGATGTTTTTTGTGATTTAGTATGGGAAGGAGTTTTAAATAAGGTTGAAAACTTAGAACATTTTTCAAAAAATCAAATTCATTTATTTTATTTAGTAGAAGATAAAATGAACATGATAGCTATTAAAGTTAGTAATAAAGAAATTGATTTACTTACTAATGATGGTTATAAATGGTTACAAGAAAACCTAATGGATGATAGTGTTTCTTTCTTTAACGCAACTAAAGATTATTCTGAAGATAAAAATTTAGATAAATTTAAATTAATAGAGCAAGGGGCTCAAATTACTAAAGGAGAATTATATGCCTATTTTGCTAAATTATTAGAAGGGCAAAAGAAAAACGAAGTGTAACAAAATCTTCTTTTTTTAAGATATTCTTATTTTGGAATATTAATACCTTTTAGAATTGTTAAAATCTTACTTTAAAGACCTTTTAATTGCGAATTCTTATTGGCTTAAATGTTGAGATATTTGTATTTTTGAAGGATTAAAATTTTATAACAAAAAACATATATAATGAAAGTAACTGTAGTAGGTGCTGGAGCAGTAGGTGCAAGTTGTGCTGAATATATTGCTATTAAAGACTTCGCTTCTGAAGTAGTAATTTTAGATATTAAAGAAGGTTATGCTGAAGGAAAAGCAATGGACTTAATGCAAACAGCTTCTTTATTAGACTTCGATACTCAGGTTGTTGGAAGTACTAATGATTATGCTAAGACAGCAGGTTCTGAAGTAGCAGTAATCACTTCTGGTATTCCACGTAAGCCAGGTATGACTCGTGAAGAGTTAATTGGAATTAACGCTGGAATTGTAAAGCAAGTTTCTGAAAACTTAATTAAGCATTCTCCAAACATTATCATCATTGTGGTAAGTAACCCAATGGATACAATGACTTACTTAGTTCATAAAACAACTGATCTTCCTAAGAACCGTATTATTGGTATGGGTGGGGCTTTAGATAGTGCTCGTTTCAAGTACCGTTTAGCGGAAGCCTTAGAAGCACCAATTTCTGATATTGATGGAATGGTAATTGGAGGTCATAGTGATAAAGGTATGTTGCCTTTAACTCGTTTAGCTGCACGTAACAGTGTTAAAGCTTCTGAGTTTTTATCAGAAGAGCGTTTAGAGAAAGTTGCTGCCGATACTAAAGTTGGTGGTGCTACTTTAACAGGTCTTTTAGGAACTAGTGCATGGTATGCTCCTGGAGCAGCAGTTTCTTCAATGGTTCAGGCAATAGCTTGTGATCAAAAGAAAATGTTCCCGTGTTCAGCTTTATTAGAAGGTGAGTACGGAATGAATGATATTTCTATTGGTGTACCAGTATTATTAGGTAAGAATGGTATCGAAAAAATCGTTGAGATTGAATTAAACGATGCTGAAAAAGCTAAATTAACTGAAAGTGCAGAAGGTGTTCGTAAAACAAACGGATTACTTGA
>CAZJGP010000176.1:0-8659 GCA_964545595.1 uncultured Flavobacteriaceae bacterium | reverse complement strand
TTATAAAAAGCAGATTCTAAATAGATAACAGATTGAGTTTTTAAGCAAAAAAATACAAAATCAACATCAGCTAATTTTACGCCAAGATCTTTATTATTATCACTTTCGTTTTCGCTTTGTTATCCATAAAGGCGTGTTTTAATACGTTCATCCTCTCATCCCTCTTCGGTTAGTTTTCCCATATTTGTTAATTCGTTAAAATAACGTACTCCGTGATTTTTTATCCAATCATCAACTGCAAGTTGCGCATTTTTAATATCCATTACTCTTTATTTTTTGTATCTATTGAAATAGTTATTGGCCCATCATTAACTAAAGCCACTTTCATATCGGCACCAAAAACTCCTGTACCTATTTTTTTATTTATTTTTTCTTCTAAAGCTTTTACAAAATCTAAATACAAAGGTTTTGCTATTTTTGGCTTGGCCGAATTTAAAAAACTTGGTCTGTTACCTTTTTTTGTACTTGCAAATAATGTGAATTGACTTATTACTAATATTTCTCCATTAACATCTTGTATACACTTGTCTACATTACCCGTTTCGCTTGGAAAAACTCTCAGGTTAACAATTTTATTAACCAACCAGGTTATATCTTCTTTAGAATCTTCAACACCTACCCCTAATAAAATCAACAAACCTGTTTTAATTTCAGATTTCAAATTTCCATCAATAGTTACCGAAGCTTCTGAAACGCGTTGAATTACTGTTCTCATTCTTCGTTAGAATAATTGTTTTTTCTAAAATGGGTTTCGTCTCCTTCTAAAATTTGCAAATAACTACGATAACGAGACCACGCAACTGTACCTTCTTCTAAAGCATCTTTTACAGCACACTTAGGTTCATCTTTATGCATACAGTTATTGAATTTACAATCGGCTTGTAACTCAAAAAACTCAGGAAAATAACCACTCACTTCTTCTGGCTCCATATCGACCATTCCAAAACCTTTAATTCCTGGTGTGTCAATAATACGCATATCATTCTCTAGATCATACATTTCAGCAAACGTAGTTGTATGTTGTCCTTGCTTATGCTGATCGCTAATTTCTTTAGTTTTTAAGTGTAAACTAGGCTCAATTGCATTAACAATTGTAGATTTACCTACACCACTATGACCTGAAAACATACACACCTTACCTTGCATACGCTCAATTACTTTATCTATATTTTTTCCTGTCTTTGCAGAAATACCTTCACACTCATAACCTATACCCCTATACAAATGAGCTAGGTATCTTATTTCATCTAACTCTTCGTCATTATACGTTTCTATTTTATTAAACAGAAGTACTGTTTTTATTCGGTAAGCTTCAGCTGTAACCAAAAAACGATCTATAAAAGCAGTATGTGTTGGCGGATTATTTAAAGTAATAATTAAAAAAACCACATCGATATTAGATGCTATAATATGTGTTTGTTTAGATAAGTTTACCGATTTACGAACAATATAATTTTCTCGTTCTGTAATATTTGTAATAACACCTGTTTTTACACCATCTTGTTCTTCAACATCAAAGTCCACATGATCACCAACCGCTACAGGATTTGTACTTTTAATTCCTTTTATTCGAAATTTTCCTTTAATACGACAATTATAAAATTGTGCATCGGTTCCTTTTACGGTATACCAACTACCTGTTGATTTATATACGGTTCCTGTCATTAACTTTGCTTGATATAAGTGTATGTTACTTTATTTAGTAATACAGTGCAAAAATACTCATTTTTTAAACGTTGATTCTTTATAAAAAGTAAAGGGTGAAATTCTCTAAAAGAAAACCTCACCCTTTAACATTTTTATTTAAAAAACTTATTATGCATCAATATTTGCATAAACAGCATTCTTTTCAATAAACTCTCTACGTGGTGGAACCTCATCTCCCATTAACATAGAGAAAACTCTATCTGATTCTGTTAATGATTCGATTGTAATTTGACGCATTGTTCTATATTCAGGATTCATTGTTGTATCCCAAAGTTGTTCTGCATTCATTTCTCCAAGACCTTTATAACGTTGAATTTTAGAGTTATCTCCAAATTCTTTCATTATAATATCACGCTGATCATCATTCCAAGCATATTGCTTTTTAGCACCTTTTTTAACTAAATAAAGTGGTGGTGCTGCAATGTAAACATATCCTTGCTCAATCAATTCGCGCATGTAGCGGAAAAAGAATGTCAATATTAATGTAGAAATGTGACTACCATCAACATCGGCATCACACATAATTACTACTTTATGATATCTTAGTTTAGATAAGTTCAACGCCTTACTATCTTCTTCAGTTCCAATAGTTACTCCAAGAGCGGTAAAAATGTTTCTAATTTCTTCGTTCTCAAAAACCTTATGTTGCATTGCTTTTTCAACATTCAATATTTTCCCCCTTAAAGGAAGAATTGCTTGAAAGTTTCTATCACGTCCTTGTTTTGCTGTACCTCCGGCAGAGTCTCCCTCTACTAAGAATATCTCGCAAGATGCAGGGTCAGTTTCAGAACAATCGGATAATTTACCAGGTAAACCACCAATGCTCATAACGGTTTTACGTTGCACCATTTCACGAGCTTTTTTGGCTGCATGACGTGCTTGTGCTGCTAAAATTACTTTTTGAATAATTGTTTTAGCATCTATAGGGTTTTCTTCTAAATAATCCTGTAACATTTCAGAAACCGCTTGAGAAACTGCTGAAGTAACCTCACGGTTACCTAATTTAGTTTTCGTTTGTCCCTCGAATTGAGGTTCTGCAACTTTTACCGAAATAATAGCTGTTAAACCTTCTCGGAAATCATCTCCTGCAATATCAAATTTCAACTTATCAAGCATTCCTGAATTATCAGCAAACTTTTTAAGTGTAGATGTTAAACCTCTACGAAAACCTGAAAGATGTGTACCTCCTTCGTGTGTATTAATATTGTTTACGTATGAATGTAAATTCTCAGCATAAGAGTCATTATACACCATAGCAACCTCAACCGGAATATCATTCTTTTCTCCTTCCATAGAAATTACGTTACCAATAATTTGGTTACGAGAACTATCTAAGAAAGAAACAAACTCTTTTAAACCTTCTTCCGAATGAAATAACTCAGAGATAAATTCTCCTTTTTCATCCTTATTACGTTTATCCGTAAGTGTTACTCTAATACCTTTATTCAAGTATGCTAATTCGCGCATTCTTGCTGCAAGCGTGTCGTAATTATATTCTACTGTTTGTTGAAAAATAGAACGGTCTGGTAAAAATGTTACTTCGGTACCATTAGTATCTGAATCCCCTGTAGATTTTACAGGGTAAACAGCTTTACCTCTTTCATATTCTTGTTCCCAAATTTTACCATCACGATAAACTTTAGCATGTAAATGATCTGATAATGCATTTACACAAGAAACCCCAACACCATGCAGACCTCCAGAAACCTTATAAGAATCTTTATCAAACTTACCACCGGCTCCAATTTTAGTCATTACAACCTCTAGGGCTGAAACTCCTTCTTTTTTATGCAAACCAACAGGAATACCACGACCATTATCTGTAACCGTAATAGAGTTGTTTTCATTTATAGTAACTGTAATCATATCACAATGACCAGCTAAAGCTTCATCAATTGAGTTATCGACAACTTCGTAAACTAAATGGTGTAAACCACGAACACCAACATCTCCTATATACATGGAAGGACGCATACGCACATGCTCCATTCCTTCTAGTGCTTGAATACTATCGGCTGAATAACCTTGTTTAGCTTCTTCGCTCATAAATTTCTATGTTTAAAATACTTCTAACTCAAATATAAGTAACTAAATGAGTTCTTTTTAAGAAGCCTAAACAAGTTATCAACAAGAAGTCTACAAAAACACAAAAGCCGCTTAAACAAGCTTTAAAACAACAATTAAGTGTAATTTAAGTGTTTTTAATAATTCTTAAAAAATCATATTAATTATTAAACAGCTTAAAAAGCTTTCAAATAGTTCCCTTTGCTTACCTAAATAAAAAAAGACTCTAAATTTAGAGTCTTTTTTGTTTCTATTAAGTAAAAATTAAATTTGTCTTATCGAGAAGTCATCAACATAAAAAACTCCAAATCGATTATTAAAACCAACAACTAATGACAAATCATTGTAATCTATTTTTGGATTTTTCTTATCAACTTGCAATGTAAATGATATTTTTTTCCATTCCTCTCCTCCTGTAAATTTCATTTCTCGAACTGTCATAAAACTCATATTAGGGAAATTTCCTGATCCTAAACTAACTTCTATTGCATCAGCTCTTTTGTTACTTTTTACATAAAAAACAATTCTATATTTTTTTCCTTTTTTAAAAGGGATATTGCGCTTTAACAAATACACATCATTAAAACTTTTACTAGCAGTATTTATTTTAACTTTTACTTTACATGCTGCTGCATCTGAATCATGACTTTGTTTACTTATTGTAAACTCAGCAATGGGAGTCTCCCCTATATTTTTACAATCTACTACTCCATACTCCCAACCATTCAATCCAAAATCAAAAGAACTATTTTTTCGAATTAATTCTTGCGAAAATAATCGAAAACTAAACAACAACATTATCAATATCTTAGTATTTTTCATATTTTTTTATATTATCTACTTTAAAATACAAAAAAACACAGATAATCGCAAATAAAATCACTTAAACAAAACTACAATGTTTTCTTAATTTGCCAAGTATCTGAAAAACAAACACTTACAAAGTAAAACAAATTAATCCTCAACAATATCTCCTGTCCAATTCATAAAACCACCTTCTAAATTATACGTAGTTTCAAAACCCATTTGTTCCATAATATCACAAGCTTGACCACTACGGTTACCTGAACGACAATATAAATAGTAGTTTTTGGACTTATCCATTTCTTGTAAAGCCTCTAAAAACTCTTGTCCTTCAAAAAAATCATAATGTTTCATATTGGCTATATACCCTTCTTCTACTTCTCCTGGGGTTCTAACATCCAATATTACTGCGTTCTGATCTTTTTCTAAAAGCTCTTCCCATTCTTGTTGGTCAATATCTTGTCTCATAATATTATGTATAATGAATATTTTATTTTGCAATGTTATCAAAAAAAAATAAAATTTTATTACATTTGCAACATGAAAAATATAAATACTAACAATTGGTGGTGGAACAATCAAGACTAACAGTCGTGATACGATGCCTCCTATTTTAGTTTTTCATACAAAAAAGGCTTGTCTATCACGACAAGCCTTTTTTCATTTTTAATTCAAGTCGTATTTCTATGTAAATACAGCTAACAATAAACAGTATATGAGTTACCAGCTTAATACCCATTTTAAAAAAATAATAGCCGATACAATTACTCCGGTAAGTGTATATCTTAAAATAAGGGATCGTTTTCCTAATAGTATTTTATTAGAAAGTAGCGATTATCATGGTTCTGAAAATAGTTTTTCTTACATCTGTTGTAATCCTATTGCTAGTATTAAAGTAATGAATGAGGTTATAACGCAAACTTTACCTGATGGAAAAATTATTGAAACACAAATAACTTCAGATACTGATATTCCAAATACCATACAGGATTTTGGTAAACAGTTTAAAACTGACGAAAGTGATTTCAAATTCATAAATAATGGATTATTTGGTTACATAGCTTACGATGCTGTACGTTATTTTGAAGACGTTGAAATTAATCAGAAACCTAATAAGTTAGATATTCCTGATATTTATTATGCGGTATATCAAAATATCATTGCCATTAATCATTTTAATAATGAAGCTTATATTTTTGCTCATACTTACAATAAAGAAAGTAATGTTGAAGAAATTGCATCTTTAATAAATGTAAAAAACTTTGCCTCTTATTCTTTTAGTAGTATTGGAGAAACTACTAGTAATATAGACGATGATAAATTCAAAGAAAATGTAGCCATTGCTAAAAAGCATTGTCAACGAGGAGATGTTTTTCAATTAGTATTATCTAAACGATTTTCTCAAAAATTTAAAGGAGATGAATTTAATGTTTATAGAGCATTACGTAGCGTAAACCCTTCTCCTTATTTATTCTATTTTGATTACGGTGATTTTAAAATATTCGGAAGTTCTCCCGAAGCACAAATAGTAGTTGATGAAGGTATTGCTGAAATACACCCAATTGCTGGCACTTTTAAACGTACAGGTGATGATGAAAAAGATGCTGAATTAGCAAAAAAACTTTCTAAAGATCCTAAAGAAAATAGTGAACACGTTATGTTGGTTGACTTAGCTCGTAATGATCTAAGTAGAAACGGTAGCAATGTACAGGTAGAACGTTACCGTGAGGTTCAATTTTACAGTCATGTAATACATTTAGTAAGTAAAGTTACAGGTCGTAAACACGATCATAGCACAACTATGCAGGTAGTTGCCGATACCTTCCCTGCAGGTACTTTAAGTGGCGCCCCAAAACACATGGCCATGCAACTTATTGAAAAATATGAAACAATAAATAGAGAGTTTTATGGTGGTGCAATTGGTTTTATGGACTTTAAAGGAAACTTTAATCATGCAATTATGATTAGAACTTTCCTTAGTAAAAACCATAGCTTACATTGGCAAGCTGGTGCTGGTTTAGTAACTGGCAGCAATGAAGAAAGTGAATTACAAGAAGTTTACAATAAATTAGGTGCCTTAACTAAAGCTTTAAAATTAGCTGAAGACATTTAAAAAATGTAATTCAAAATTTTCTCCCTTTAAGGGGAATAAAAAATCAAGACTAATTAAATACGATTCTCCTTTTTTAGAGAATGATGATATGAAAAAAATTTTAGTTATAGATAATTACGATTCATTTGTGTATAACCTTGTACATTATTTGGAAAGTTTAAACTGCGAAGTTATAGTTAAACGAAATGATCAATTAGCTATTGAAGAAGTAGAAGCTTACGATAAAATATTGCTTTCTCCAGGACCTGGTATTCCTGATGAAGCTGGGTTGTTAAAACCTATCATTAAAAAATATGCGGCTACAAAAAGTATTTTTGGAGTTTGTTTAGGGCAACAAGCAATTGGAGAAGTTTTTGGAGGTAAATTAAGAAACCTAGACAAAGTATATCATGGTGTTGCTACCGAAATAAAAACTGTTGTAAACGATACTGTTTTATTTAAAGGCCTAAATGAATCTTTCGAAGTTGGCCGTTATCATTCTTGGGTTGTTGCTAAAGATAATTTTCCGGATAGCTTAGAAATTACTGCTCTTGAAGAAAATGGTCAAGTAATGGCTTTAAGACATCGCGAGTATGATGTCCGTGGAGTGCAATTTCATCCCGAATCAGTATTAACTCCTGATGGAATGAAAATGCTTGAAAACTGGGTAAATAGTTAAATAAAAAAGTAAATCGGTTCTCGTTATTTGTTAACCGTTACAAAACTAATTTTTACCATAAACGTTTAACGAAGAACGATAAACAAAAATGAAAAATATACTTAATAGACTTATAAATCATGAAGTATTAGCTAAACAAGAAGCTAAAGATATTCTTGTTAATATTTCTAATGGAAGTTACAACACTAGCCAAATTGCTGCATTCCTTACCGTTTACATGATGCGAAGCATTACTGTAGAAGAATTAGAAGGTTTTCGTGATGCTCTTTTAGAACTTTGTTTAGCTGTCGATTTAAGTGAATACAACCCTATTGATTTATGTGGTACTGGTGGCGATGGAAAAGATACTTTCAATATCTCTACTCTATCATCTTTTATTGCTGCTGGTGCAGGTGTAAAAGTAACCAAACATGGTAACTATGGTGTTTCTTCGGCTTGTGGAAGCTCTAATGTTATGGAACATTTAGGTATTAAATTTAGTAATGATAAAGATTTTTTAAAACGTAGTATCGAAGAAACAGGTATATGTGTTTTACATGCCCCTTTATTTCATCCTGCAATGAAAAATGTAGCTCCAATTCGAAGAGAATTAGGTGTAAAAACATTTTTTAATATGTTAGGACCTATGGTAAATCCTGCTTTTCCTACCAACCAAATGGTGGGTGTTTTTAATTTAGAGTTAGCTCGTATGTATGGTTATTTATATCAAAACGGCGATAAAAACTTTACAATTTTACACGCTCTTGATGGTTACGATGAAATCTCTTTAACAGGAAGCACTAAAACAATTACTCGCAATACAGAAAGTATGTTAACTCCTGCAGATTTCGGAGTAAACACTTTAAAACAATCTGAAATTTATGGAGGTGACTCTGTAGCATCATCAGCTAAAATATTTATGGATGTATTAAGCGGTAATGGTACAGAAGCACAAAACAATGTTGTATGTGCAAATTCAGGAATGGCAATTGCCACAGTTGAGAACCTAACGCCTATACAAGGATTTGAAAAAGCAAAAGAAAGCTTATTAAGCGGAAAAGCTTTAGAAGTTTTAAAGAAAGTACAAGAAATTAGTAAATAGTTGATAGTTGATAGTTGATAGTTGATAGTTGATAGTTGATAGTTGATAGTTGATAGTTGATAGTTGATAGTTGATAGTTGATAGTTGATAGTTGATAGTTGATAGTTGATAGTTGATAGTAAATTATTAATGTTTATTTAGAAAACGAAATTCAAAAGAATTTTATAAATAAAATTTATAGCTGAAAGCCAATAGCCGAAAGCTCATAACCGAATTCATGAATATATTAGAT
>CAZJGP010000175.1:0-12435 GCA_964545595.1 uncultured Flavobacteriaceae bacterium | reverse complement strand
ATGGAAAATCATTTTGATAAGCGTTTAGAC
Organism: uncultured Flavobacteriaceae bacterium; assembly: GCA_964545595.1. Lineage (GTDB taxonomy): Bacteria > Bacteroidota > Bacteroidia > Flavobacteriales > Flavobacteriaceae > Aquimarina. The sequence goes on along the minus strand of CAZJGP010000175.1, from coordinate 12,405 downwards.
CCCACTAAATTGGTCGATGATGCTAAGAGTGTGGTTTCGTTATTGCTAAATTATTTTCCTAAAGAAACACAACAAGATATAGAAGCTCCAAAACTATCTAAATATGCTTATGGTAAAGATTATCATATGGTAATAAAAGATAAGTTGATAGAGCTGCATCAATTTATTATAGAAAATATAGGCGAGGTTTCAGGTAGAGCCTTTGTAGATTCGGCACCAGTTTTAGATAAAGCATGGGCTGCTAAAAGTGGTTTAGGTTGGGTTGGTAAAAACACTAATTTAATACAAAAACAAACCGGTTCTTTTTTCTTTATAGCCGAACTTATTATAGATTTAGAGTTGGAATCAGATTATGCCACCACAGATCATTGTGGTAGTTGTACAGCTTGTATAGATGCTTGCCCCACACAAGCAATTGTAGAACCTTATGTAGTTAATGGTAGTAAATGCATATCGTATTTTACTATTGAGCTAAAAGATAGTTTGCCAACAACAATGCAAGGTAAATTTGATAATTGGATGTTTGGCTGCGATGTTTGTCAAGATGTTTGCCCTTGGAATAAATTTTCAAAAGCACATAACGAACCATTATTTGATCCTCACCCTGATTTGTTATCCATGACTAAGAATGATTGGACAGAGATAACCCAAGATGTCTTTTCTAAAGTGTTTCAGAAATCGGCAGTAAAACGAACTAAGTATAATGGTTTGTTAAGAAATATCGAATTCTTAAAATAATTTTTATAACTGTAAGTTTTCCGTAAATATTACTCTAAATTTATAGCACATTAATTTTTAATTAGAATAAATGGATTCAGACAAGAAAAAGAAAGAAGCACTAATATACCACGAACAACCAACTCCAGGTAAAATAAAAGTGGTACCTACAAAAAGTTACGCAACACAACGAGATTTATCTTTGGCATATTCGCCAGGAGTTGCAGAACCATGTTTGGCTATTGAAAAAAATTACAACGATGCGTATAAGTATACAGCAAAAGGTAATTTAGTAGCAGTAATATCTAACGGAACTGCTGTTTTAGGTTTAGGAGATATTGGAGCTATGGCTTCAAAGCCTGTAATGGAAGGAAAAGGTTTACTTTTTAAAATATTTGCAGATATTGATGTTTTTGATATTGAAGTAGATACTAAAGATGTAGATGCTTTTATTGAAACGGTAAAAAACATTGCACCAACTTTTGGAGGAATCAATTTAGAAGATATTGGTGCGCCAGAAGCTTTTGAAATTGAACAACGTTTAAAAAAGGAATTAGATATTCCGGTAATGCACGATGACCAGCATGGTACGGCTATTATTTCTGCAGCAGCATTACTTAATGCTTGTGAGTTAGTAGGTAAAAAAATATCAGAAGTTAAAATTGTGGTTAGTGGTGCAGGAGCAGCTGCTGTTTCTTGTTCTCGTTTATATAAATCATTTGGTGTAAAAGCTGAAAATTTAGTAATGACGGACAGTAAAGGAGTTATTCGTTCTGATCGTGGTAACTTAACAAAACAAAAAGCAGAATTTGCTACCGATAGAGATTTAAATACTTTAGAAGAAGCAATGGTCGATGCTGATGTTTTCTTAGGGTTATCGATGGCTAATATAGTAACACCAGAAATGTTGTTAACCATGGCAAATGATCCTATTGTTTTTGCAATGGCAAATCCGGACCCTGAAATCAATTACGATTTAGCTATAAAAACACGTAAGGATATTATTATGGCTACAGGTCGTAGTGATCATCCTAACCAAGTTAATAATGTTTTAGGTTTCCCTTTTATTTTCCGTGGGGCTTTAGATGTTCGAGCAACAGCAATTAACGAAGAAATGAAACGTGCAGCAGTACTTTCATTAGCAGCTCTAGCAAAAGAACCTGTGCCAGAAGAGGTTAATATAGCTTATAATAAAACGAAGCTTATTTTTGGAAGAGACTATATTATACCAAAACCATTTGACCCTCGTTTAATTGGTGAAGTTCCAGTAGCAGTAGCAAAAGCAGCAGTAGCAAGTGGGGTAGCGCAATTACCAATTGAAGATTGGGATGCTTATAAAGATCAATTATTAGATCGTTTAGGAGAGCATAATAAATTTATTGACCGTTTAGCAGATAGTGCACGCCAAGAACCTAAACGAGTTGTGTATGCTGAGGCAGATCATATTCAGGTTCTAAAGGCAGCGCAAATTGCTCATGAAGACGGTATAGCTATTCCAATTTTATTGGGAAATAAAAAAATTATTCTAGACTTAATGAAAGAAATTAGTTTTAAGCCAGATGGTATTAAAATTATCGATCCAAAGTCAGAAGAAGAAAAAGGTTGTAAAAATAAATATGCCGAAGCATATTGGAAAGATCGTCAACGTAAAGGAGTAACGTTATACGATGCTCAAAATTTAATGCGTAGTCGTAATTATTACGGAGCAATGATGGTAAATGTAGGTGATGCCGATGCATTGCTTTCAGGATATTCAAGAAGTTACAGTAGTGTTGTTAAGCCCGTTTTAGAACTTATCGGTTTAGGTAAAGGTGTTAAAAGAGCAGCAGCAACTAATTTAATGATAACTGATGATGGTCCTTTATTTATTAGTGATACCTCTATTAACATAAATCCAACGGCTAAAGAATTAGCAGAAATTACACATTTAACGGCTAATACTGCTAAAATGTTTGGTATAGACCCAGTAACAGCAATGATTTCGTTTACAAACTTTGGAGGCTCTAGAGACGAAAGTTCTCGTAAGGTTACCGAGGCTGTAGGGTTATTACATAAAGCGTTACCTAATTTAGCAATAGATGGGCCAGTACAAGCTGATTTTGCTTTAAATAATAAAATGTTAAATGAGCGTTTCCCGTTTTCTAAGTTGGCAAATAAAAAAGTAAACACTTTAATTTTTCCTGATTTAAATGCGGCAAATAGTACTTATAAGTTATTAAAAGAATTGCATAAGGCGCAATCTATAGGTCCTATTTTAATGGGAATGCGTAAGCCTGTACATATTTTACAATTGGGTGCTACGGTAGAAGAAATGGTTAACATGACATTAATTGCAGTAGTAGATGCACAAATTAGAGAAGCAAAAGAGAAGAAAGATCAAATTAGTGTAATTAACTAAAAACTATATCGTTGTTAATAAAGTATAGTTAATAGTTAATTTGGTTATAAAAGGTTTTAAGTTTAGTACTTAGAACCTTTTTTTGCTTTAAAGCTAAAGTAAAATAGGTTTAGATAAATAATTTATTCCTATAACGGAATTCACTATTTTTGGTAGTGAAATTTTAAGAAAAATTTATGATAGCTCATATTAAAGGTAAATTAGTTGAAAAAACACCAACAAATGTTATAATAGAATGTAATGGTGTTGGGTATAACTTGAATATTTCTTTAAATACATTTTCTAAATTAGGAAATGAAGAGTTGTTGCAATTATTTACTCATCTACAGGTAAAAGAAGATTCACATACTTTATATGGTTTTGCAGAAAAAGTAGAACGTGAGATATTTAGATTGTTAATTTCAGTTTCGGGTATTGGAGCAAATATTGCTCGTACCATGTTATCATCTTTGTCGCCATCTCAAATAAAAGATGCTATTGCATTAGCAGATGTTGCTACTATACAATCAGTAAAAGGAATTGGTGCAAAAACGGCACAACGTGTTATTTTAGATTTGAAAGATAAAATTTTAAAAATTCATGATGTCGATGAAGTTTCATTAAATACAGGCAATACTAGTAAAGAAGAATCGTTATCAGCATTAGAGACTCTAGGATTTAATAGAAAAATTGCTCAAAAAGTTGTCGAAAAAATATTAGTGGCAGACCCAGCATTAAGTGTTGAAGATGTTATTAAGCAAGCACTTAAAAAATTATAATCATTTGCAGTTATTAACACATATAAATAGCAAGATAACTACGGCTTTTATAGGTCTTTTTATCATTATAAATACCGGAATTTTAGCACAGGGTTTACCCCCCGTAGCTAAAGATTCTACTAGTACTACATTTTCTTTTAGAGATCTAACATTGCCAGATCCTGAAAGTATAGAGAGTAAGTACGAATATGATGCGCGAATTAATAGATATAAGTTTTCTCAAACTTTAGATAAGTACAATGTTCGATACCCTCTGTATTTAACACCAGAACAATTTCAAGATAGATTACGTAAAGAACAAATACGAGATTATTTTAAAGAAAAGTCAAACGCTATTAGTGCAAAAGGAGAAGAGGGGGAAGAAGGAAAAAAGAACTTACTGCCTATTTATTATGTAAATTCAGGTTTCTTTGAGTCGGTTTTTGGTAGTAACGAAATTGAAATTATACCTCAAGGATCAGTAGAGGTAGATTTAGGTATTTTATTTAACAAGCAAGATAATCCATCTTTTTCGCCACAAAATCAAAGTAATTTATCTTTTGATTTTGATCAACGTATAAGTTTAAGTTTGCAAGGTAATGTTGGTACGCGTTTGTCGGTACTAGCAAATTTTGATACCGAATCTACATTCGATTTTCAGAACCAATTAAAATTACAATACAACCCTACGGAAGATGATATTATACAGGCTATCGAGGTAGGTAATGTTAGTTTGCCATTAAATAGCTCGCTTATACAAGGAGCACAAAGTTTATTTGGGGTAAAGGCAGATTTAAAGTTTGGAAGAACAAGAGTAACAGGAGTTTTTTCAGAACAACGATCTGATACCCGTTCTGTAACAGTTCAAGGAGGAGGAACCGTTGAAGATTTTGAAATATTTGCTTTAGATTATGATGAAAATAGACACTACTTTTTATCACAATATTTTAGAGATACCTATGACGAAGCGTTAGAACAATATCCTTACATAAATTCAAATATTCAAATTACACGTATTCAAGTTTGGGTAACTAATAGTGCCAATAGCGCAGCAGGAATAACAAATTCTAGAAATATTGTAGCATTGCAAGATTTAGGAGAATCTAATCCAGATAGAATAGCTATAACAGATCCAAACTTTATTTTAAGTACTAATGAACTTCCAGATAATGGAAATAATAGATTTGACCCAGATAGAATAAATCAAGGAACAGGCTTTTTAAATCCTGCTATTAGAGATATTGGTTTGCTAAATCAAGCATTCAATGTTAATAATGTAAATGAAGGTACAGATTACTCTAGATTAGAAAGTGCACGTTTATTAACAGAATCGCAATATGACTTAAATACACAATTAGGTTATATATCTTTAAATCAAAGATTAAGTAATGATGAGGTTTTGGGGGTTGCATTTCAATATACTAGAGGAGGGCAAGTTTTTCAGGTAGGAGAATTTGCTAATGACGGTATCTCAAATAATACTATAAATGCTGATGATATTGGAGAAGATGATACTGATGATTCAGAGGTGTTATCCTCTACACAAGCTTTAGTAGTTAAGTTGTTAAAGAGTTCAATTACGTCAGTAGAACAACCTGTATGGGATTTAATGATGAAGAATATATATAACCTAGGGGCTTTCAGAATGACTCAAGATGGGTTTAAAATGAATATTCTTTTTACAGATCCATCTCCGGTTAACTTTATTAGAGATGTAAATACAGGAGATTTTATTACAGGAACAAACTCTATAGGAGATAGTAGTCCAACGTTGTTAAAACTATTTCGATTCGATTCATTAAACACAAATAATGACCCTATAAATGGAGGAGATGGTTTTTTTGATTATTATCCAGGAATTACTGTAGACGAAGAAAATGGACGGATAATATTTACTAAAGTAGAACCTTTTGGATTGCATTTATTTAATGAGTTAGCTGAATCTGGTGTAGAAGATTATGAGAATGAATTAAGTTATAATCCTAACCAACAAGAATATGTTTTTAATCAGTTGTATTCTGAAACAAAAACACAAGCAGAGCAAACACAAGCCGATAAAAATAACTTTCAATTAAAAGGAAGTTTTAAAACTAGTGGTCAAAATGGAATTTCGATTGGAGCTTTTAATGTTCCTAGAGGTTCGGTAACAGTAACCGCTGGAGGGCGTGTTTTACAAGAGGGGTTAGATTATACTGTAAATTACCAATTAGGTCGTGTTGAAATATTAGATGAAGCATTAATAGCATCAAACACACCTATTAATATTTCTACAGAGAGTAACGCGGTTTTTGGTCAGCAAACAAAAAGGTACGCAGGTATTAATGTAGAACATCAATTTACTGAAGATTTTGTAATTGGCGGAACTTTAATTAATGTTAGGGAACGACCACTTACTCAAAAATCAAATTTAAATTTTGAACCAATTAATAATACTATCGTAGGTTTAAATGCGAACTATTCAAGAGAAGTTCCTTTATTAACTCGCCTAGTAAATAAACTACCAAATATTGATACAGAGGCACCGTCTAGATTTTCATTTAGAGGAGAATTTGCTTATTTGTTTGCAAACTCACCAGATGCTGCTGATTTTGAAGGAGAGGTAACTTCGTTCATTGATGATTTTGAATCGGCTCAAACATCAATTAATTTAAGTTCGCCACTTGCGTGGGAATTGTCAAGTGTTCCAGAAGGTTTTGATAATGGTGTAACTTCAGGAATTGAATCTGGTTTCCGAAGAGGAGGGTTGTCATGGTATACTATTGATCCTGTTTTTTATGGAGCTTTAGCTCCTGGCGAAATATCGGACGCAGAAATTTCGAGGCCACAAACAAGACTTATTACATTAAATGAAATTTTTGAAGAAACAGAAGTAGATATAAGTTTAATACAATCTATTTTCACATTCGATGTTTCGTACCGACCAAATGAGAGAGGTGCGTATAATTATAATCCGAATAACTTTGACTCGGCAGATAATTTTGGAGGAATTACAAGATCATTAAGTACAAATGATTTTGAGCAAGCTAATATTGAATTTATTGAGTTTTGGGTAATGGATCCATATACTGGTGGTCAAAGTGATGGTTATGTTGATCCAGGTAATGCAGGAGAAATTCGATTTAACATAGGTAATATTAGTGAAGATGTTTTACGTGATGGTCGTAAGCAGTATGAAAATGGTTTACCAGAAGTATTAATACCTTACGAAGAAGGAGAAGTAAACCAAGATTATAGAGATGGCGCATTCGGAAGGGTGCCTTCGAATCAATCTTTAATTTATGCTTTCGATAATGAAGGAGATGAAAGAATTATTCAAGATGTTGGATTTGATGGATTAAATGATAGTGACGAGATATTGGCATTTGGGTCAAATTTTGGACCAGACCCCTCTAATGATAACTATGAATATTTTTTACAAGCAACCGGAAATATTGAGCAAAGATATTTAAGGTATAACGGAACGGAAGGGAACTCTCCGGTAGATGTTTCTGATGATAATCGTGGTAGAACAACAGTACCAACTGTAGAAGATGTTAACCGTGATAATACAACAAATACGATTGATCAGTATTTTGAATATGTTGTAGATATGAGTCCGGAAGCATTAACGCTGCAGAACCCATTAGTAAATGATCAAATTCAACAAACAGTTAATACTCCTGACGGAGGGTCGGTAAATGTTAGGTGGGTACAATTTAGAGTGCCATTAAGTGATGCTGATGTACAACGTTTTAATGGTCGTGGTGCGGTAAGGCCTCAAAGAGATACAGAACCGTCTGATTTACGTTCTTCTAATTTTATGAGAATGTATATGACAGGTTTTGAAGAAGATATTTTACTTCGTTTTGCTACACTTGATCTAGTTCGTGGAGATTATAGAAGTTATGATGTAGTGCCTTCAGCAGTTATTGATACTCAAGGGTTAAATAATAGTTTGGCAGCACCAGATAATTCTACATTGTTTTCGGTAACATCTATAAGTTTAGAAAACAATTCTGATGTTTATGTTATTCCACCTGGAGTAGAACGAGAAAGAATTAATACAAACAATACATTACTAAATCAAGATGAAGGGTCTTTAGCATTAATATTTAATGATCTTCAAGGTGTAAATACAACAAATACGTCTGATTTAGATGATTTTGAAGGAGATGCAAGAGCCGCTTATAAGAATTTTAATATTGATATGCGTCAATATGAAAATTTAGAAATGTTTATTCATGCTGATGACTTTGTAGGTAATAGTTTGTCAGATGGAGAAGTAGCGGCAATAATACGATTAGGAACTGATTTTACAGAGAATTTTTATCAAATAGAATTACCATTAAGAGTAACCGAAGGAAGAACAACTGTAGCAGAAGATGTTTGGCCTGAAGAAAACAGATTAGATTTACCTTTAGAGTTATTGCAAAGAGTAAAAACTAGAATATTATCCTTACGTTCTGATGATTCTAATTTAGAACAACAATTAATTTATAATAATGATTTAGTGTTTTTTGATGAGTCATTAAACGAAAGTACAACAGCAGCTCAAGTAGGAGATTTAAGAGTTGGTATAAAAGGGAATCCAAGTTTTGGTAATGTTAAAGTTATTATGCTAGGGGTTAAAAATAACACACAATCTGAAAAAGAAGTTTCAGGACAAGTGTGGTTTAATGAATTACGTTTATCTGGTTTGAAAAATCAAGGAGGTTGGGCGGCTACTGCTAATATAGATGCTAATATTGCTGATTTTGCTACAATTTCTGCCTCGGGTAGTAAGAGTACAATTGGTTTTGGTAGTGTAGAACAAGGACCTAATGAACGAAGTACTGAAGATGTTGCGCAATACGGATTTACAACTAATGTAAATGTAGGGCAATTATTGCCTAAAAAATGGGGAGTTCGTATTCCGGTAACTTATAGTAGGTCAGAAGAATTAGTGACTCCACAATTTGATCCTTTAAATGATGATCTAATTTTAGAAGATGTTATTAATGATTCATTAGACCCAGATGCTGTTGAAGAACAGTCTACAGAGTACACTAAAAGACAAAGTGTAAGTGTAATAGGTCTTAGAAAAGAACGAACTGGAGATAGAAAGCCTAGAGTTTATGATATAGAAAATTTCACAGCATCGGGAACCTATAATCAGACAGATTATAGAGATTTTGAAATAGAAGAATCTTTAAATCAAACATTAAGTTTAAACGGATCATATAATTATTCGTTTACTCCGTTGAGTATTGAGCCTTTTAAGGAAACTAAACTTTTATCTAAAAGTAAATACTTACAGTTTATAAAAGACCTTAATTTAAACTTATTGCCATCAAGTATCTCGGCATCTTCAGGTTTAAATAGAAGTTTTAATAGACAAGTTTTTAGAGATGTTAGTTTAACAGAAGAAAGCTTTGGAACACCTGCATTAACACAGCGTAATTATTTAGTAGATTGGCAATATTCAATCCAACATAATTTAACAAAGTCTTTTAATTTTAGTTTTTCTGCAAACATAAATAGGGTAGTTACTAATTATTTAGATGATGATAATAATGTAGATGAGAGTATTCAATTGTTTGATGGTTTAGGAGATTTGGGAGATCCCAATTCACTTAATCAAACATTTCAAGCTAATTATGAATTACCATTTAAAAAATTCCCAGCATTATCATTTATAAAATCTACATATTCTTATACAGGAGATTTTCAATGGAGAAAAGGAAGTGAAACTTTTAGGAATTTAGAAGTAGAAACAGGAGCGTTTAATGCAGATGGAGTTGCTATTACTGAAACTGTTGATTTAGGTAATACTATTCAAAATTCAAGTACACATCGTTTAAATACAAATTTTGATTTAAAGAAGCTATATAAAAATGTAGGTTTAGTTAAAAAGACAAGTAATAGGAAGAAGAAGAAAAAAGAGGCTAATGAAACTGATTTAGCTCCAAGGACAATTGAATCTAAAAGGAAAATAAATTCCAAGAAATTAAGTACAGGTAATAGAATATATAATGGCTTTGTTGGTGCAATAACAGCAGTTAAAAGAATAAGTATTAATTACCAACAAGATGCCGGAACAGTGTTGCCAGGTTATACTAGTAGCATAGGAGCCTTTGGTACCTTAGACCCGTCAACATCATTTGCATTTGGAGGCCAAGATGATGTTCGTAGTAGTGCTGCCAGTAGAGGGCTTTTAACAACTTTTGATAGTTTTAATGAACAATATCAAAATAGAGAATCTAAAACATTAACAGCACAAGCAACCGTAGATCTTTTGCCAGGATTAAAAATTGATGTTTCAGCTAATAGGGCCGAATCAGAAACATATTCAGAAAACTTTATTGTGACTGATGGAATTTACCAGTCGTTAACTCCGACAACAAATGGTAACTTTAGTATATCTACTATTTTATTAAAAACATCATTTCAACGAAGCACCGCTGACGCATCAAAAGCATTTGATGATTTTAGGAATAATAGATTAACTATTGCAAATAGGTTAGCAGGGCCAAATGTTACAGAAAGAGATGAGAATGGTTTCCCTGTAGGTTTTAGTCAAAATAATCAAGCTGTATTGTTGCCGGCTTTTTTAGCAGCTTATACAGGTGAAGATGCGGATGATACTAGTAGTAGTCCTTTTAAAGATATTCCGTTGCCAAATTGGAATTTACAATACAATGGCTTCTTGAAATTTAAATGGTTTAAACAAAGGTTTAAGCGTTTTACAGTTAGTCATGGGTATCGTTCTGATTTTACAATTAATCGTTTTGAAACTAATTTAGAGTTTGATCCAGGTGCTATAGGAGATGATAGATTTGATGCTGCTGGAGATTTTATAAATGAAACTTTATACGGAAATGTAAATTTAACCGAGCAATTTAGTCCACTAATTAAAATAGATTTAGAAACTAAAAGCTCTGTAAAAGTATCTACTGAGATAAGAAGAGATAGAGCTGTGTCTTTTAGTTTTGATAATAATTTACTTACAGAGGTTAGAGGGGAAGAATATATTTTAGGTTTAGGATATAGAATAAAAGATATAAAGTTTAAGACTACTTTAGGAAGTTTAAAAGGTCGTAAGCGAACTATTAAAAGTGATTTAAATCTAAAGGCAGATTTTTCATTAAGAAGTAATGAAACTGTAGTTAGGTTTTTAGATGTAGATAATAATCAAGTAACATCAGGTCAAGATGTTTATAGTTTCCGTTTTACATCAGATTATGCTTTAAGCAAGAACCTTACTGCAATATTCTTTTATGATCATTCATTTTCGCAATTTTCAGTATCAACAGCATTTCCGCAAACTAATATTAGGTCAGGATTTACAATGCGTTATAATTTTTAATCTAAAACCAATTATAGCATAAAATTTATTGACACTTTATATATTTGTAATCTTAAATAAATAGATAAAAAACATATGAATTTACCAGCTGAATTAAAATACACAAAAGAGCACGAATGGGTGCGTATTGATGGTGATGTTGCTACTGTTGGAATTACTGATTTTGCTCAAAGAGAACTAGGTGATATTGTTTATGTTGAAGTAGAAACACTTGACGAAACATTAAACCAAGATGAGGTTTTTGGTAGTGTAGAAGCTGTAAAAACGGTATCTGATTTATTTTTACCACTTTCGGGAGAAATAATAGAATTTAATGAAGGGTTAGAAGATGATCCAGAATTAGTGAATACAGATCCTTATAATGAAGGGTGGATGATTAAGCTTAAAATTTCTGACGAATCTCAAATAGACGGTCTAATGTCTGCAGATGATTATAAGGCTTTAATAAATGGTTAAACTAATTACTTTTGCAACATTTGTTTATACAATAATAATTGTTGTAGCATCTTTAGCAAAAGTAGTATTACCTGTATTTTCAGGAAAAGTAGAAAGTGATAAGGTAGCTCATATAATGGCATATTTTGTATTTGCTTTTATTTGGGCCTTATTTTTCTTTGTTAAATCAGATTTTACTAAAGAATTTAAAAAGCTGGTTAAAACAGCTCTTTTTAAATCTTCTATATTTAGTATTTGTTTTGGGTTAATAATGGAAATTGCTCAATTTGTGTTTACAAGCTATCGTCAATTTGACGTAAAAGATATGCTTGCAAACTCATTTGGAGTATTAGTGGCTATGTTAATAATGTATAGTTTTCCACTTTTTTTTAAGTTAATCAAAAAAAGAGCGGTGTAGATTTTTTTATTCCTTAATAATTTATCTATTTTAGCTCGCAGTTAATAAACACATCTTATGGAATTAAAAAAGAATCCAAAAGTAGACCTTCGTAGTAAGAGTACACTCTTTCTGCAAATTGGGTTGATATTGGTATTATTGATTACTTGGGGTGGTATTGAATATAAAACATACGATCGCCAAATAGCAGAGGTAGAAGAGGAAATAATCATTATAGAAGAGGAAATAGAAGATATACCTATTACTAAAATGGTTTTTAGAAAACCACCTCCACCGCCACTACCGACACCATCCATTTAAATTATTGAAACGATTGCGGATGAAGAGCCAGAAGAGGAAACGGTGTTTGAAGTAACTGAGGTTGAAAAAGAAGAGA
>CAZJGP010000174.1:0-26112 GCA_964545595.1 uncultured Flavobacteriaceae bacterium | reverse complement strand
GCATAGGATTAATTTCTAACCTAAAATCTATTAAAAATGGTCAATTTTCTTCTAAAATTTACATTTTAGAAGCAAAAAACTAAAATAAAGCTATTTAAGAGCTTTATTTATTAGTTGTGTTACAATTACATTATCGATTTTTTAAAATTTATTAGATAGGATTATACGACTTGAATTTTTATTGAAAAAAATTATTAAAGTTAAATTTTCAAATAAAAAATTATTATAGTTGTGTTTTTTAATATTTTTGAGAAATAAATATGTTTAGTACTCTGCAAAATTATTTCATGATTGAGGAGAGGCTAAATCTTATGTATATTTGTTTTTAATATTATGGACAAGAAAAAAGTAAAATAACCAATAAGCTATTAAGCAAGTATCGTTTGGTTATTTTAAATGAAAATACATTTGAGGAACAACTTTCATTTAAACTTAATCGTTTAAATGTTTTTGTGCTTTTTATATTTTCAGCTTTAACTTTAATTATTGCAACTATTTTTTTAATTGCATTTACTCCTTTACGAGAATATGTGCCTGGTTATTCTTCTACGAAACTATCTAATCAAGCAAATCAACTTTCATATAAAACAGATTCTATTTTAGATGCCGTTACTTATAATGAAAAATATTATGAGGCTATTAAAAAGGTGTTAAATGGAGAAGTTTCTCCTGAAAATTTCAATAAAGATTCTGTAAATAAAAATATAAAAGCAGAACTGTCATCGGTAAATTTAAAACCATCTGAAGAAGATTTAAGTTTAAGAAAAGAGATAGCACAAAAAGAGAAGTATAATATATCTAACTCTGGCGATTTTGATACAGAATATTTATTTATTCCTCCTGTTAAAGGAAGAATTACAAGTAAATTTGATTATAAAACAAAACATTACGCAGTAGATATAGCAACAGATAAGGATACTCCTGTTAAAGCTGTTTCGCAAGGAATTGTAGTTTTTTCCGACTGGACACCTAACACAGGAAATGTGTTAATTTTGAAACATAATTCTGGGTTGATTTCTGTATACAAACACAACTCAAAACTATTAAAAAAACAAGGTGAACTTGCAGAATCTGGTGAAGCTATTGCTATTACTGGTTCTACGGGCGAGCTAAGTACTGGCCCTCATTTACATTTTGAATTATGGGATAAAGGAGAGGCTCTTGATCCATTGAATTATATTGATTTTGAAAAATAATATATGTCATTAAAAGCATTTGCAGCTAAAATTTTTGCTAATAGAATAGAGCGAAAAGTCCAAAAATGGGCTCAAAATCCATTAGAAACACAAGAAAAAGTATTCAAATACCTTATAAAAACAGCAAAAAATACTGATTTTGGAAAAGATCATAATTTTGAAAGTATAAAGTCTTATTCTGATTTTGTAAAAGCTGTTCCAGTAAGAGATTACGAAGGTTTACGCACCTATGTAGACAAAATGGTTGAAGGAAATTCGGATGTATTATGGCCGAATAAACCATTGTATTATGCTAAAACATCAGGAACCACAAGTGGTGCTAAATATATTCCTATTACTAAGGAATCTATGCCCACACATACAAATGGTGCTCGAAATGCAATTTTAAGTTACATAGCTGAAACAGGAAAAACTGACTTTGTAGATAATAAAATGATTTTTTTGCAAGGTAGTCCTGAATTAACAGATAAAAATGGAGTACAATTAGGGCGATTGTCAGGTATTGTTGCTCACTATATTCCTAAATATTTACAAAAAAATAGAATGCCTAGCTGGGAAACCAATTGTATTAACGATTGGGAAGAAAAAGTAGAGGCAGTTATCAACGAAACTTTACCCGAATCGATGGGTATTATTAGTGGAATTCCACCTTGGGTTCAAATGTATTTTGAAAGAATTGTAGAACGTACGGGTAAACAAATTAAAGATGTATTTCCTAACTTTAATTTATTCATTTATGGAGGTGTTAATTATGAGCCATATCGTCCTATTTTTGAAAAATTAATAGGTAAAAAAGTACCTAGTATTGAACTTTATCCTGCTTCAGAGGGTTTTTTTGCATATCAAGACAAGCAAGATGTTGATGGTATGCTATTGCAATTGGATTCTGGTGTTTTTTATGAGTTTATAAAGGCTGATGAATTCTTTTCAGATAATCCAAATAGAATAACTCTTAAAGATGTTGAAATAGGTGTTAATTACGTAATGATAATATCTACCACTGCTGGTTTATGGGGTTATAATATTGGTGATACTATACAGTTTACTTCTACAAACCCTTATCGTATAGTTGTCTCTGGTCGTATAAAACATTTTATTTCTGCTTTTGGAGAACATGTTATTGGTAAAGAAGTAGAAGAATCTATACAAGAGGCAACCAAAGAAACAGGTCATATTATCCAAGAATTTACTGTTGCTCCTCAAGTAGCTCCGAGCGACGGGTTACCTTACCATGAATGGTTTATCGAATTTGCAAATGAACCAAAAGATATTGATGTCTTAACAAAAATTATTGACGATAATTTACAAGAACAGAATACGTATTATAAAGATTTAATTACAGGTAAAGTTTTACAACCGTTAAAAATTACACCTGTTATAAGCGGTGGATTTACTGATTATATGAAATCTAAAGGTAAATTAGGTGGGCAAAATAAATTGCCTCGTTTATCTAATGATCGAAAAATTGCAGATAAATTAACAGTTTATAAAGCATAGATAAACTCATGAAAGAATTTTCATTAGATAAGCAGACCAGAGCACAAGAAAGTACAAATGCAATAGAGCGTTTATATATTAGTATGCGCCATTTATTTAATCGTGGTTTTTATAAACCCATGGGTGTTTCCGGAGAAACATTACGTGAGGCTATGCAAGTTTTAAGTCCTGAAATTTATGGTTCAATTAACGAAGATAAAGTAGAACTTAACGGTTTGTTATACGTTTTAGATAGACTTCCAGAAGGTATTGAAGAGTGTCGTTTTGTTAATTTAACTAGTGAAGAAGGGTATAAAAATGCTCATTTTGAAGTAATTGAACCAAAGAAAAGACGCCGTAATTGTTATCGAGTTGATGTAGATCAAATGAATATTGAAATAACAAGAGGTAGATCTGAAATTTATGATATTCTAACGCATTTGACTTTCATGTATATGGAGTCTGAAAAAATTAGAAAACGAGTACAACAAGCAGACGATGGAAGCTTTACAAGAGATTGGAATAAGCTGGTTTCTTTTATTGAAAAAGGAGAACTTACTGATAAAGAAAAAGATATTGCAATATCACATTTAGCATATATTTTAGGAAGAAGTTTTGATGAAATTTCTAATGCTTATTCTGAGTTTTCTTCTAAAGAAAATCCTAATAAATTATTACATGTTATTTATGGTTTAGGAACACGTTCTCTTCATGAAAATTTAGAAAACAAAAAAAGGGAAATTACTTTTAGTCCTATGCTTCAAGAACGTATAGGCCATCATATTCATTCTGCTTTTTGGGCATATCAAGTAAAAAAGAGAATACATAGTTTAAATTTATTTGAACGACCATTGCATATTATAAGTTCTAACATGCATAGTGTTATGAATAGTCTTTATGCTAAAGAAGCTTTAAGTGACGATTATAAAGATGCTTCAGAAATGGAACTTTATGAACGTCTTAGCCAAAAAGTTAATATTAAAGATCGAAATAAAGTTAAATCATTAGCCTTAAAACAAGGAATGACTTTAATTAAAGATGCTAGTAATTCACATATAGATGTTCAAATTTTTGATACTTCTAAAATAGAAAATGCTACTACTTTTAATAATGAAAAAGCTCCTGTTTTATTAGTTATGGATTATGCTTTTGGAGAACAGGCATATGGAGCAATGGACGAATTATTAAAACCTTTTGAAGCTCCAAATGAAACATTGTTTTATATGAATGTAGATTCTATTTCTATAATGGGAAAAGCAGGAATATTAATAGGAGAAAAGGGAGATATAATGTTGCCAACAGCACATGTTTTAGAAGGTACAGCAGGTAATTACCCTTTTAAAAATGAATTAACAAACAACGATTTTAAAGACTCTGATATTAATTGTTATGAGGGTAGTATGATTTCTGTTTTAGGAACCTCTTTACAAAATAAAGATTTATTACGTTTTTTTCATAATTCCACGTGGAACGCCATAGGTCTTGAAATGGAAGGAGCACATTATCAAAAAGCAATACAAGCAGCATCTAAAATAAGAAAAAGCGTATCCGAAAATATAAAAGTCCGTTATGCATATTATGCGTCGGATAATCCATTAGAAACAGGAAGCACATTAGCTTCAGGTGGTTTAGGTACTTCAGGTGTAAAGCCAACATATACAATTACTAAAAAAATACTAGATCAAATTTTAGAAAAATAATATTATAAGTAATTGTAACTTTATAAAAAATAAAACAACAATGAGCTCATTAAAAAAACGTGTTTTAATAACCGGAGCTGCAGGTTTTTTAGGTTCTCACTTATGTGATAAATTTATAAAAGAAGGTTATTCTGTTATCGGAATGGATAATTTTATAACTGGAGCTGCTGAAAATGTAGAGCATTTAAGTAATAACCCTAATTTTAGTTTTATAGAGCATGATATATGTGATCATATTACAATTGATGGCGATTTAGATTATATTTTACATTTTGCATCGCCTGCAAGCCCTATAGATTATTTAAAAATACCTATTCAAACGCTTAAAGTAGGTTCTTTAGGAACTCATAATTGTTTAGGATTAGCCTTAGCAAAAAAAGCAACAATTCTAATAGCATCAACAAGCGAGGTTTACGGAGACCCTTTAATACACCCACAAACCGAAGATTATTACGGAAATGTAAACTCAGTAGGCCCAAGAGGGGTCTATGATGAAGCTAAACGCTTTCAAGAGGCTATTACAATGGCTTATCATACCTTCCATAAGGTTCCAGTAAGGATAGCAAGAATATTTAACACTTACGGGCCTCGTATGCGATTAAATGATGGTCGTGTTATACCAGCTTTTATTGGTCAAGCATTAAGAGGGGAAGATTTAACTGTTTTTGGAGATGGTTCTCAAACACGTTCTTTTTGTTATATAGACGATCAAGTAGACGGTTTATATAAATTATTATTTTCTGATTATGCGCAACCAGTTAATATTGGTAATGCTTCCGAGATAACAATTAGAGAATTTGCTGATGAAATTATTAAGTTAACCAACACAGATCAAAAAGTATCTTTTAAAGATCTACCAGTAGATGATCCTTTACAAAGACAACCTGATATTTCTTTGGCAAAAGAGCTTTTAGGTTGGGAGCCTAAAGTAAAAAGAAATCAAGGATTACAACATACATTAGATTATTTCAAATCATTACCACAAGAAAAATGGTATAGTTTAGATCATAAAGATTTTGAAGAGTATATTAAAAAGTAATTTTTAAGAATGCTAAAAAAAAGTATTAAAGGATATTCATTTCTAATTCGACCACTTCAAATGTTTTTGGATGTGATTATTATTTGCTTAATAGTTAATTTTTTTATTTTAAAAATGCCTCATCAGTATTTTTATATATATATAATTTCTGCGTGGTTATTATCTACTTTAATAGTAGATTTTTATATAGTTTACAGATTTACTTCGGCTGTAAATATTTTAATTTTATTATTTAAACAAGCATTAGGCTTATCAATTGCATTATTTGCTTTTTATGGTATTGTTGGTGTCCGGTTATTAAGTGTTAAAGAATCTATTTTAATGGTTTCTTTAATATTAATTGTTATTGGAGCTTTAAAATTTGGGGTTTATTATAGTTTAAAACAGTATAGAAAATCTTTTGGAGGTAATAAGCGAAGGATAATAGTATTTGGTAGTTCTAGCCAAGCTCAAGAATTAATTAGTTTTTTTAATTCAAAACCCGACATGGGGTATTCTGTTCAAAAAGTTTTTTCTAATAATATTCAAGAAGGAATAACATATCTTAAAGAGAATGCTTTAGATGAGCTTTATTGTTCTATGGACGAAGTTTCAGATAATCAAGTAAATGAAATTGTTAATTTTTGTAACCTTAATGAAATTGTTTTAAAATTTATACCAAATGATAATAAGTTGCCAGTAACAAAATTACAAACAGATTATTATCATTATTTACCGGTAGTATCTATACCTAAAATGCCATTGCATTTACCGCAAAATATAGCATTAAAGAGAGTTGTAGATATAATCATTTCTATACTTGTAATTTTATTAATACTGTCATGGTTAACACCTTTAATGTTTTTAATAATTAAAATAGACAGTAAAGGTCCTTTGTTTTATAAGCATAAACGAAATGGTATAAATTATGGAGAGTTTACTTGTTATAAGTTTAGATCATTAAAACAAGGGAGCTATGAAGATCGTTTACATGTATCAAAAAAAGACGAAAGAGTAACTAAAGTAGGTCGATTTTTAAGACGTACTAGTATAGATGAAATACCACAATTTTTTAATGTTTTAATTGGTAATATGTCTGTTGTTGGGCCAAGACCACATATACCAAGATATACAAGTTCTTATGCCAAAAAAATTGATAAATACGAATTTGTGTATAGGCATTCTGTAAAACCAGGAATTACAGGTTTATCGCAAATTAAAGGGTATAGAGGAGAAATAAAATCTGATGTTGATATTATTAACCGTATTAAGTTTGATGTTTTTTATATTCAAAATTGGTCTTTGATACAAGATATCAATATAATTTTAAACACAATTGTTTTAGTATTTAAAGGGCAAGATCAAGCTTATTAGAATAATATTTTTTCTCTTTTAAAAAGAAACCTTAATGGCATATTTAAATTTGTATGTGATTTTCTGATGTATAAATTCGGTTAAATCAGTATTTTTGCACTGTAAAAAATAAACATCTTACAATGAATATTCTAATTATTGGATCAGGAGGAAGAGAGCATACATTTGCTTATAAACTAGCACAAAGTTCAATTTGCGATCAACTTTTTGTTGCTCCTGGTAATGCAGGAACTGCAGCAATTGCTACAAATGTAAATTTAGGAGTTACTGATTTTAATAAAATAAAGGAACTGGTTGTTTCAAAAAATATTGAAATGGTAGTTGTAGGTCCTGAAGTACCATTGGTTGAAGGTATCGTAGATTTCTTTAAAAAAGATGATGCTTTAAAAGATGTTAAAGTAATTGGACCTTCTGCTGAAGGAGCTCAATTAGAAGGTAGTAAAGAGTATGCTAAAGAATTTTTAGTACGTCATAATATTCCAACTGCTGCTTATGAAAGTTTTACAGCAGAAACAGTAAAAGAAGGGCAAGCTTTTTTAGAAACATTAAAAGCTCCTTATGTTTTAAAAGCTGACGGACTAGCAGCTGGTAAAGGAGTGTTAATTTTAGAAGATTTACAAGAAGCCAAAGACGAGTTAGCAGACATGTTAACTAACGAAAAATTTGGAGCAGCAAGTAGTAAAGTTGTTATTGAAGAGTTTTTAGATGGTATTGAACTAAGTGTATTTGTTTTAACAGACGGTAAAAATTATATAACACTTCCTACGGCAAAAGATTATAAACGTATTGGAGAAGGAGATACAGGATTAAATACAGGTGGTATGGGTGCAATTTCACCAGTGCCATTTGCTAATGCTGAATTTATGAAAAAAATTGAAGATCAAGTTGTAAAACCAACTGTTGATGGTCTTTCAAAAGAAAATATAGATTATAAAGGGTTTATTTTTATAGGTTTAATTAAAGTAGGAAATGATCCTAAAGTAATTGAATATAATGTTCGTATGGGTGACCCTGAAACAGAAGCCGTTTTACCACGTGTAAAGAACGATCTTGCTGAATTGTTTAATCATGTAGGTAACCAAACTTTAGATCAAGTAGAGCTAGATTTAGACCCTCGTACAGCTGTAACAGTTATGACAGTTGCCGGAGGGTATCCTGAAGCGTATGACAAAGGAGATGTAATAAAAGGTATTGATACTGTTGAAGATTCAATTATATTCCAAGCAGGTACAACTCTTAAAGATGGAGAAATTTTAACTAATGGAGGTCGTGTATTGGCTGTTACTTCTTTCGGAGATAATTTTAAAGAAGCTTTAGAAACTTCATATAAAAATGTAAAAAAGGTAACTTTTAAAGATATGTATTACCGTACTGATTTAGGATTCGATTTATAATCAATCAGGTAAATAAAAAAGATGTAGTTATTGAAATTTCAATAACTACATCTTTTTAAATAAGTAAAATAAAAAAGGCTCGATATAAATTTTATATCGAGCCTTTTTTTATAATGTAAAAGTAAAATTTACTCTTGTACGTCTTCAGCTAAAAAAGAATGAGAAACCACAGAACGATTTTCTTCTTTATTGTCATTAAAACCTTTTAATTGCTTCATCCAGTAAACAAATGCAGCCATTGCAATTAACATGAATATCCAGTTAAAAGTGTTAGCAGCAAACCAGTTTTCTAATTCTAAAGCTCTTAATGCATCTAATGGAGCCATTGCAACGCCTTCCATAAAACTTTTAATACCTTCAAATAATGCTTTCATAATATATAATTTGGATGTAATTACATCTAATTTCCTTACAAAAATATAAAACCACATACGGATTAACAAGTTTTTATTATTTAAAACAAATTTGTATTTTAAGTAATTGTAGATAAAAGGTGTT
The DNA here is from genome assembly GCA_964545595.1 of uncultured Flavobacteriaceae bacterium. GTDB lineage: Bacteria > Bacteroidota > Bacteroidia > Flavobacteriales > Flavobacteriaceae > Aquimarina. The sequence continues at coordinate 17,456 of CAZJGP010000174.1, read as the reverse complement.
TAATAGACACTGAAAATTAAGAAAGCTTAAACATTTCACTGCAAAAACAATATATTTGTTCTTATAATTAAGCCAAATATGATTACGCAAAAAGCTTACGCTATTTTTCAAGAAGTTATCGCTAAATATCATGTAATTGATAATGTAGATCAACCCTTTGAAAACCCATATAAAAGTGAAGACGATTTGTTTTCGCATTTACTTTATAGAAAATGCTGGATTGACACAGTGCAATGGCATTATGAAGATATTATTCGCGATCCACAAATAGACCCTGTTGCAGCGTTAAGTTTAAAACGTCAAATTGATGCTTCTAACCAAGATCGTACGGATATGGTAGAGTATATTGATAGTTATTTTTTAGATAAATATGCTTCAGTTGATGTTAAAAGTGGAGCAACTATAAATTCTGAAAGTCCTGCTTGGGCCTTTGATCGTTTTTCAATTTTAGCATTGAAAATATATCATATGAATGAAGAAGCAACTAGAACAGATGCTACTGAAGAACATAGAATTGCTTGCCAAGGTAAATTAGATATTTTATTAGAACAAAAAGTAGATTTATCTATAGCCATTGATCAATTGTTAGGTGATATTGGATTAGGTTTTAAATATATGAAAGTGTACAAACAAATGAAAATGTATAATGATGATGAATTAAACCCTGTTTTAAGAAATCAGAAATAATATAATAAGGCTTTCAATATGGAAAATGATAATGCACATATTCTAGTAATTAGGTCATCGGCCATGGGTGATGTTGCAATGTCAGTTCCTGTATTGAAAGCTTTTACTAATGCTTATCCTAGCATAAAAATTACAGTATTAACAAAGGCTATTTTTAAGCCTTTTTTTATGCAATTACCCAATGTAGATGTTAAAATTATTGAGGTAAAAGGAAGCCATAAAGGAATCTTTGGATTAAGAAGATTATACAAAGAATTAAAGGTTACAAATATTACTCAGGTAGCTGATTTACATAATGTATTGCGATCAAATATTCTTAAAAAGTTTTTTTCGATAGCAAAAATTCCTTTTATTCAAATAGATAAAGGTCGAGAAGAAAAGAAAGCTTTAACTAGTTGGAAAAACAAAGTTTTTGAGCCTTTAAAAACCACTCACGAACGTTATGCTGATGTTTTTAGAAATTTAGGGTATGATATAAGCATTTCTTTAGATGATGTCTTAAAAAAAGAAAAACTAGATAAAATTACTCAAGAACTTGTTGGGCATAATACTCAAAAATGGATTGGAATAGCACCTTTTGCTCAACACGAAGGTAAAATATACCCTTTAGAGCGTTCTTTACAGTATATAGAAGAACTGCATAAAAAAGATTACAAGATATTTCTATTTGGAGGAGGTAATAAAGAGGTTTCTTTATTAACGAATATTGCTCAAAAATTTGAGAATGTTATTTGTATTGCAGGTCAATTAAACATGCGCCAAGAATTAGATTTAATATCAAATTTAGATATAATGATATCTATGGATAGTGGTAATGGGCATATGGCTGCAATGTATGGAATACCAGTGGTTACTATTTGGGGTGTAACGCACCCTTATGCTGGTTTTGCACCGTTTGGGCAACCAGAATCTAATAATATATTACCCGATTTAACTACCTATAATTTAATACCAACTTCTATATATGGTAATAAATTTCCTGATGGTTATGAAAATGCTACTAAAAGTATTTTGCCAGAAACAGTTGTAGAAAAAGTAATAGAAATTATAGAATAAAATTAGTTTAAGCTAATCCCTTCATAGAAAGTACTGTTGTACCCCAAACAATCATAGCAGATAAAGTAATACCAATAGTATTTGCTAAAAAAGCTTTCTTTTTGTCTATGTTAAAAATATAAGATGCAATAGTACCTGCATAAACACCTGTACCAGGTAAAGGTATCATTACAAAAAGTAGTAAACCCCAAAATCCGTATTTCTTTATTTGTTTTCCTGACCCGTTTTTAGCTCTTCGAGCAACATATAGAGCTGAGGTTTTATAAAAATTCCAGCGTAATAAGCGTTTATTAATGTTTACTAGAAAAAACATCATTAGCGGAAAAATCAGAATATTGGCAATAAGGCAAAGAATAAAAACTAGGTAAATGTTACTTCCTTTTAAAAGGCCTAGTGGTATACCTACTTTCGATTCTCCTAAAGGAGATATACTCCATAAGATAGCCATTAAAAGATTTTTATCCATAATTATTGATCAGTTTGTAAACTTGGTTTTTTATTCAAAAATGCATTAAGCATCATCAAAATCAATTTTTAATGTATCACTAACAGCAAATGCTTGGCAAGATAATACAAGTCCTTCTTTAATTTCAGCATCTGTTAACATGTTGTTTACCGGCATATTTGCTTCACCTTCTACAACCTTGCAAATACAAGAACAACAAACTCCTCCTTTACATGAGTAAGGAGCATCTAAATCTTGTTTTAAAACACTGTCTAATAGCGTTAATTTTTTATCTGCAACAATTTCAATTTCTTCATCATCTAAAACTACAGTAATAGTCGCATTACCCTCTGTATTACTTTCAGAAGAAGTGCTTTTTGAAGTAAATAATTCAAAATGAATATTTTTTTCTTCTATGTTATTTTCTGTAAGAACTGTTTGCACTGTTTCTATCATACTTTCAGGACCACAAATATAGAAGTCTTCAAAGGTTAGATCTTTAAATTTATCTTTTACAATTAAGTTCACAGTAGACTCATTAATACGGCCAAATAAAGAACCATCTTCGTTTTGTTGGCTATATATAAATTCTAAGAATAAACGATCAGGATAGGTAGTTTGTAATTTTAAAAGTTCTTTAAAATAGATAGTTTCCGAGGCACTTTTGTTTCCGTAAATTAAAACGAATTTACTATTTTCTTGCTGTGTCATTACGGCTTTAACCATAGACATAATAGGGGTAATACCACTACCTGCAGCAAATGCCATATAATTAGCATCTGATTTAGTATTTGTCTTTAATTGAAATTTTCCTTCAGGAAAAAGGACATCTACTTTATCGCCAGCTTTAAAATTTTCATTTGCATAAACAGAAAATGCTCCGTTAGCAATTTTTTTAACACTGACTTTTATATCTTGTTCGTTAGGGCTACTACTTAACGAGTAAGCTCTACGAATTTCAGTACCATCTATTTCCGCTTTAAGCGTAATAAATTGTCCAGGAATAAAATTGAATTTATCCTTTAAATTATCAGGTATACTAAACACTAACGAAATTGCCGATGGTGTTTCTTGTATAACTTCTTTTATGGTTAAAGATACAAATTGAGACATAAGGTACTATTTTAGGGTGCAAAAATAAGAAAACACCTGCGTGTAAATAAAATTAAACTGGCTTTTTTATAGTTTGTTTTAAAGGTTCTTAGAATAGGCTTTTTCTTAAAATAAGAATTAACAAATCTTTTAGAATTTTATACTTTTTTTAAAAAACTAATGTATTTTTACCTTTATACTGATTTTTTAACACAAAGCAAATGGTTTTATACACTAAATAAGTTTTGTTTCAGTTATTAGAATATTAAAATTATTGAATTGAAAAAGCACAGTATACTTCATATAATAACAACAATTTTAGCTGTTTTAACACTTATTAGTTGCTCTAGAAAAAAGGATAAGTTTGTTAATAGAAGCTGGCATGCCATGACGGCAAAATATAATACTCTCTATAATGGAGAGGTTTCGTTTGAAGAAGGCCGTCAAAATTTAATAGAATCGTACCAAGATAATTATTGGAAACAATTACCCATTGAACGTCTAGAAATTAGAGAAGAAGTTTCTTTACGAAGTGAAAATGAGAATAAATCATTTGCTCGTGCTGAAGAAAAAGCAGCAAAAGCAATTCAAAGACATTCTATTAATATTAATGATCGTGAGCGAAACCCACAAATAGATGAGTCTTTTATTCTTTTAGGTAAAGCAAGGTATTTTGATCAAAGATTTATTCAGGCATTAGAAGCTTTTAATTATATTTTATATAAATATCCAACTTCTAACAGTATTAATGATGCTCGTGTTTGGAAAGCAAAAACTCATATTAGATTAGATAATAACGAAGGAGCTATAAGGGTATTAAAGCGTTTGTTAATTGAAGATAAAATTCAAATGACAAAACAAGAACGTGCCAATGCTTCTTCAATGCTTGCTCAAGCCTATGTTAACTTAAAGCATAGAGATAGTGCTATTGCACCAATGAAAGTAGCTGCAGCAAACACACAAATAAATGAAGAAAAAGGTAGATATCGTTACATTTTAGGACAGCTGTATAATAAGGTTAGAGAGCGTGATAGTGCAAATTTAGAGTTTGATAAAATTATTAGACTAAACCGTAGAGTACCGCGCGAATATTTAATTAATGCTTATTTATCTAAAGCAAGAAATTTAGAAATAGAATCAGACGATCAAATTGCCTTTTTAGATATTTTAAATAAGTTAGAAAAGAACTGGGAGAATAGACCTTTTTTAGATAAAATATATTACGAAAAAGCAATCTTCTTTTTTGGAATAGATTCTTTAGATATTGCCGAAGAATATTATGAGAAATCGTTAAGAACAAATACTCAAGATAAGTATTTACGTTCTTTAAATTATGAAACTATAGGTAGATTAAAATTTGATAAAGGTTTATACAAAAGTGCAGGGGCTTATATGGATAGTACGTTAGCATTATTAGACCCCAACATTAAGCGTTATAGAGTAATTAAGAAAAAACGAGATAATTTAGATAATGTAATTCTTTATGAAGGGATTGTTAAGAACAATGATAGTATTTTGAGCTTAACAAAAATGTCTAAAGCAGACCAATTAGTTTACTTTTTAAAATATACAGATAGCCTTAAGGCAGATAAGAAGAAACAGATAAAAAGGCAAAAAGCAATTAGTTCAAAAAGTTTACAATCAACTAATTCTTTTGCAAAAAAATCGTCAGGTGCCAATAATCAGTTGTTTTATTTTTATAACTCAACAACACTAGAAAATGGTAAATCGCAATTCGAAGCTATTTATGGTAAACGAGAATTAGTTGATAACTGGAAAGTATCAAGTTTAAATGAATTTGAACAAGTAGCAGAAGCTTTAGATAAAATTGATAAAGATTACGATATTGATGCTGATGAAAAGTTTAATCCGCAATTATATGTAGATAAAATTCCGACAGATGCTAAGGTAATTGATAGTTTAAATACTACCTTAAATGAAGCTTATTTTGAATTGGGAGTTGTTTATAAAGAACAATTAAAAGAATACAGTAAAGCGACTGATAAGTTTGAATTATTATTAGCTAATAATCCTAATGAAAAATATATTATGTCTGCAAAGTATAATCTTTATAAGATATACCAATCTGTAGGTAATTTTATTAGAGAAGAAAAGTTAAGAAAAGACATTTTAGAAAATCATCCTGACTCTAGATATGCTGCCATAGTTAAAGATCCTTTCAAGAAAATAAGTGCTAATGTAGATTCAGATGAAGCTCGTTATACAGATGTTTATAAATTATACTCAGAACAAGATTATATAGAAGCATTATCTAAATTAAATGTCTTTACAGAAGAATATGAAGGAGACCCTGTTGTAGCAAAGTTTCAATTACTAAAAGCTTTAACATTAGGAAAAACAGAAGGAGTTTCTAAAATGAAAGAATTATTAACCCATATAGCATTAACCTATCCTAAAAGTGAAGAAGGTGTAAAGGCACAGCAATTGGTTGATGAAACTGTGCCGTATTTAGAAGATTTAAAGCTTACAATAGACCAATCAGGAGATAAAAAATATAACGTGTTATTTAATTTTAGTCCTTCTGAAATTGAAAATGCACAGTTATTCAAGACTAAATTGGATAGTCTTATTAAAAAACGTAACTTTAATTACCTAAAAACTTCTGTAGATTTTTATTCTAAAGAAACTATGTTTGTTGCCATTCATGGTTTAAAAGGTAAAGTTCAGGCAAGAGCTATGAATGCTATTCTTAGAGATAATGATAGCGGAATTAATTTAGATCGTGATGGTTTATCTGTTTCAACTGATAATTATCGTGTTATTCAAGCTCAAAAGAATTTAGAGTATTACAAACAAATTAGAGATTCTATTTATTACTAACTAACTTACAAAAATACATTCTATGTTTTCCGATACAAAAAAACCAAAAGAGACTATCGATTATTCTAAAAATCAAAATAAAATTTCAGAAGGAACTAAAATAGTTGGTGATATAATTTCTAAAGGAGGTTTTAGAATAGAGGGTTTAATAGAAGGTAATGTAAAAACTGACGGTAGAGTAGTAGTTGGTAAAACAGGAGGTATTATAGGTATTTTAGAATGTGAAAATGCCGACTTTGAAGGGAGCTTTTCAGGTAAAATGAAAATAGTAGACACCCTTTCATTAAAATCAAACGCACAAATTGATGGAGAAGTTGTTATAGGAAAGTTAGCCGTAGAACCTGGAGCTAATTTTAATGCAACATGTACTATGAAGGGTAATGTTAAGTCTATTAATAAAAATAAGAATGGCGAAAAGTCCGCTTAAAAACTTTGCTATCTTTACAGGTATTGGTATTCAAATGGGAGCTTTTATATATGGTGGTTCTTGGTTAGGAGAATGGCTTGATACCAAATATAAACATACAGAACCTTTTTATGCAACTTGGATAACACTAGCAGCTGTTTTTATAGCTATAATTAGTGTAATAGTCCAAGTAACTAAATTTTCAAAATAAATTAAATTGAAATCACTATTACATTTTGCTGGTCTTATAATTATTCTTTTTTCATTACATTTTTGGGTAGTATTACCAGCTTTTTCTATTAAAGAAACTGTCCCTGTAATTTTTCAACATTTACTATTAGGAGGTTTTTCAATAATAATATATTTAGTAGCATATTATATTGGACAGTTTTTTTATGAAATTGTTGGTTTTGTAGTGCTTGGTTTTTTAGTTCTTAAAATGATTTTTTTAGGAGCTTTTATAAATGCGTATAAACCTGAAATGGCAGATCAACCAATTCTTAAGTACATAATTTTAATACTTTACTTCATTTATCTAATATTTTTACTGGTAAAAATAGTGCCATTAATCAACATAAATCAACCAAGTAAAAAAGAATAAAAAAATTGTTTTGCTTTCTATTTGGAAAAAAAAGAAATTCTTGCTTTATTTTTTGAATAAAATACGTAGTTTTGCCCCCAAATTTAGAGCTCATTTTTCATAGATTTCACACATGGTAAAACATTTTGGTAAAATTTTAGCGACAGCAATTCTTGCTTTTTCAAGTAATTTTGCGTTTTCAAGTAATGAAAGTCCAGTACAACATACCGAAGAACATAGTACTGATCATCATGCTATGGCATCTCATGAGGGAGCTGTTGATACAAAATCTGAAATAGATGCTTATAAAGCACATCACTTAGCAGATTCACATGATTTTCACCTTTTTTCTTATGGTGGAGAACATGGAGAAGCTCGTAAACACGTTGGTTTTTCATTACCAGTAATAGTTTGGTCGAGTAAAGGTTTAATTACTTTCATGTCTTCTGAATTTTATCATAACGATGATGGTACTCATATAGTTTCTAAAAAAGGAACAAAATTAGCTAAAGTACATTCTAAAATTTATGAGTTAGATGCTAGTGCATCTTCTATTAGTTACGATGCGGAACACCACCCAACGAATGCTCGTAAAGTATGGGATTTTTCTATAACAAAAAGTGTTGTAGGTATGTTAGTAGCAGGTTTACTAATGTTTTTAGGATTTACAAGCTTAGCAAGAGGATATAAAAAAGGAGCTATACCAACAGGTTTTGCAAGAGTTTTAGAACCTTTAGTAATTTATGTACGTGACGAAATTGCTAGACCAAATATTGGAGAAAAGAAATACAGGAAGTATATGGGATTCCTTTTAACGGTTTTCTTTTTTATCTGGATTTTGAACTTATTAGGTTTAACACCACTAGGATTTAATGTTACAGGAAATATTGCAATAACGGTATGTTTAGCAGTCTTTACTTTTTTAATAACTACATTTACAGCAAATAAAGAATATTGGAAACACATTTTATGGATGCCAGGAGTACCGGTACCAATGAAAATTGTTTTAATGCCAATTGAAATTATGGGAATGTTTACAAAACCATTTTCATTATTGATTCGTTTATTTGCAAACATTACAGCTGGTCACGCAGTAGTAATGGGGTTAGTAGCAGTAGCATATACAGCTAGAGAAGCTTTAGGTGTTGCAGGTGGGTTTGGAGTATCGTTTTTATTAACGATGTTCATCTCATTAATTGAATTATTAGTAGCTTTCTTACAGGCCTTTATTTTTACGATGTTATCATCATTATTTATTGGTATGGCGGTAGAAGAACACGACCACCATTAAGAAAGAGTAAAAGAGAATTTGTTTAATTATTTATAAATTATTTTAGTATGACTATTCCAAATTTAGTAGGAGCAGGTTTAATCGTAATCGGAGGTGGATTAGGATTAGGTAAAATCGGTAGTTCAGCAATGGACGCAATCGCACGCCAACCTGAAGCAGCTGGTAAAATCCAAACTGCAATGATTATTATTGGAGCGCTTTTAGAAGGTCTTGCATTCGGTGCATTAATCTTAGGAGCTTAATCCAAAAAGAACTAGCATTTTCCTGTAACGGTTGGTTACAGGAAATGTTTTTCAAACTAATTGAACAAAACAATAAATTGTAAAAAATGAATTTATTAAACGATTTTTCTCCAGGTTTGTTTGTAATGCAAGCAATCATCTTATTAATATTAATATTTTTAATGAGAAAATTTGCTTGGAAACCTATTTTAGATAGTTTAAATGACAGAGAAGAAGGTATTCAAAGTGCCTTAGATGCTGCTGAAAACGCTAAAAAAGATTTACAAAATTTACAAGCAGATAACGAACGTATTTTAAACGAAGCACGTGCTGAGCGCGATACTATGTTAAAAGAAGCTCGTGAGTTAAAAACTTCTATGATTGCGATAGCAAAAGAAGAAGCAGAGGCAGAAGCTGAAAAAGTTGTAAAACAAGCACAAGAAACTATTCTTGCTGAAAAGAAAGCAGCTGTTGCTGATTTAAAAAATCAAGTAGCTAGTATTTCAGTAGATATTGCTGAAAAAGTTGTTAAAAGTGAATTAGCTGACAAAAACAAACAATTAGAGTTGGTATCTTCTTTATTAAAAGATGTAACCTTAAACTAATTTAGTTATGAGTAGAGCAGCAGTAAGATACGCCCAAGCAATTTTAGATTTAGCTAAGGAACAAAATGTAGCGGATACAGTATTTGCAGATATGCAACAAATCCAGAAAACAGTTTCTAATAGCGAAGAGCTAAAAGATGTTTTAGGTAGCCCACTAGTTAAAGTGGAACAAAAAGTAGCTTCGTTAAAAGCTATTTTTGCAAATGCAGGAACAATTAGTATAGGTTTATTTGATAGCTTAGCTAGTAATAAGCGTTTATCTATTTTAGATGAAGTTGCTTTAAGTTTTATTGCATTGTATGAACAAGATAAAGGGGCTGAGGTTGCTATAGTAACTACTGCAGTACCATTATCAGGTGAGCTTGAAACTCAAATATTATCTAAAGTAAAAGAACTTACTAATGGTAAGGATGTTACTTTAAAAAGCATAGTTGACGAAAGTATTATTGGAGGTTTTGTACTTCGTGTAGGCGATTTACAATACAATGCTAGTATAGCAAGTCAATTATCAAATTTAAGAAGGTCTTTTAAAGATACTTCTTATGAAAATAAATTATAATAATAGTATTCTGTTAATTATTATTTCACGTAAGTGAAATATTAAATATCTAAAAATAGATTAGTAATGGCTGAAGTAAATCCTGCTGAAGTATCAGCAATTTTAAAGCAACAATTATCAGGTTTTGAAGCTACAGCTTCACTTGATGAAGTAGGAACGGTATTACAAGTGGGTGATGGTATTGCTCGTGTATACGGTTTATCTAACGCACAATACGGTGAATTAGTTCAGTTCGATAGTGGATTGGAAGGAATTGTATTGAACCTTGAACAAGACAACGTTGGTGTTGTACTTTTAGGATCTTCTATCGATGTAAAAGAAGGAGATACTGTAAAAAGAACAGAGCGTATTGCTTCTATCCAAGTTGGAGAAGGTATTGTTGGTCGTGTTGTAGATACATTAGGTAACCCTATTGATGGTAAAGGTCCTATTGAAGGAAAAACTTACGAAATGCCTTTAGAGCGTAAAGCTCCTGGAGTTGTATTCCGTCAGCCTGTAACAGAGCCATTACAAACAGGAATTAAGTCTATCGATGCAATGGTACCAGTTGGTCGTGGTCAACGTGAGTTGGTTATTGGTGACCGTCAAACAGGTAAAACTACTGTTTGTATTGATACTATCTTAAATCAAAAAGACTTTTACGATGCAGGTGAGCCTGTATATTGTATATATGTTGCCATTGGTCAAAAGGCCTCTACGGTAGCAAACATTGCAAAGGTGTTAGAAGATAAAGGAGCTTTAGCATATACTACAATTGTAGCTGCTAACGCAGCTGATCCTGCTCCAATGCAAGTATATGCTCCATTTGCAGGTGCTGCAATTGGTGAGTACTTTAGAGATACTGGTAGACCAGCTTTAATTGTATTTGATGATTTATCAAAGCAAGCCGTAGCTTACCGTGAGGTATCTTTATTATTAAGAAGACCACCAGGACGTGAGGCATACCCAGGAGATGTATTCTATTTACACTCTCGTTTATTAGAGCGTTCAGCAAAAGTTATCAATGATGATGAAATTGCTAAGAACATGAATGATTTACCAGACTCATTGAAAGATGTTGTTAAAGGTGGTGGTTCATTAACAGCATTACCAATTATTGAAACGCAAGCAGGTGATGTATCAGCATATATTCCAACAAACGTAATTTCGATTACGGATGGGCAAATATTCTTAACGTCTGATTTATTTAACTCTGGTGTACGTCCGGCAATTAACGTAGGTATCTCGGTATCTCGTGTAGGTGGTTCAGCTCAGATTAAATCAATGAAGAAAGTAGCAGGTACTCTTAAACTTGATCAAGCACAGTTCCGTGAATTGGAAGCTTTTGCTAAGTTTGGTTCTGACCTTGATGCAGCTACATTAAATGTAATTGAAAAAGGAAAACGTAACGTAGAAATATTAAAGCAAGCACAAAATGACCCTTACACTGTTGAGGATCAAATTGCAATTGTATATGCTGGTTCTAAGAACTTATTAAGAGATGTTCCAGTAGAGAAAGTAAAAGAATTCGAAAGAGATTATATCGAATACCTAAACGCTAAGCATAGAGATTCATTAGATACTTTAAAGAAAGGTAAATTAACTGATGATGTTATTGATGTTTTAGTTGAAACAGCAAAAGAAGTTTCTAAGAAATACAATTAGTACCAAGTAAAGAGTAAATAGTACATTATATTATGTGCTATTTACTTTATACTATTTACTTAATACTAAATAGAATAATGGCAAATTTAAAAGAACTTAGGAATAGGATTAAATCGGTATCATCTACGATGCAGATTACTAGTGCCATGAAAATGGTTTCTGCTGCTAAATTGAGTAAAGCACAAGATGCTATTCAATCTATGCGTCCTTATTCAGAAAAATTAACAGAGCTTTTACAAAGTTTAAGTGCTTCATTAGAAGGAGAACAAGCAAGTCCATTTAGTACAGAAAGAACTGTTGAAAAAGTCCTTGTAGTTGCTATTTCTTCTAATAGAGGATTAGCAGGTGCTTTTAATACTAATATTATTAAAGCTTCTAAAGCATTAGTAAATGAAATTTATACAGATAAAAAAGTTGATTTTATTACTTTAGGAAAAAAGGCTAATGATATTATTTCTAAAGAAAATACTATTATCGAAAATGACAATACTATTTTTGATGAGTTGACTTTTGATAATTCAGCTAAAATTGCTGAAAAATTAATGAGTTTTTATTTAGAAGGAACTTACGATAAAATTGTTTTGGTTTATAACCAATTTATAAATGCCGCTACACAGAATGTTGCACGTGAACAATTTTTACCTTTAGTTCAAGCTGAAGAAAGTACTGAAGAAGTTGCATCAGATTACATTTTTGAGCCTTCTAAAGAAGAAATAATAGAAGAGTTAATACCTAAGTCATTAAAGGTACAATTCTACAAAGCATTACGCGATTCTTTCGCTTCAGAGCACGGTGCACGTATGACAGCAATGCATAAAGCAACAGATAATGCTACTGAGTTAAGAGATTCACTTAAATTATCTTATAACAAAGCAAGACAAGCAGCTATTACTAATGAAATTTTAGAGATCGTTGGTGGAGCAGAAGCTTTGAATAATTAAGATTGTCTAAGTTTTTATAAACTTATTTTAAAGACCCTAATTCAATTATGAATTAGGGTCTTTTTCTTTTTATATTAGAGTAGTTATAATTTTATATATGAAAAATATTATTCTAATAACATTCTTCCTTTCTTTTAATCTATGTTTTAGTCAAATCACAGATTCAGCTCAAGAATTGTCTAATTGTGCATTAGAGTTAACTAATCAAGAGGTAGTTTACGATTCTAGCTATTTTTCTATAGATTATCCTAATGGAGATGTACCAATAGGTAAAGGTGTTTGTACTGATGTTGTAATTCGTGCTTATCGAAAAATAGGTGTTGACTTACAACAAATGGTTCATGAGGATATGCTAAAAAACTTTAATGTTTATCCAAAGCTATGGGGTCTTAAGTCTACAGATAAAAATATTGATCATAGAAGGGTCCCTAATTTAATGACTTACTTTGAGAGAGAAGGTGCAGGTAAACCAATTACAAATAATGGAAATGACTATTTACCAGGTGATATTGTTTGTTGGAATCTCGGAGGAGCAATTACTCACATAGGTATTGTTGTAAATAAAAAATCTATTGATAATAAACGTAACCTAATTGTTCATAATATAGGCGGAGGACAAGTATTAGAAGATTGCCTTTTTAAATATAAAATTATAGGACATTATAGATATTATAAGTTTTAATTATTCTATAAAAGTTAATTATTTATATTCGTTGCCGTTACAAGTACAACCTATGAATATCTATTTATCAATTATTTTTGTTTTCTTTTTTTTCTTACAATCGTATACCCAAATTCTACTTGATAAAACAAAAATTATTTACAATAATGATAAACTTACAACTACAGTTGAAAGGACTTTAAAAATTAATAATAAAGAAGAAGCTTATTTAGGTGAAATTTATTTGCCTCATGAGAAAAATAGTGATTTTAAAATATTGTATGCTGAAATAACTGATAAAACTGGAAAAATAGTATATAAGCTGAAGAGAAAAAATATCTTGACTAGGTCTCGGTTTTCAAGTAGCACATTTCATCAAGATGATCTAGTTTCTGAAATAAAACTTTTCCATAACGTATATCCTTATACTATAAAATACAGTTATCAAGAATCTAATGAAAACTTTTTTTATATCAGTTATTGGTATCCAAATTTTAATAATTCATATACACCTGTCTTAAGTAAATTAGAAGTCGATATACCTTCAGATTTAAAATTTAATTTAATAGCGTCGGACAATTTAAATTTCAAAGAACACAAAGTTGATAATAGACTAAAATTAGAGTGGAATTTAGATAAGATTAAAGGAACAAATGACGAAAATTTCTCTCCTGTTTTTTATGAAACAGTTCCTAGTGTTATTATTACACCAGTAGATTTTTTTTATGGTGTTAAGGGTAATCAATCTAGTTGGAGTAATTATGGAGATTGGTTTTTAGAATTAAATAAAAATAAAGTAGAACTTACTGGTAATGAAAAAACAAAAGTAGACTCTCTAATAGTTAATAAAACTAATGATCTAGATAAAATAAAAGCACTTTATAAGTATTTACAAAAAAACACAGAATATGTAAATGTATCTATTAATTATGGTGGTTATGAATCCTATCCAGCTTCTTATGTCTGTAATAATAAATATGGTGACTGTAAAGCTTTAACAACTTATATGAAGGCTTTGTTAGAATATTCTAACATAAAGTCTAATTATGTTTTAATAAACTCAGGAAACAGGCCTAAATTAAAATCAGAGTTGCCTTCAAGTCAGTTTAATCATGTTATTTTAGGTGTTAACTTAGGTGATAAAAAGCTATTTTTAGAAAACACATCTAAAAATAGCCCTTTTAATTACATAGGTACTTCAATTCAAAATAAAAAAGCTTTATGGATTGAGGAACATAAAAGTAAAATTATTGAAATGCCAAAAATGTCTATTCAAGACGTTTTAAATAAAGTTGATTTTTCTTTCAGATTAGATGATAATGATAATTTTCTATATCAAATGAATAAAACTCTTAGATCAAAAGAGTTTGAAAAATATTCATATTTAAATTTAAAATCAGATCGTGAAAAGTTAGAAAATGAAATTTTCAATAGCATTCCTTTAAAAAATCACATATTAGATGATTGGTCTATTGATGATAAAAATTATGAAGGTAAATTTATTAAAATTCAAGCTGAAGGTTCTCTTAATAAATCCATTAAAAAGATAGGAAATATTACAGCTATCAAACCTCCAGTAATTGAATTGAAAAAATTTAAATCACCAATAAATAGAAAAAACATAATAAGGTTTAATAGACCAATTAATTATGAATTGATTTCTAAATATGACTTGTCAAATTTTGATTACTCAAGCATAAAAAAAATAAATGAATTTAATTTAGTTAACAATTTTGGAAATTATTCTTTTAAAGTTGATGAACTAGGTAATTCTTTAGTTTTTAAGGAAAAGCTGACAATCTTTAAAGGAGATTATAGTATTGAAGATTATAAGGCTTTTTATGATTTTATACAATCTATTAAAAACAATCAAAAAAATATTTCATTAATCTTAAAAAAATAAATCTTTAAATGAAGCAATTACTTTTTTACATATTGTTAATAGCCTCTTATAGTCTTTTTTCACAAGAAGATAAATATGTTTTTGGAAAGTTTTCTGAAGAAGAAATAAATTTAAAAACTTGTTCTAATGATTCTTTAGCTAATTCAGTAATTTTATTTGATATAGGTGAATCAAAATTTGAAAAATATCATGATAATTTTGATATTAGGTTTAAAAGACACAGACGTATTAAAATTTTAAAAGATTCTGAAGATAATCCTACCGAAGTTAGTATTTCATTATACCACGATAAAATAGGAAATAAAGAACGGTTAGTTAAATTAAAAGCTTGTACTTATAATGTAGTAAACAATAAAATTATTAATCAATATGTAGAAAAGTCAAATGTTTTTGAAGAAAAAATTAATGATAATTGGGATCAAAAAAAGTTTGTGTTCCCCAATGTGAAAGCAGGTTCAATTATTGAATTTGAGTATGAAATAGTATCTCCTTTTAAGTATAATTTAGTTAATTGGGAGTTTCAGAATAAAATACCAACTCTTTATAGTGAATATAAAGTTCATATGGTTCCTTTTTATGAGTATGCAACCTCTAGACAAGCTATAGATAAATTTGATATTGAAACTTCTATTAAGAGTAAAAAATCTTTTACAAATTTTGGAATAACGTATAAAAATTACACACATACATTTGCATTAAATAACGTAGAAGCTTTTAAAAACGAAAATTACATAACAAGTAGTAATGATTATGTAAAAAAAATAAAATTTCAATTATCAAAAGTTATACAGCCTAGTGGTCAGGTAAAAAAAATTACTTCTACATGGAAAGCATTAAGGAAAGATTTATTAGAGCATAATTTATTTGGAACATATTTAAAAAGATCAAATAAAATTGCTAAAAAAATATTAGCTGAAGAAATTGATATTACTGGTTTAAGTGAGGAAGAAAAACTGATTAAGTTAGTTGATTATGTTAAAAATAGTTTTCATTGGAATGGTAACTATTCAAAATATAGTAATGTATCAGCTAAACAATTTTATAAAACAAAAACAGGTAGTTCTGCTAGTATAAATTTATTTTTAACAGCATTGCTAAATGAAGCAGGTATTGAAGCTACGCCAACTATAATTAGTACAAGGGATCACGGTAAAATTAATTTTAGTTATCCTTTTTCTTCTTTATTAAATAATGTGATAGTTTTTGTTAAAACTGAAACATCATTTCTTACAGATGGAACTTTAAAAGAATTAAAATATAATTTAATACCTACAAAATGTATTAATGATTATGGGCTTTTAGTAAATAAATCACAAGAAGATAATTGGATAAATATAAAGTATAACTTACCATCGTTAGAACAAATTTTGATTCAAAGTGAAATTGATTTGTCATCTAAAAAAATTAAATCATCAATTAACACAAGAAATACAGACTTTATAGCTCAAAAATTTAGAAGTAAATTTTTAAATGATTCATTAAAAGTTAAAAAATATTACTCAGATGAATTTGATGTTATTAAGAATATTAAAATAAAAAACAGTGATAATACACTTAAGTCTTTTGAGTATTCATTAAAGGTGGAGAAAGAGCTAAATGAGTTAGATGAGTTTTTAATTTTTAAACCTTATATGAGTTTTCCTATTAATGAAAATTTATTAGTTGAAGAAGAGCGCTCATATCCTGTAGACTTTATTTACCCATCTAAAAAACAGTTTATAATTAATATAAGTATTCCTGAATTATATGAAATTGTAGAGATGCCTGAGAGCTTATTTAAAGACAATGAACTGGTATCTATAAGATCATCTTACAATATGTTATCAGAGTATAAACTTCAAATTGTTTCAAGTTATGAGTTTAAAAAGGGTGTTTATGAACCAGGTTTATACCATGAATTGGTTAAGAATATTGATTTAATAGTTAAAGAATTTAATCAAGAAATATATCTTAAAAAAAAGAGTAATTAACACGAAAAGCCCAATTCATTTAAATGAATTGGGCTTTTTAATTTGTGATAAATAAAGTTTTATATTTCTTTAAGAACCTTTCTAGGAATCCATCCTGTTTTACCGTCTGTAAGCTTTATTTGTTTCCAATCTTCAACAACGTCCATAACTTGTACTTTAGTACCTTCATGAAGCTTAAAAACCGTTTCAGAGCGTAAATTAGGTTCACTCTGAATATTTATTTCATTTGCATATACAATGGCAAATTTTGTGTTTGCTTGATAGTTTTCTGTTTGGAAAGCAAATACTAAACATAACATGCTAACGATTAAGCTAAGTGTCCAAGCACCAAATAGTAGTTTTCTTTCTTGAGCAAACTTTGCTTTATAAAAGAATACAAATGCAGCAACAAATAATATTATAAATACAATAGATAACCAAGCCCAGGTATCAACTGACCATAATTTAACTAAAGTTTCATACACTCTACTTAAAAAGCCTTGAGGTAAACTGTCTATTTGATCTAATCTATTATTTTTTGCAAACTGATAATTATCTAAAATATCTTGATCATT
>CAZJGP010000173.1:0-12959 GCA_964545595.1 uncultured Flavobacteriaceae bacterium | reverse complement strand
GTTTCTGTTTCTGTTTCTGTTTCTGTTTCTGTTTCTGTTTCTGTTTCTGTTTCTGTTTCTGTTTGTGTTTCTGTTTCTGTTTCTGTTTCTGTTTCTGTTTCTGTTTCTGTTTCTGTTTCTTTTTCTGTTTCTGTTTCTGTTTCTGTTTCTGTTTCTGTTTCTGTTTCTGTTTCTAACTCCATACAAATAGCATCTTCATCTTTAGTAAAAGATTCTTCATCAAAATTAAAAACAGTACAAATGTTACCGGCTAATTCGGTTATTTGATTTTCAGAAATATCTAAAAAAGTTAATGTTTGTAAATTAGATATTGATTCAGGAATTGTAGTGATAATATTGTTACTTAAATTTAGACTTGTAATTTCTGAAAAATTTGAAATAGATTCAGGTACAGTAGTTAGATTTGCGTTGGTTAAATCTAATTCCGTTACATGGTTATCTACTAGTGTAACACCATCCCAAGTAGTAATATCCGTATTAATATCCCAATTAAAAATAGGGTCAGTGTTGTTTTCAATAAAGTCTATTAAAACACTCCTGTCTGGGTTTAATAAAATACTTATTTCTATATCATTAACAACTGCTCCTGATACGGCGTTTACTGTTGCGTTTATTTCAGGATTTTCATTAAAGTTAAAAAGGCTAACATCTGAAATTGTAATTTCTCCAGTAGTTTCATTTATGTTTAATGCTCCTTCAGGAGTTTCTGAAACAATTTCGAAAGTTACTTCAGAACCATCGCTTGCAAAGGCAATTAAGTTTCCTATTATAAGATCTTCTTCAGGATTATCGAATATTTCAATATCAAAATTACCTGCCGATACATTAATACCTAAAGGTGTTCTTGAATCTTCTGTATCGCAAGATATAATAGAAGTTATAAATGCGATTATACTTATTGTTTTAAAAAAATTCATGCTTTATTATTGATGATAATATTGGTTAAGCTAATAATTTATAACGTAAATAATAAGACAATATTTAAATTTAAATAATTTATTCTTTAGAAAATACAATGCTATGTGTGGCAACAACTGCAGCAGTTTCTGTTCTAAGTCTTGTTTTTCCTAAGGTGACAGGCTGGTAATTGTTGTTTATAGCAAGTTCTATTTCTTTAGTAGAAAAATCACCTTCAGGTCCAATAAGTATAGTAAAGTTGTAACTAGAATTGTCGTTTAAAACGTCTTTTAAACTTTTTTTGTCTGTTTCTTCGCAATGTGCAATTAATAGAGTTTCGTTATTATGATTTTTAATGAATTCAGCTATTGTGATAGAATCATTAATTATTGGCATATGAAACCTTAAAGATTGTTTAGTGGCACTTTGAATAATTTTTCTATAACGATCTACTTTTATAACCTTACGTTCACTATGATCACAAATAATAGGTGTTATTTCTTGAATTCCAATTTCTGTAGCTTTTTCTAAGAACCATTCGTAACGATCATTCATTTTGGTAGGGGCTACAGCTAAATGAATATTTAAATTTGATTTTTCTTGAAATTCTGTTTCTGTAATTTGTGCTATGGTTTTATTTGTTGTTGCTAAAGTAATTTCAGCTTTAAATAAATACCCTTTTCCGTTAGTTATGTAAAGAAAATCTCCTTCTGTTTTACGTAGAACTTTTACAATATGTTTACTTTCTTCTTTTGAAAAAGTAATAGAATTGTCATCAAACTTAATTGTTTCGTTAAAGAATAATTGCATAGTTTAAAATTTACTTCGTGCTGCAGCAGTTACACTTAAATCAGAAAAGTCATTATTTAAATATTTATAATAACCGGTAATACCAATCATAGCAGCGTTATCGGTTGTATATTCAAATTTAGGGATATGAACTTTCCAATGGTGTTTTTTTTCTGCTTCTAATAAAATATTACGAATACCAGAATTAGCAGAAACACCACCACCTATAGCTATTGTCTTAATACCAGTTTGCTTAACGGATTTTTTTAATTTATCTAAAACTATATTGGTTAAAGTGTGCTGTATAGAAGCACAAATATCATTTAAATTTTCATCAATAAAATTAGGGTTCTCTTTTGTTTGCTTTTGAATAAAGTATAATACTGCTGTTTTAAAACCACTAAAGCTAAAGTTTAAATCTTTTACGTTTGGTTTAGTAAAAGGAAATGCTTTTGGGTTACCAAGTTGGGCGTATTTATCTATTAAAGGACCGCCAGGATAAGGTAGACCTAAAGTTTTGGCACTTTTATCAAAAGCTTCACCAATAGCATCGTCAATAGTTTCTCCAATAACCTCCATATTAAAATGGCTGGTTACTTTTACAATTTGTGTATGCCCTCCACTAATAGTTACTCCTAAAAAAGGAAATTCGGGTATACTTGAACTAGCTCCTTCTATAAAATGAGCTAATAAGTGACCTTGCATATGGTTAACATCTATTAACGGAATTTTTAATGCCATAGCTAAAGATTTAGCAAAAGAAACGCCTACTAGTAAAGAACCCATAAGTCCAGGACCTTTAGTGAAAGCAATTCCGTTAAGGTCTTTTTTAGTAATTCCAGCTTGACTAAGAGCTTGATCTACTACAGGTACAATATTTTGTTGGTGAGCTCTAGAAGCTAGTTCAGGCACCACACCTCCGTATTGTTCATGTACCTTTTGTGTTGCAACAACATTAGATAAAACTTCGTTGTTTTTTAATATAGAAGCAGCAGTATCATCGCAACTAGATTCGATTGCTAAAATATACACATTTTGTGAAACCATTATGCGGATTTAGGTATAGAATTTGTTAATATTGTGCAAAGTTAAAACTTATTTTTCATCAAAAAGCTTACTAATATATTCTTTCGCTCTTTAGCAGTAGTTTTACTATTGTTTTTGCTGTTAATAATGGTGTTTTCTATACCAAAAGTGCAGTCATGGGCAGCTGTTAAAGCAACTACTTTTGTAAATGAAAAATATAATACTGATATTAATGTTAAGGCTGTTGATATTGGTTTTTCGGGGGCAATAAATATTCATGATATACTAATTAAAGATCATCATAAAGACACTTTAATTAGGGCAGCAACTTTATCAACTTCCATCTTAAATTTTAATGAACTTTTAAAAGGTAATGGGCAGTTATCAAATGTTTATATAGATGGAGGACAATTTGATGTTAAGGTATATAAAGGAGAACCTCTAGATAATTTACTTTATTTTGCAAATTCATTTGTTTCAAAAAAGAAAAAAAGTAAACCATTTGTTATAGATGTAAATACCGTTCGTATTAAAAATTCAGGTTTTACTTTTATTACTGAAAATATAATAGATACGCCTATTATAGACATTAAAAATATAGATTTTGAAGGAGAAAATTTTATAGTTGATGGAAGCGATGTTAAAATAAACTCGAACCGGTTAGCATTTTTATATAACAATGAGATTAATGTAACCAATTTAACTACGCAAGTACACCTATATACAGGTGTAATGAGTTTTAAAAATGTTGTGTTAAAAAGTCTTGAAGATTCTAATGTAAAAGGTGATGTTGATTTTTATTATAAGAAAAATGACTTTTCTGATTTTAATAATAGAGTTGTTCTTGATGCAAATATTGACAATAGTAAAATTGCTTTAAAAGATTTAAGAACCTTCTATAAGAAGTTTGGAACAAAAGGAATTATTGATATTAAAACATTAATGGATGGAACTATTAATGATTTTAAATTAACTAATTTAAAAATGTCGGGTTTATCTAATTCAGGAATTGAAGGAGATTTACATTTATTTAATTCAATGTCTCCCGATTTATATAACGATTTTAAAGTTACAGGAAGTGTAACAAAACTTCAGGCTACAAAAAATGATTTAGTAAGATTGTTGCCACCATTATTAAAAAACAAATTACCAGAAGAGTTAGAAAGATTTGGAGCTATTAATATTATTGGTGATGTTGAAGCTACGCCAACTAGTGTGGATTTAGATGGTAATGTTTATACTGATTTAGGAGTAGCAAATGCACTTTTAAAAATGAACAATTTTGATTCTACTAAAGATGCTACTTATAAAGGAAATTTAAATGTTTTTGATTTTGATTTAGGAAAATTTTCTAGCAATAAATATTTAGGTAAAACATCTTTTGATTTAGATATTGATGGTAAAGGTTTCTTTTTTAAAGAGAGTGACACCAATATCGAAGGACATTTTTCTGAATTTGAATTTAAGGGCTATAATTATAGAAATATTGAAGTAAAAGGGAAAATTAAAGATCCAATTTTCGATGGAAAAGTAAAATCTCATGATCCTAACTTTAAATTAACTTTTAATGGTTTAGTTAATATTAACGAGTTAGAAAATGATTATGATTTTTCTGCTGAAGTAGAAAATATAGATTTTAATAAATTAAACTTATTTAAGAGAGATTCTATTTCGAAGCTTAAAGGAAGCATTGTAGCAAAACTTAAAGGAACATCCGTAGATGATGCTTATGGAGAAATTAGTTTTAAAAACACAAACTACTTAAATCAGAACAATTCTTACGATTTCAAAGATTTTAAAATAAGTTCTGCTTTTAATAAGGAAAACGAAAGAACATTAAAAGTCAATAGTCCAGACATAATTAATGGTGTTGTTACTGGTAAATTTAAAATTAAAAATGTTCCAAATTTATTTCAGAATTCATTAGCTAGTTTATATAAAAATTACCAGCCTGAAGTTTATACTGACTTTGAATACTTAAATTTTGATTTAAAGATTTACAATAAAATTGTAGATGTATTTTATCCAGATATTGATTTTGGTTCTAATACTTTTATTAAAGGGAATGTATCGAGTGATGATTCTAAATTTAAAATAGATTTTGAATCTCCTGAAATTAAAATACACGACAGTAGTTTAGAAAAAGTAATTTTTCAAATAGATAACACTAATCCCTTATATAACGCATACGTAACAGTAGATAAGTTAAATAACGGTAAATATCCTATTTCAGACTTTAGTTTATTAAACGTTTCTTTAAACGATACGCTTTATATGCGTTCTGAATTTAAAGGAGGCTTAAAAAAGACAGATAATTTCGATTTAAATGTTTTTCATACCATTAATGAGTTTAGTAATTCTGTTTTCGGAATTCAAAAATCTGCAGCAACCATAAAAGGAAATAAATGGAATGTCAATGAAAAAGATGACACAAAACATTTAATTGAATTTTCAGAAAAATTTAAAAAAGTAAAAGTTGATTCTATTAAGATAAATCATAATAAAGAACGTATTGTTTTAAATGGTGTTAAAAACGGTAAGTCATTTAAAGATTTTAAAATTAATTTTGCAAATGTTGATTTAGAAAAAGTAACACCGCATATTGATAGTTTAAGTTATAAAGGTGTTATTAATGGAGATTTATCTGTTTTACAAAAAAATGGAGCATATTTTCCGGAATCTAACGTAACTATATCCGATTTTATATTGAATGACCTCCCGTTAGGCGAATTGTTTTTAAACGTAGTAGGTAATGAAGAATTAACAAAGTATGTAATTAACTCTAATTTAATTAATAGAGAAAACGAAACAGTAGCAGTTAAGGGAATAATTGATGTTGAAAAAAGAGAACCTAAAATAGATTTAGATATTCTTTTTAATAAATTCAGTTTAGAACCATTTAGTCCTTTAGGAGGAATTGTATTATCTAATTTAAGAGGTACAGTAGATGGTAAGGCAACCCTTACGGGGAATTATAACAATCCAGATATTAATGGAGTATTAAGTTTAAATGATGCAGGTTTAACATTTCCTTATTTAAATGTAGATTTAGATGCAGAACAAGGCTCTAAAGTAATTTTGTCTAAACAAGATATTAAGTTTGATAACACATTAGTTACTGACTCAAAGTATAAAACCAAAGGAAGATTAAATGGAGATATTTCTCATTTTAAATTTCAAAATTGGAAACTAGATTTAAAATTAGAAAGTGATCGCTTATTGGTTTTAGATACTAAAGAAGTTGATAATGACTTGTACTATGGTACTGCATTTATAAAAGGAGAAGCAACGGTAAAAGGTCCAACAGATCAATTGTTAATTTCGGTAATAGCATCTAGTAGTGAGGGTACAAAATTTAAAATTCCAATTAGTGATGCCGAATCAGTAGGGGATAACTCATTTGTACATTTTATAACTCCTCAAGAAAAAAAAGAGCGTCAGTTAGGGAAAACAATATATTTTGATGATGTTAAAGGTTTAGAACTTCAGTTTGAATTAGATTTAAATAGAAATGCCGAAGTAGAAGTTGTAGTAGATAAAGAATCAGGGAGCACATTAAAAGGTTACGGAGCAGGAACTTTATTAATTGAAATTAATACCAATGGTAAGTTTAATATGTGGGGAGATTTTGTTGCCTATGAAGGAACCTATGATTTTAAATACGGAGGAATTTTAACCAAACGATTTGATGTGTTATCAGGAGGTAGTATTAACTGGAACGGTAGTCCAACAGGGGCAATATTAAATTTATCGGCAGTTTATAAAACGAATGCAAACCCTGCTATTTTACTAGAAAACTCATCGGTAAATAGAAAATTAGATGTTGAAGTTGTAACAATTTTACAAGGAGAATTGTTAAAACCTGATTTAAGTTTCGATATTGAATTTCCAACAATTAATTCGGTAGTAGAAAGTGAATTAGACTTTTTGCTTTCAGACAGAACAACGAAAGAAAGACAGGCATTATCATTAATTACACAAGGACAATTTTTTAGTGATGATATTATTGGACAAAATGTTATTACGGGTAACCTTGTAGAAAGAGCTTCAAGTTTGGTTAACAGTATTTTTTCAGATGAAGAAGACAAGTTTAAAATTGGACTAGATTATCAACAGGGAGATGATACTCAAGATCAAGAAATATCAGATCGTTTTGGAGTTTCGGTGACCACACAAATTAGTAATCGTATTTTAATTAACGGAAAAGTAGGGGTGCCAATTGGCGGAGTTAGCGAGTCGGTTGTAATAGGAGATGTGCAAATAGATTTTCTTTTAAATGAAGATGGAACCTTAAGAGCTACTATTTTTAACAAGCAAAATGACATTCAATTTATAGGAGAAACGGATGGTTACACACAAGGTATTGGTCTTTCGTATTCTTATGATTTTGATAACTTTAAGCAGTTGATTCGTAAAATATTTATTTCAGAAAAAAAGAAAAAAGGATAAGCTTAAGTTATTATATTTATCATTAGAATAATTTATTTGTTATGATGAAGAATATATTTTTAAAATCGATTATTGCATTTTTATTACTTGCTAGCACGTTTTCTTACGCACAATCTTTTGAAGGTAAAATTGAATACCGATTAGATACAAAAAACCCCATACCTGACAAGATTTCTGATGAAGATTGGAATCAAAAAATGAAAGAAAAATTAGGGGGTGTAGAGTATATGATTCAAAAATATACATATAAAGAATCTAATTACCTTTCTGAAGTTTCTGTAAATGGTAAATCTTCGTTTCAACTTTACAAACCAACGGAAGCCTTATTATATAATTGGGAAGAAGGAACTAATGTAGCAGCTACTTATAATACTAAAGAAAATAAAGATGCTATTGTAGAAATAAAAGAATACGAGACTACAGAAAAGGTTTTGGATATAGATTGTAAAAAAATAACAATAATATCAGAACAAGGTGAGGTTTCATATTGGTACAATGAAGGTTACTTAAAAATAGATCCAAAGTTATATGCAGGACATAAGTTTAGCCATTTTGAAGAATTTTTGAAAAAGACAAATAGCTTACCTTTAAAAATAGAACTAAAGCAAGTTATGGTTCATATGGTATTTACAGCTCTAAAATATGAGGATATGAAAATAGATGATAATATATTTACTTTGCCAAAATTTGAAGAGATAATAAAATTATAGTTACAAATTTTGTTTGAAAAAAAAGCTCATCCTAATTAAGGTGAGCTTTCGTTTTTAATAGTGTTTTACTGTTGTGTTACCACTAAATCTCTTGTTTCAAAAACTTCTTCTGTAAAAGGGTTTAAATATTGCAGTGCATATATTCCTGGTAGAGGCCACATGGTTCTTGTAATTGTAAGTTCCTCATTTAAAGTAGGAGCTAAATAATCATTAAAACCATATTCTCTTAAACCTATAATTTTATTAAAAAGAGCAAATCGGAATCCGACATTACTTGTGTTGTTATATGTAATTGTTACTTCTTGACCTCTTTTAATAGAAGTTAGATAGCTAAAAGTTAATGTTTTTTTATAGATAAAAGTGTACAGCCCTAATTAAACAAAAAACACCTGATTGTAAATATATCCTTACAAATAAAAAATCTGTATTATAGTATGATATTTATGTGTTTGAAAGTTAGTAATTTGTAAGACATATTTTTTAAAGTATTTAATTATGCCAGGATCAGCAGCCACAGTAGGAAGTATGCATGTTTGCCCAATGTGTAATCCAGGAACACCACCACCACCACATGTTGGAGGTCCAGTATCTGGTCCAGGAGTACCAACAGTTTTAATAGAAGGCAAACCTGCTTCTGTTATGGGTGATATGTGTACCTGTATGGGACCACCAGATACCATAGTGACAGCGGAATCAAACATATTAATAGGTGGTAAACCTGCAGCAACAGTTGGCAGTATGACAGCTCATGGAGGTTCAGTTACTGTGGGTGCAGCAACAGTACTGTTTGGTACAGGAGGTTCAGCACCTACAGCAGTAATGTCTGTTAAAAAAATACCGTTTCCTGAAATAAATTTTGCCCTTAAAACAATGGCTTCCATATCAGGAAGAGGTGCACAATTGAGAGAAGCAGAAGCACAACAACAAGCAATAAGAGAGTTAGCTGAAAGTAGTGAAGGGGAACCTAAAATTTATAATCCTCAATGGATTAAAGAAGAAAAAGAGGTGCGGAAATCTAAAGTATTAAAACAAATTACTTTACGAGCTTCAGTTTTAAATATAACCGACGGTGAAACAATAACTTTTAAAGTAAAAAAAACTAATAAAACTACAAATGCAAATGAAGAAAATACTCAGGAAGATGAAGGTATTATTGAATTATCAGGAGTAGTACAGGATCAAATGGTTGAAGTTACTTGGGAAGTAGAGGATGCAACAATAGAACAAGGTGAACCTTCAAATAATTAATAGATATGGAAGATCAAACTCTAGTAGAATACCAAACAAAAGCGTACAATGAAGTTGTCGGAGAATACTATTTTGAAGTTTCAGGAGGAGGGGCAGAACCTGTAAAAAGTAGTACTAAAAAAGCATTAAAAAAAGGAGTTAAGTTACACTTTTTTAGATATGGTTTATTTGATAAAAAAAGTAGTACTGATAATGGTACTACCTTGGAAACTATTGTACAAGGGAAAAAGAAATTTTCTACTGCGGAGTTAGAAGTAACTAATGATCAAATTCCTGATGTAGAAAGGTTTTATTTGACACGTACCTTTTTACGCAAAGGATATATTTATTTAATTAACAAAAACAATAACGCTCAGTATAGGGAATATGAAGTAAATGATTTTGGTCAATTAAAGAGCGTAGTTTGGAGTCAAGGTAATAATGGGGATTTAAGAAAATCTAGTGGAGATATTATTGACTTTATAACTGTTGATGATACTGGGGAATATTACATTACTTTTTCACCTGTGCAATGGGGAAAACAATATTTTCATGATTTAAATGCAGATGATGCATTAAAGTCTGAAATAATGCAAACGATTGATTGTATAGGTATTGAGATAGATAGTACCCCCGAAAGTGATGAAGTTATTTCTTATAAGGATATGAGGTTCGCATGTGATAAAGATCATCCATTAAAATATGAATTCAGAAGTACTTTAAAAGAAGTGCATGCCGATGAAAACCAACAAACGGAAAATGGCGACAATGAATTTTATGAAGATATGTTTGTTACCCTGCATGATCCTATAGGCTGTGCTGAAGATATTGCTCATATTTTAGATCATTCTTTATTAGAACAACAGGCGATAATAGAAGCTCTACAAACAGGAGTAGATTATATTCAGATTTTAAAACGTTTAGAATTAGGAGAAGAAAAAACAAGTTGTTCGGAAGAAGAAGAACAAATACAAGCTTTATTCCAAACAGCTTTAACAACTTATCATTTAGTGTATAGCAACCAAAATATGATTAATGATTATGATGGGGGAGCTACGGGTTATTGGAATACAGATTTTAAGGGAAGTGGTATACGCAAAGAAAAAATACTTAATATTCTTGGAGTAGAAAAGCGTAAAGAGCATCGAAAAAAAATACGTGTATTTCAGGATGAATTAGGTTACTTTATGAGTAACGATTATTATCAAAAAGCATGGTGTCATTATAATAATGATATTGATGACTGTATTTTGGAAGGTAAATATAGGGCTACCCAACACATGTCTTTATTATCACAGAAGCCTCATGATGCCGATAGGCATTTAGATTTAAAAAATGATTATGAAGATAGTACTAAAAAATGGGAAGGCTTTTTTGCTGATACACTGGAGGTAAATGAAGACAATCCTTTTACAGTACTTTTGGACGCTCCTTTAGAGGTTGTTTTTTTAACAGCACCTTTTACTGATCTTGAAAATAAAATAGGTGGAGTTATTAGAGCCTTAACAGAATCGTATGCTTCTTTAACAATTGATAAAACCGTAATGGTTAACCAAACTAAAAAAGTTTCTGTTTGGAAAGTTAGAGAAACCGTTACCTATAAAACAGTAACTAGTCAAAGTTATCAAGATGTACTGTTTAGAAGATTAAGAGCACATAAAGTATATGGGGTTGAAGTTCTAGATTTACAAACTAAAGAAATAGACGCACATTTTAAAGGAAGTAAATTTGAACTTAATAGTTCCAAGTTAAAGAATGTAACATACCGTGGAGGAAAACCAATAGCTCGTTTAGAAGCAGGGAAAGAAATAGTATTAAAACAAAAACTGAGAGGTAAAAACATTATACAAGTACCAGTTACCACAACGGAAATAATCCCTGAAACCAATGTAGTACATTATTTAGACGAAATTGAAAAACAGTTTCAAGTACCTGTTAATAAAACTATAAAAGTTAAAAATGCTGATTTAGCTCAAAAGTTATTTGATGGTAAAATTTTCACAGGTTCTCTAGCGCTTTTACAGGTATTTAATACAATTAACGCAGTTAAGGGAGTTTCCCAAGATGAAAGTTTAAAAAACGTAGTAAATTTAATAGGTGTATCTTCTGAATTAATAGAATCTGGCTTACATTTTAAGCGTTCAGTTGCATTGAGCAAAAAGGCATCAGATTCAGTAGTTTCAAAATTATATTCGAGAGCAGGTGTTTTTAGTAATATAGGGGCAGGCATTACTGTATTGATATGTAGTTGGGAGGCATTTGATAGTACTAATGCTCGAGATTATGATGCAGCTTGGGCATGGACAGGTTCAGCAGCAGCGTGGGGGTTGTTTTCTTTTGGAGGAACAACTATTTCAGGTGGTTTGGCAACCTTAGGGTTCACGCCTGTTGGTTTAGTTGTCGCAGGTGTTGCAATAGGATTAACCGCATTAGCTTATTATTTAAAAGACACTCCTTTAGAGGCATTATTTAAAAACAATGTGTTAAGTGATGCTGTGGCGTTTCCGCTACAAGGAAAAGAAGAGCCTTGGGCATACACTAAACGCTTGTATCAAGAGCGAAATAATTTGATAGAGCCTCCAATATCTTCATTTTTTCAAGAAGATGCGTTTAGAAAATGGACTGATTTTAAAGTGGCGTATCAAGACCTCATGGATGTATTGGTGTGTGCAAGTATTCATTTTGAACCCACAAAATTAGTACATAGGGGTAGGGTTAAACCATGGACAAGTACAATAAGTGTAACCATTACCACATCGGATATTGTAAGTTACCGAGCTGAAATTAGTTTTCGCCAATTTTTAACGAGTGAAGACCAACTAGATTATCAAGTATATTATTTTGAAAATGGCTTAGACCAAACTCCAGCTTGTATAAATTTGACAGAACAAAAGGTAACTATTGACAAAACAGAAGGGCAAATACCTAAAGCAATAATTGATTTTACTGTGAATAGAAGCGAATTAACTAATAATAACAGAGCCGCACATATTGTATTTGTTTGTCGATTAAGCTTAGAAGAAAACAAATACTATCCAATTGACGTTTCAAATGAGGCCCGTTATATAGGAGCTAAATTTACAACACAGGAAGAAGTTCGAGAAATTCAAAAAGGTTTGTTTAATAAAAAAACCATCAAAGATTCAGATTTTCAAGCACCTGTAGCAATTGATACATTAACTAATTTATTATCTAAAGAAGCATGGAGGAAATAATTATTAAAGAATCTGATGCTATAATTGTTAGAGAAAGAGGGGCAACTAAACATGATGTAAATTTAGAAATTGTAAAAAAACCTAAAGAAAGAAATAAAAACAATATTGGGATAAAAATCGAAAAAATAGATGATTTTTATTTTATTGAAAACTATCAAGATTTAAAGAATGATTTTTATTTTGGTACTGGAATTATATTATTTGCTTTCATTCTGTTTTTTTGGTTAGGACAAAGCATTAGAGGTATATTGGTAGTTCTTATTCCAATTATTTTATTTGGTATATATACTTTTTTTAAAGGTGTGATATTTAATAATACGAAAGTAATAATGGATAGACAACGAGGTCTTTTTTCTTACCCTGCCTTCTTTTCAAATAAACAAATTGTTACAAAATTTGAGAATGTAGTATTCTTAATAGTCTATGTGGGTAAAATGGCGATTCCAACATTAAAATCTCCTCAAAGAAGGAAGTTCTTTAATTTTACTTTCGTTACAATTGATGTATTAGACTTCTTATCATTTTATGTCTGGTATATGGATAAAAATCGACCATTACCTCCAGGTGATGCTTTTGATGAGTTTAGAGAGCGTGATTTTCAGCGTAGAAAATCAGAAGGCTTCCCATCTCCTTTATATCCAAGTTT
>CAZJGP010000172.1:0-3109 GCA_964545595.1 uncultured Flavobacteriaceae bacterium | reverse complement strand
CACCGTGTTACAAAACGTTATTTATATATCTATATAATTAAATTTTTGAATTATTTTCTAAGAACCTTCCTCAAATTCATTTTTAACATCTTGTAATATTTCACCTGTTTTGCCATCAATAAATATATTGTATACATACAAGCCATCCACATACCAAACATGCCACCTGCCTTCATCTTTTCTAATAGTAGTATTTCGGTCAATAATTTTTATTTCACGTTCTTTTAAAAATTTTAATAAATCTTCCCATGTATAATTAAAACCTTTATCATAATCGGTTTCTTTTATTAAATTTCCATTCTCATCATATTCTTTAATGAAATTCACAAACTTATTTGGAAACCTTTCTACTAACATTTTAATTTTTCCATTTTTATAATAAGACTTATATATTTCAAAATATGAATTTTTAGTCTTAATTATTTCTTCGTATTCGTCTTCCCATTCTAATTGTCTAATGTCAATAGTATCATCTTTAATAAAGTTATATTCACTACCAATTTTATTTTTTTTAAATGTTTTTATGTCGAAAGTATTCATGCTTTTTTTTGTTTGACTGTTTTGAGCTCCACAACTGATAAGTGAAAGCAATGCTAAAACTAAGATTATTAATTTCATTATTTTATTCATTAGTTATCAATGTGTTATTCCACAATATCTTCCATTGCCAAAGCCAAGTAAGGATTCTTTTTTTACTCCCATATTTAGATTGATGGGAATAATCCATAATATTATAGGTTTCTCCTTTTTTATATCCATATCCAGTAGAATGATTACTAAAAGTATGGCGAATACCTAATGCATGTAAAACCTCATGTGTGGTTGTAGATGTATTATGACCATCATAAACTACAACAGCTTCCGCTCCAATCCCCATTGCATGACCATTAATTCTACTTAAAATTGTCCCGAACGAATTAACAGATTTAGGACTTTGCTCAGCTATAAAATATACTTTTAAATAGTTTTTGTATTTGGCATCCATTTTACCATTAAGGTAAGCATGAATACCCGATCGAGTGTCAATATATCCTTTATTTTTACCAGCAAATTTAGTGTTGAATTTATTGTCTTTTGATAAATCTAATAATTCGGTTATTATAGTTGGCTTAATTAAAGCCTGATTTAGATATTTTGTTAAAAAAGTTTTTTCTCCTCCTATTACACCAGTATTACTTGTTCCTTTTGTTAATTCTGTTTTTACCTGTACAAATACAATATTAGCTTTATATCTGTTTTTTTTACTGTTTTTTAAAACCATTAATTGCCCTAGTTGCCTTTGGTTATGCATTACTTTTATAGTTTGGTCAGTATCAAACTCTTTTATGCATTGGATTTCTAAATGGTCTTTAAGTCTTTTTTTTCCTTTTCCTTGTGCTGGTATTTTTTCAGTATTTAGTTTAAATAGTGATTTATCGTATTCAAAAATAAAGTTCTTTTTACCACTGTTTTCAATAGTATCAATTTGTAAACTTAAAGTCACTTTTTGATTTGGGTACATTGAGAGCCAACTTTGTATATATTCTACTTCTTTACCATTAGCGTCTTTATACCAGGGAAAAGTTGTAGTATTATAATGGGTGTCTTTCAAACTGTTGTATTTAACATCTGTTGGATATGGCGTAAAAACATCTGTTTTCTTTTTAGAAACAGGGTGAACTGTAACTGTATTTGTTCCTAAAATATCTTTGTAAGTTAATTTATCTTTTTTATCGCTTTTATTACGCATGTAATCAAAACCATATTCTCCATTATATTTTTTTGAAGGTCTAAAGTCAACAATTGCTTTAAGTGATGGTATAATCTTTAAAGGATTACTGGTTTTAGTCACTTCTCCATAAGTAACTTTAGCTATTAATTTATCAATGTCATTAGTTTTAAACTCTTCCCACTGCTCTTTAATTTCTATTGGACTTAGTTCTATAATACCATCTTGAATAGTCTCAATAAAAGATAATTGTGTTTGTCCGTTTTCAAATTCTGTTCCATCTTCTTTTTCTATACTAATAGTCGCCGTACCACCCTGATCGTTTTCAATAGTAGCAATTAAACTTACACTTTCGCTATAACCAATTTCAGTAATATCATCTTCTTGAGTATCACTATTTATCCATTTTAAGCTCGTGATTTGTGGGGTTGGTTGTTCAATACTGCTTGGTTCAGCTTGAATGGGAATGCGGCTCCATTTTTCTACATGCTTAGCTGTACTCCATGAAGCTTCTATAGCTCCTGATTTCATATGCATAGCAAAAGTCATTGGTTCTTCTGAAGTAGAACTAAATTGTGTGTTAAACTCTAATAAAAAAGTATCGTGACACTTTAATATACGTGATTTTCCATGTCCTATTGAAGTATGCTCTATGTGAATTTCAACATATTTTTTCATAAAATCAGCAAAAGCCCACTCTTCAAAATGTTCTTGACGTATTGCTTCAATAATACAAGTTATTCCAGTTTGTCTAGTTTTTCCTGAAGAAAAACCATTAGTATTAGAACCTGTTATAAAACCATATTCAAAAGATTTTAAATTATAGTATTCACCATCTACAAAAAGCTTTGCTTTCATTGCCATTCTTATGTGGGTTTTTGTTCAAACTAAAGTACTTAAAATCAGTATGAATGTATTTTTTTATTTGTAAGATTTTTCTGTTTTGCGAGATAATGTTCTTACAATGAGTAGTAGGGGCTATTTTTTATAGTAATATTCAATTTTTCCAATGTCTTCTGTGTTAAAAAGCTCAATGCCGCCATCTTTGTTCTCTAGTATTAGATATTTATTTCCATGAAAAAGAAACTTCAAACTATCATTTGTAGTTGAAATAAACTCTTTTTGATAATAAAACTTTAATTCACTTTCTTTTTGTCGTGTAGAATAAGATTTGTCAGATACTTTGTCGAGTATATGACTTATAAAGAGATTTGCTAAAATGAACATAAAAAAGAACTGTATAGTTAGTATGTAACTTCTTTTCATATGATGTTCATTATAAAAAAAGAAAGGAAATAACATCACTAGAAAATATAAAGTGTAAGAGAGAGGTTCTTCAAAATTAATTTTTGGTTTGTAAATAAGAAAATATCCACCCAACAAAACAGTAAGGGCAAAAAT
>CAZJGP010000171.1:0-2876 GCA_964545595.1 uncultured Flavobacteriaceae bacterium | reverse complement strand
TTATACTAAATACTGGTCTTACTTCGAAAAAGAAGATTTCAATGAATATCTAGTCCCGAATTTGGAATTGACAAACTGATTAAAAAATATAATATCAATGTACAACACGATGCATAAAACATAGCTAATCAGTGAGAACCTGAAAGGTTTATGTTTCTTTGAGAAAACCGTCAAATTTTTAATTTGGCTTTAAAACTGAAAAATTAAATCAAAATATAAAAATTGACTAAGTACTAAATCCAAAATTTAGTATTTTTTTTTACACGCTACATTTCTTATAATGAACGTTATACACAATACCTAAAAATGAATGCGTACTCAAGAATAAAAGAAATTAATTTAGATTCAGCTGAAAAAATAATAGTAAAATGGACAAATCAATAAAACCTGATTATAACTCAATCTATAACTAATGTTGTCTTAGTTGCGAGCCGACGAAATGGTTAATTATTTACATTGTCGCAAAACCTTTTTTCTTATTTTTAAAACAACAAACTAAAAAATGCTAAAAGCTTTGCTTTGCTGACTTGAAGTTTGCTTAACTTACATACCACACTAATTATAACCCTACACCATTAAAACTAATTAATCAGTATTAAAAATATTGAAAAAATTTTATGGATTTATTTAATCAAACTAATGAAATAAGAAATTTACTTCCAAAAAATGGTACTGTATATCATTACGGATTTGTTTTTACTAAAGCTGAATCAAATAGGTTTTTGGATATTTTCTTAAATTCAATTGCTTGGCAAAAAGATGAAGTAATTATGTATGGAAAACGCATAGTAACGGATCGAAAAATAGCATGGTATGGTCATAATATGGCTCAATTTAATTATGATAAAATAACCCGTGATGCATTGCCTTTCACTAGTGAATTATTGGAAATTAAAAAGAAAATTGAACTAATTACAGGCGAAACTTACAACTCGTGCTTGTTAAACCTATACCATAATGGATCTGAAGGTCTTTCATGGCATAGTGACGATGAAGGTTTTTTTAAGAAAAATGGAGCTATTGCATCTATTACTTTTGGTGCTGAACGAAAATTTTCTTTTAAGCATAAAGACACCAAAGAAGTAGTTTCTTTAATTTTAGAACATGGATCTGCTTTAGTAATGAAAGATGAAACTCAGACGCATTGGCAACATAGCTTACCCCCTACTAAAAAGGTTAATAGACCTAGAATAAACTTAACTTTTAGGACAATGGCTAAATAAGCTATAAAACACCTAGGTTAAATATAAACTTATTGAAATAATAGGCCTATAAATAAGAAGAGGTAGATAATTTAATTATCAACCTCTTCTTATTCTTATTAACTTATCAAAGATTAATTACTCTAATATTTCTATAGCAAATAATGAATCTTGACCACCACCACCAGAGTTATCAATTTTTATCTCGTTTGTTGAATCACCTACAAACATTGTACTAAAATCTTCATTAGAAATAGTGTAGTATAACTTACCATTAATAGTAGTGTTATATTCTATTACAAACGTAGTATCATCACCAACAGTACCTCCATTAAATTTAAGTACTCCATTTTGATCTACCGATAACAGTTTTCCATTATTTCCTTGTAATGAAAGCAATCCTTTTCCTATTGGAAGTACTGTAAAAGTTTCCCAAGAACCTATATTTTGTCTTGTATTCGTTATTTGACTTCGTCCGTTTTCTGAACTTATATAATTACCTCCGGTTATTAATGACGAAATAGCGATCTTTTTTGGAGAACTTTCTCTATAAACCGATTCAATACCAATAATATCATACTTCGATAATATTTCACTTCTGGGAAAAGAAGCACCGTTTAACTTAAGCATACTATTGTTTAATCCTTCAATATAAAAAATATCTGATAAATATAACATGGTACTATCAAAATCAAAAGGTGTAAACTCTAGAGATTCAAAGCCTTTATCTTCATTTTTTATAAATTGAGAGTGGAAATCAGGAATAATATTCTCAAAAATATTTCAACATATTCATCTCTATCATTTCTGTTTTGTTCATGATATAACCCAAGAACATGTCCAAACTCATGAATAGCATCACCTACATCACATGAATTCCCAATTGACACTGAATTTTCATGTCTACCTCCTCGATAACCTACAGTTGCATTACAACCAGAGCCTTCAAATATTATAAGATCACTATCAGCCTGTTCTAATGATTCTACAAAGTTTATTGTTGTAAATTTCTCTTTCTGGTATTAAAATATCTCCCCATAAGTAAAAGTTATCTTCTTTTATTACATCAATCGTTTGTCCGTTATAAAGGATCGTTTTTAAATTTTGATTTACAGAACTTTCATCATTTATTACAGATGAAAAATTAGAGTCTACGCTTTCATTTTCACAAGAAGCAAACAACATAATTGAGGTTGCTACAATACTACTTAATAATACTTTTTTAGTGGGGAATTCATTTTTTAATTTAAAATTAGAAGGTCAAACTAATGCCTTTTTTGACATAATAAAAAAATAACAATAGGTTTTCATTTAAATATATTATTAGTTAGATATCTAACTTTTAAGTTTTCTTTACACAAAAAATCAATTAAAATCTGTAAGTAATTCGAACTTATATTATATAATTAGGTGGATTCAATTCATAAACGCAATATTAGGGTTTGAAGTTATAAATTCATCAAACTTTTCGTTTGGTGTTAAAAAGCCATATCTTTTTCTTGGTCTATTATTTAATTTTTCTATAACCTGATTTACTTGTTCAATTTTTATATCATCGAAGTTAGCTTTTTTAGGGAAATATTGTCGGACTAATCCATTTAGATTTTCATTAGCTCCTCTTTGCCAGCTATGGTAAGGTTTAGCAAAGTAGAAATCAATATTGAGTTCTTCGGC
>CAZJGP010000170.1:0-23362 GCA_964545595.1 uncultured Flavobacteriaceae bacterium | reverse complement strand
TCCTATTTCTGGTAAAAACTATTTTCCTGAATTACATTCAATAGAATGTCGTATTAATGCAGAAGATCCATTTAATGACTTTAGACCTTCTCCAGGTAAAATTACAAATTTACACACGCCAGGGGGTCACGGAGTACGTATAGACACGCATGTGTACAGTGGGTATATGATTCCACCTAATTATGATTCAATGATTGCAAAGTTGATTACAACAGCGCAAACTCGTGAAGAGGCAATAAACAAAATGAAGCGTGCTTTAGATGAGTTTATTATCGAAGGAATTAAGACAACAATTCCTTTCCATAGACAATTAATGGATCACCCAGATTATGTAAGTGGTAATTATACTACTAAATTTATGGAAGATTTTGAGATTGAAAAAGCTTAAAAAATTATATTTATACCCTAGCTCAAAAGGCTAGGGTTTTTTATGGCTACAATCAAACAAAAATTATATAGTCAATGCGTGGCATTGATAAGCGAAAAACGATCTAAAATAGAAGCTAATATAGCTCTATTGCAGGCTTCGTTAACTTCAGAGAGCAAAAGTACTGCTGGTGATAAACATGAAACAGGTCGTGCAATGATTCAATTAGAGCGCGAAAAGTTAGGTGGTCAACTAAAGCAATTAGAACAGCAAGAAGCAGTATTAAATAAAATTCAAACAGATAAGAATACTACATTAGTAGCTTTAGGTAGTTTTATAGAGACTGATAAAATGAATTACTATTTAAGTATTTCGTTAGGTAAAATAAAATTAGATGATCAATATGTGTATGCAATATCATCACAATCTCCCATAGGTAATTTACTTTTAGGAAAAAAGGTAGGAGACACCATTACATTTAACAAGCAAACAAGTGTTATTAAGGTAATAAGTTAGCACGTTTTTTCAGTAAGCCTATAGAGCATTTTATTCCTACTTCTGTGCTTGCTTGGTAAGGTTTATAGCTATGTACCATTAATTTATAATTATTGATTTCTAAACTTAATCCGTAATAATTTCCTTGAGAGTAACAGTTTAATACTTTGGCTTTAATAGGGCTGTTGTTTGAAATGATAATTTCATGAGGGTAAAGTAAAATTTCTTTGTTATAGTCTTCAGTAAAAACGTTTGTATTCACTTTATTAACTTCAGCAAATAATGATGCAGCATAAAAATTAGAAGGGTTGTCGTAAAGTTTTTTAGGTGTGTTTTTTAAAACTTGTTTACCGTTCTTCATTACTAAAATTTCATCAGCAAAAGCCAAGACATCTTCTTTGTCATGTGTAGCAGTAATGCAAGTGATTTGTTGTTGTTTTAAATAAGCGAAAAGGCGATAGCGTAGTTCATTCTTTTTAAAATTATCAATTTGACTAAAAGGTTCGTCTAGTAATAATATTTCAGGCTCCTTAGCAAGAACACGTGCTAAGGCAATTCGTTGTTGTTGTCCTCCGCTTAAATAACGAACATGTGTTTCTGCATATTCTGTCATTCCAACGACTTCTAGTAGCTCGTAAGTTCTTTTCTTTTTTTCTTCAGGATAAAAATTAGATAAAAATGCTCCAACATTTTGAGCTGAAGAAATATAAGGCATTAGGTCAAAATCTTGCGATAAATACTTCATAAAAGGATGACCAGGAACTAGGTGAAATTCAGGACCTAATAACTTTGTTTCGTTATGAATAATTTGGCCATCATTAAGTGTTAGTAATCCGTACAGAGCTTTTAATAAAGTGCTTTTTCCACATCCGCTTTCTCCCATAACGGCAATATGTTTCCCTTTTTCAACATCAAAATTGATGGAATTTAGGATTGTTTTATTGTCGTAATTAAAAGAAATAGACTGTATAGAAAGCATTCTTGGTATTTTATGTCAAAAATAGGAAAGCAAACTAGGAATGTTATAGTTTTTTTAAAAAATCCACTTGACTCCACTAGAAACACCTAGAAAAAAGGGATTAAAATCAGCACTGTTTTCGAAAGAATTAAATTGATATTTAATAACAGGTTCAATACTAAATTTAAGAGTTTTGGTTAAGCTATAATCAGTTGAGAAACCAATGTTTACAGAAAAACTAGTTTTGTTAAAAGCTGCTAGTTCAGTAAAGTTAATAGAGTTGTTGTTAGTTTTGAAGACAGAAGTATTTTTGGTTAATATAAAAGTACTAAGACCTCCAATTAAATCTACTCCAATTTTTTTGTCTAGTATTTTATAAGCCACCTCTAATGGTATTTCTACAAATTCAATTTGTTGCGTAATTTCTCCAGTAGGCAAAGGACCTTCATCATCTGTAACTTCTACAAGCGTATTTAAAGTATTATCATTATCAATTACATCAATATTATTTGAATCAGGACCTATTGAAAATACATCATTAAAAGTAAATGATTCATTGCTAAAGTTGTTTTGTATAGGGTTTGTTGCAATATTAGATGTTGTTATGTTTATGTTAGCATTATTAATACCTGTTCTAATATTTATTTTTGATGTGGCCTGATAAGCTATACGGACACCATAACTAATGTCGGTAGTAATATTTTGTTGATTATTTGAAATATTAGAGTTTATTGAAGATCCATCCGAGATGTTATTGTAAATGAAAGTTCCTATTTGTGGTTGGATGCTCCATTTTTTAGTAGGTTCCTTTTTTTCTTTTTCAAGGTTTTTGCTCTTAAGTATAAGAGAGGCTAGTTCAGTGTCACTTAGTTTTTTTATATCATTTATCTCTTTTTTAGTAGAAGTTTTAACTGAAATTGTATTATTTGAAGAGCGTTTTTTAACAGATTGTGAGAGGGTGTTTATTTGTGTTTCTGAAAATGCGATTTCATTATTTTTTGATTCTTTATTAATGATATCTTTAGAAATAACACTAGATGGTTTCTTTTCCCAAGTATAATTGTTATTAATAGATGGGTTTTCTGCTTTATATGTAGTTGCTATAGAGGTTTTATAGACTGTTTTTTCTTGATGATTATTTTTTAAAGATGTCTTTTCTGTTAGTTTTTTATGATCTGCGATTGATGAATTTGTTAATGTAATTTCTTCATTATTATCATTCGCTTTAGATGTGATTATGTTATCTACTAAAGCTTCATCAGGGCAATATTCAAGACTTTCAGTA
Organism: uncultured Flavobacteriaceae bacterium; assembly: GCA_964545595.1. Classification (GTDB taxonomy): domain Bacteria; phylum Bacteroidota; class Bacteroidia; order Flavobacteriales; family Flavobacteriaceae; genus Aquimarina. The sequence goes on along the minus strand of CAZJGP010000170.1, from coordinate 20,257 downwards.
GTAACAATATTTTCAATTTTATTATTGTTTAAAGAATTAAAAATGAATATATAAAATAACAATAAACTAGCTGCAATACCACTACCTATATACCAAATAGGAATAATTTTTTTGCGACTTTTTTTTGGAGCTATCTCTTTAGAGATGTTTTCCCATAAATGATCAGGTGGAGTAGTTTCAAAATCTTGAAATTTCTCTTTAAAAATATGTTCTAAGTTTTCTTTCTTCATATTACGCCCTCTTCATTTTTAAAATCGTTTCTGATTCAATCTTATTTCTTAATAGTTGTTTTGCTCTAGATAAATTCGATTTTGATGTTCCTATTGATATATTAAGTGCTTCAGCAATTTCGGAATGTGAATAGCTGTCAAGTACGTATAAGTTAAAAACTAAACAATATTGGCTGGGTAGTTCTTTAATTATATTAAGTAAATAATTAAGGTTTAAGTTTTGATTAGTAATTTCAATTTCGTCATCATCTTCATTAAATAAAAAATCATCATTAATAACTTCTGTAAATTGTTGTTTTCTAAAATGCTGTAAGATTGTATTAATTGTAATGCGTTTGGCCCACCCTTCAAAAGATCCTTGATGTTTAAATTGTGTTATTTTATTAAAAATTATTATAAAGGAATCTTGAAAAAGATCATTAGCTAAGTTGGTGTCATTGCAATATTTTAAGCAAACTCCATAAATTTTGGGCGCAATTATCTTATAAAGCTCCGATTGATCTTTAGAACCTTTTTTTTTGCAACGCTCTATTAACTGTTTAGTTACCAATTAATATTTTTTTGAAATTATTTATGTTAATTAAATATACTTTTAATTCATGTTACTTTATAAAAGATAGCTATCTCTTTTATTATGATGTAATTTGATAAAAAAAGTTGCGTTTATTTTTTGTTTTTTTTTCAAGCAACCTATAGTAAATAAATGCATCTTAATAGTATATAAACTAAAAACTGATAATTATGAAAACACAAATATTACTATTATTTGGATTGTTATTTTTTTTAGCATGCGATAATGAGGAGTCTGAATTTTCTACATGTGAAGACAATCCAATTGAAAATGTAGCATGGATAAAAGAATTGATAGAAGCTGAAAACTTAATTGAGGATACTAATGGATTAGAAATTACTCAATATAACTTTGATGGTAATACTGTTTTTTCTGTAGATAGATGCATTAATAATTGTTCAGACTCATTAATTAATGTTTACGACTGTGAGCAAAATTTAATTTGTGAATTAGGTGGTATTGCAGGATTAAATACTTGTCCTAATTTTGAAACCGAAGCAATTAATCAAGGAATTGTTTTTACTAATAGGGTTCAAGAAAGTTGTGATAAAAAAGTAGTTGTTAGTAATGATGTTTATAATGCTTTAGAGTCTTCGTTAATTCAAAATGTAGATATTGTAGGTAATTGTATAAATATTACTCATTTAGAGTGTGGTAATTTTTTTGAAAGATTTGACTTAATTGATTCTGGCCAAATAATGGAGAGTTTTCCAGTGCAAAGAAATTTAAAGTTTCATAATGCTATGCATTTATCTCCTATTCTTTGTATTCAATTTGTTGAAGTTGTTACATCGTTTGATATTTCTGAATTAGCGACTTGGGACGATCCAGAAGTTATTTTAAATATTGAAGGATTTGAAGAAGGATTAAGATATATAAGAGAGCCTCAGTGTGGAGACCCAAATGTAAATTGTATTCCATCTCAATAGGTTGAATATAAAATGCTCCAACAAAAGTTAGAAGAATTAAAAATTATATCATCAATTGTTAATTGTGTAACTACCGAAGAAATAATGGTGACTCCTGTAGGGAATAAACCATGCGGAGGACCTCAATTGTATTTACCGTATACTTCTGGTATTAATGTAGAAGGTTTTTTAAACAAAATTGAAATTTATACTAATGCAGAAGAAGCTTATAATATAAAATGGGGAATTATTTCTACTTGTGATATTACACCGGTAACCTACTTACGAATGCCTAGAGGGAAAGCCAAGTGAAATTGTACAGACTTTCGAATAATGGTTGTTGTATAGGAATAAAAAAAGACGGCCATTGGCCGTCTTTTTTTAACAGAATAAGCAAAGGCTTATTTGTTTTGTGCATATAAAGTAGAAACTTCAGCCCAGTTAATTACTGAAAAGAAAGCCTCTAAATAATCAGGTCTTCTGTTTTGGTAGTTTAAGTAGTAGGCATGTTCCCAAACGTCAACACCTAAGATAGGGAAACCTCCACAACCAATAGTTGGCATTAAAGGGTTGTCTTGGTTAGCAGTAGCACAAACTTCAACTTTACCTCCTTTTTGAACACATAACCATGCCCATCCAGAACCAAATTGTGTTGCAGCAGCACTTTTGAAAGCGTCTTTAAAAGCTTCAAAAGAACCATAAGCAGCGTTTATAGCGTCAGCTAATTCTCCGGTTGGTTTTCCACCTCCGTTCGGAGACATAACGTTCCAAAATAAACGGTGATTATAAAACCCACCACCATTGTTACGAACTGCTTTATTGTCTAAATCAAGGTTTGTAAGAATGTTTTCAATAGTTTTTCCTTCTAAATCAGTTCCTTCGATAGCTGCATTTAGTTTCCCAGTATACCCGTTATGGTGTTTGCTATGGTGAATTTCCATAGTACGTGCATCAATATGTGGTTCTAACGCATCGTAAGCGTAAGACAACTTCGGTAATTCAAAAGCCATAATGTTTTATTTTAATTTTTAACAAAGTATATCAAATGTACTAATAATGCATTTTATAAAAAACTTAAACTTGTACTGTTTTATGCAGTTTTTTTAAACTAGCTTTAAAACATTAATCTATATCAAATAAAATTCTTTTGAAAACAACCGCTGCTTTTACTGTTTATGATGCTGCTGCTGGGGCAGGAAAAACGTATACATTAGTTAAAAACTACTTAATTAAAGTTTTAGCAAGCTCAAATAAAAGTAGGTATAAGCAAATATTAGCAGTTACTTTTACAAATAAGGCTGTAGCCGAAATGAAAAGTAGAATACTAGAAAGTCTCTATGGTTTTTCTCTTGCTCAAGTTCCTTCGAGTCAAAAATTTATGTTTAATGAAATTAAAGAAGCTTTAGGTGTAGAAGAAAAAGAATTGCAAGAAAATTCAAAAGCAGTATTGCATTATTTGTTACATAATTATACTGCTTTTAGTGTACAAACGATAGATAAATTTACACAATCTGTTATTAGAACTTTTGCATACGATTTAGGTCTTTCAACAAACTTTGAAATAGAATTAGATCAAAAAAAAATATTAGAAAAATCAGTTGATAATTTGTTGAGTAAAGTTGGTGTCGATGAAAATTTGTCTAAAGTAGTTATAGATTTTGCAAAATCGAATATAGAAAATGATAAGGCATGGAATATAAAAAAGAGTTTGTTAGAAACGGCAAGTATTCTTTTTTCAGAAGAAGATATCTATCATATTCAAAAAATGAGTTTACATACTTTTCAAGATTTCGAAGAGCTGAATAAAGAATTAAAGAGTAGAGTATTAAAAAATGAAAAAAAGGTAAAAAGTATTTCGGAAGAAATGCTGGCTGTTTTTGAAGAAAAAGGGATTAGTGATAGCTTTTCAAGAAATTATATTCCTAAATATTTTAAAAAATTAATAGATAAAGGGGAAGATGATTATGATTCTAAATGGAAAACAGAAATAGAAACGACCCCTTTTTATACAGCAAAAACTAATGAAAACGAAAAACAATTAATTGATGGTTTACGAGGACAAATAATTGAAGCTTTTTTTAATACTAAAAAATTAGTTTTAGAAACTCAATTTGTAGATAGAATTTTAAAGAATGTAACGCAGATGTCGTTATTGAAAACGATAAATGATCAGTTACAAGAACTAAAAGATGAAAGTCAAATATTATTAATTTCTGATTTTAACAAATTGATTTTCGAAACGATAAAAGATCAGCCAACACCGTTTATTTATGAAAGACTTGGAGAGCGATATAAAGATTTTTTTATTGATGAATTTCAAGATACATCTGTAATGCAATGGCAAAATTTGTTACCATTATGCGATAATGCTGTTTCTTCTGAATTAGAGAATCAAGAGGAGACAGGTACAGTTACTTTGGTAGGAGATGCTAAGCAAGCAATTTATAGATGGAGAGGGGGTAAAGCTGAGCAATTTATGCAATTAAGCTCGGGGCATAGTCCTTTTTCAAACCCTGACAAAAAACAAGAGCAATTAGACACTAATTACAGGAGTTTTAGCAATGTAATAGAGTTTAATAATTCGTTTTTTACTTATTTGTCTAATTCTTTTAAAAATGACGCTTATGCAGAATTATATAAAAATGGTAATAAACAGAAAGTAAACTCTCAAAAAGGAGGGTATGTAGAGTTTAATTTTATTGAAGCTAATAATGCAGAAGAAAAAAACGAACTATACCCAGAGATAGTTGTTAAGAATATAGAACAAATTATAGCTAGTGGGTTTGAGTATAATGATATATGTATTTTAGTTCGAAAAAATAAAGAAGGTGTTGCAATAGCAGAATATTTAAACGAAAAACAAATACCAGTACTTTCTTTTGAAGCGTTATTAGTTAAAAATTCGAATAAAGTAAACTTGTTAACTAGCTTTGTAGAATTTGTTTACACACCAAATGATAAACGAAAGAAATTAGAATTTTTAAAATCTTTGGCAATTATTCTTTTTGTAGAAGAACAACATCAATTTATAAACAAGTATTTGAGTTTGTCAATTTTGGAAATGACAAACGCCCTTTTAAAAATAAATATCAATATAGATTTTGAGTGCTTTAATAAGCAACCTATTTATGAAGCTTTTGAATCATTAATTAGAGTGTTTAATTTTCATAATAAGTCCGATGCAAACTTGCAGTTTTTTATAGATTTTGTTTTTGAGTATTCTCAAAAGAAAAATTCAGGAATAGCGTCATTTATTACTGCTTGGAATCAAAAAAAAGAAAAATTAAGTATAGTGGTTCCTGAAGGTAAGAATGCAGTACAAATTATGAGTATTCATAAATCGAAAGGATTAGAATTTCCAGTAGTTATTTATCCGTTTGCAGATACTGAAATATATAAAACGCCATCAAAAAATGTATGGTTTCCAGTGAGTGAATATTCTTCAGTGTTTTCAGAAGCTTATATAAATTACAATAAAAAAATATTTGAAAACTATTCAAAAGATACTCTTTCTTTAAGTGATGAAATAAGGGAATTGCAAGAATTAGATAGTTTTAATGTTTTGTATGTTGCGTTAACTAGAGCTAGAGAACAGCTTTATGTGATTTCTAATAGAAAAGAGAATAGTAAAAAACAATTGCCCGAAGGAAGTTTTCAATCTTATTTTTTATCTTATTTAAGTCAAAATAATAATTTTAAAGAAGAAGATAATATGTTTTGTTTTGGAGAGAAAAACAAAGCAAACTTTAGTCTTAAAGAGGAGGATGTAATTACAGAAATTGAATATAAATCTGTTAATAAAAATGAAAATGGAATTCATGTAATATCTAATAATAGCCTAAAAAATGAGATTCAAGATTCTATAGATTGGGGTATTTTGGTACATGATGTTATGGCTAAAATTTATGTTAGAAATGATGTGGATGAAGTTTTAAAATATTTTAGAATTAAATTAAACCTGTTAGAAAATGAATATTCTAAACTAGAAAAGACAATTTTAGAAATTATAAATCACCCAGAATTAATATCTTTTTTTAATGAGAATACAGAAGTATATAATGAGCGTGAATTTGTTTTTAGTAACGAAGTTTTGAGACCAGATAGAGTCGAGATAATTGATGAAGAATATGTTTTTATAATTGATTATAAAACTGGTTTGGAAGATGTTAAAAACAAGATTCAAATCGATAAATATGGAGCTATATTTGAAGGTTTAGGTTATAAAAATGTTAAAAAGATGTTTATTTATATAGCAGAATCTGTAAAAATCTTAAAAATTTAGAATTTAAAAATTCTTTAAACCTATTGATTTTAAAGGGTTTTTGAATGTTTTTGTTGTAGTGAGGTTTAAAATATTGCAATGAGGTTTTGTTTGTTTATAATAACCTACTACATTTGTTAGGTATAACACTTAAAATTAATCACACATAATTAATATGAAACATTTTAGTAAATTTATTGCTGCTTCGTTTCTTGGATTGGTATTCGGGACGGCAACTGCGCAAGACGCAAACAAACCTTGGGCAATTACTGTCGGAGCAAATGCTGTAGACTTTTTCCAAGAAGAGGAATTTAATGTTTTCGATTTAGAAGATGCTAATATTGTACCAGCTATTTCTAAATTAACTGTTGCACGTCACATCAAAGGTAATTTCTCAGGAAGTTTATCAGGAAGTTTAAATCAAATTGATACTGTTGGAGCATTTGATGAGCCAATTGATATTGAAGATACTTCATATTTCTCATTAGATGGTTTACTTACATATAGCTTAAGAAGTACAGTAAGCAAAATATTTAAAACAGAAAAAGAATCTTGGTTCGCACCTAAGGTAAGTATTGGTGCTGGATATTTCTGGTTAGAAGATGATGGTTTCTTTTCTGTAAATGCAGGAGGTGGTGCTGATTTTTGGTTAAGTGAGAATTTTGCAATTACATTAGAGACTTTATATAAAGGAGTTGTAGATGAGTATGATACAACTGATGAAAACTTTACAGGTGCAAGATTATCAGGTGCAGGTCAAGCTAGTTTTCAAACATCTCACTTACAACACCATTTAGGGTTTAAATTTGCTTTTGGTGGTACAGATACTGATGGAGATGGTGTTTATGATGATAAAGATGAATGTCCTGAAGTTCCTGGTTTAAAAGAATTTAATGGATGTCCTGATACAGATGCAGATGGAATTAAAGATGCAGATGATAATTGTCCAAATGTATATGGTCCAAAAGAATTAAATGGATGCCCTGATACTGATGGAGATGGTGTTATTGATGTAGATGACAAATGTCCAGAAGTTGTTGGTTTAGCTTCATTAAACGGATGTCCTGATACAGATGGAGATGGAGTAACAGATGCTTCAGATTCATGTCCTCAAGAAGCAGGTCCAGCTTCTAACCAAGGTTGTCCTTATGCTGATATCGATAAAGATGGAATTTTAGATAAAGATGATAAGTGTCCTAAAGTACCAGGTGTATTAGCTCATAACGGTTGTCCAGTGCCAGTTGTTAAAGTAGTTACTGAAGAAGTTCAGAAAACATTAAATGACTATGCTAAAACAATTTTATTTGATACAGGTAAAGCTACAATTAAAACACAATCAGAAGCTGTTTTAGGAGATATTACTGCTATTTTAAAAGAATATCCTAGTGCAAACTTTACAGTTGATGGTCATACTGATAGTGTAGGTAGTGCAGCATCTAACCAAAGATTGTCTGAGTCAAGAGCAGCTTCAGTAAAAGCATTCTTAATTAACAGAGGTATTTCTTCAGGTAGGTTATCTTCTACAGGATATGGAGAAGCTAATCCAATTGCATCAAATGCAACTAAAGGAGGAAGAAAATTAAACAGACGTGTTGAAATTAACTTAGTAAAATAAGTTTAATTAATTAACAGTTTTAAATAATTAAAAAAGAGGTTATCTTAAGTGATAACCTCTTTTTTGTTGTTCTTATTCTATTTGAAGTTAACTAGTTTAAATAATATATAATTTGTTTTTGGGAATGTTTTAGATGGAGTAAATGATGTTGAAAATGGACTTTTAAGCTAGTTTATTTTTAATTTAAAGAGTTTTGAATTATTGCCTACTCAAATTCGAATAACTAATGGTTAAAAAAGAGTATAAAAAAAACCTTAAGCGTAAGCTTAAGGTTTTTTTTATACTCTTTTAAAGGCTTTATTATTTTTTATTAACCTCTTTAATGTAATTTTTTAAAGCCATCGTCATAGATGGTGTTTCTGGAGTAGGAGCAGTAATATTACAAACTAATCCTTTTGCTTCAGCAGCTTTTAATGTTGTGTTTCCAAAAACAGCAATTCTTGTATTGTTTTGTTTAAAGTCAGGAAAGTTTTCAAATAAAGATTCAATACCTGAAGGACTAAAGAAAACTAAAATGTCGTAAAAAACATCTCTTAAATCAGAAAGATCACTTACAACTGTTTTGTAAAAAACAGCTTGTTTCCATTCTACTTTTAAACCGTCAAGAGTTTTTGGTATTTCAGGTTTAAGTTTGTCAGATGCAGGAAGTAAAAAGCTTTCTGTTTTGTATTTTTTTATTAAAGGTGATAATTCAGAAAAAGTACGTTTACCCACGTAAATTTTACGTTTTCTATATACTACGTATTTTTGAAGATAATAGGCTACTGCTTCACTTTGGCAAAAATACTTTAAAGAATCAGGTACTTTATATCTCATTTCTTCGGCAATTCTAAAGAAATGATCTACTGCATTTCTACTAGTTAGTATAATTGCAGTAAATTGAGATAAGTCAATTTTTTGTTGTCTTATTTCTTTTGAGTCAACTCCTTCTACGTGAATAAATGGAATAAAGTCAATTTTAACCTTTAATCTTTCTTCTAATTCGAAATAAGGTGAATTTTCTACTTTAGGTTCTGGCTGAGAAACCAAAATCGTTTTCACTTTCATAAATTCTTAGTTATAATTAGATAGTTTTTATTTATTAAATAAAAACTCAATAGATAGGGGGCTATTTCAAAGGTGCAAAGGTACAAAATAAAAATATAAGGTCTGCTAAAAAAAAACTTCCGAAAATTTAATATTGAAAATATTGTACAAAGTATGGTGAATATAATAACAATAATGGTTAGAGCTATCCAGGTAAATGTAGTGTTAATAAATGATTGGTATGTAGCTAAAACAATTAAAGGAAAACATACTAGAGAAATGTAATTTAGATATGTTTTTTTTTGAAAAATATATTTAGAAATTGTTAGATGTGATTTTAAAAAAAATAAACTTTCTAATATGTATTTAAATAAATAGAAAGCTGAATAGAAAGAAAGAATTTTTAAGAATGTGTAAAAACTTAAAGATTTTATAATTTCAAATAAAAATAAAGTTTTTTGTATTAAAAAGGGAATAATTAGATGTTGAACTATTAATAAATTGTAATGAAGCCTTTTTTTAGAAGTATCTTTTTTGTGTGTTTTTAAGTATTTGTCTGTTGCAATGAGTAGACTGAAGTTTCTAAAATGATAATTACTAATGCTTTTAGATGAAGCAATCATAAAAAAAGCAACAATAAAAACACAAGTTATCCAGTTTGCAGTTAACATGTGTTTTAATGTAGCTTCCAAATTAATTAATTGTTAAGATATTGTTGAGTACAAATGTAAACTCAAAAAATTAGTTTTATAGTATCTTTGATTTTAAAAAAAAAATTTAATGGCGAATTCGCTAATAATTATTCCTACTTATAATGAAATACAAAATATTTCATTAATCATAAAAGCTGTTTTTGAACAGGCTATCGATTGTCATTTACTTATAGTTGATGATAATTCACCTGATGGCACAAGTGAGGCAGTAGAAGATATTCAATTAGAATATTCAGGTAAATTATTTTTAGAGAAAAGAGAAGGGAAACAAGGTTTAGGTACGGCTTATATTCATGGATTTAAGTGGGCGTTAAAAAGGGAATACGAATATATTTTTGAGATGGATGCAGATTTTTCTCATAATCCAGTTGATTTAGTTAGAATGTATAATGAAGCTCAAAAAGAAGATTTAGACATGGTTATTGGTTCAAGGTACATAACAGGTGTAAATGTTGTTAATTGGCCAATGAGTAGAGTGCTGTTGTCTTATGGAGCATCTAAATATGTTAGGTTAATTACAGGTATGCCTATCAATGACACTACTGCTGGGTTTGTGTGTTATTCTAGAAGACTTTTAGAGAAAATAAACTTAAATAATATTAAATTTGTCGGATATGCTTTTCAGATAGAAATGAAATTTAAAGCATACCTTTTAAAATGTTCTTATAAAGAAATTCCAGTAATTTTTACTGACAGATCTAAAGGGGAATCCAAAATGACCAAAGGGATCATTTCTGAAGCCATATTTGGAGTTATACAAATGAAATTAAATAGTATTTTCAAAAATCAATCATGAGTAAGATTTTAATAAAAAATGCAAAAGTAGTTAATGAAGGAAGCATTAATGAATGTGATGTATATATTGAAGACGGAATATTTGTTGAAATAGCAGAAAGTATTAGCGCTAAATCTGCAGATGTTCAAGTTATCGATGCTGAAGGAAAACATCTTTTGCCAGGTATGATTGATGATCAGGTTCATTTTAGAGAACCAGGATTAACACATAAAGCAGATATAGAAACAGAATCAAGAGCTGCTATTGCTGGTGGTATTACATCTTTTATAGAGATGCCAAATACAATTCCGCAAGCTACAACTATAGAGTTATTAGAAGACAAGTTTGATATAGCTAGTAGTTCTAGTTATGCTAATTATTCTTTTATGTTTGGAGGAACTAATGATAACTTAGAAGAGGTTTTAAAAGTAGACCCTAAAAAAGTTGCAGCATTAAAATTATTTTTAGGTTCTTCAACAGGAAACATGTTAGTTGATAATCCAGATGTTTTGAAAAAAATATTTGCATCAACACCTTTGCTTATTGCAGTACATTGTGAAGATGAAGAGACTGTGAAAAGTAATTTTGCAGAACAGCTTGAAAAATATGGAGAAGATATTCCTGTAAAATTACACCCGGTAATACGTAGTGAAGAGGCTTGTTATTTATCTTCATCTAAGGCAGTAGCTTTAGCTAAAGAAACAGGAGCAAGATTACATGTTTTTCATTTGTCAACAGCTAAAGAATTAAGCTTATTCGATAGTAAAATTCCTTTAAAGGAAAAGAAAATTACGGCAGAAGTTTGTGTGCACCACCTTTGGTTTAATAGTGATGACTATGATACAAAAGGAACACATATTAAATGGAACCCTGCTGTAAAGACTGAGAACGATCGTTTAGGTCTAGTACAGGGGTTAATTGATAATAAAATTGATGTTATAGCTACGGATCATGCGCCACATACATTAGAAGAAAAAGATAATGTATATACTAAAGCGCCATCAGGAGGGCCATTAGTACAACATGCTTTAACGGCTTTATTAGAAATGTACCATAAGGGACAGTTAAGTTTAGAATTAATAGTTCAAAAAGCTTGTCATAACCCAGCTATATTATTTGAAGTAGAAAAAAGAGGATATATTAAAAAAGGATATTTTGCAGATGCAGTATTGGTTGATTTAAATTCGCCATGGAGTGTTTCTAAAGAAAATATTTTATATAAATGTGGATGGTCTCCTTTTGAAGGAACAACATTTACATCGCGTATTACTCATACATTTGTAAATGGTGTATTAGTTTACAATAACTTTAAAGTACTAGATAAGCCAAAACAAGGTAAGCGCTTAACTTTTAATAGATAATGAGATTTTATAAATTTCTGATAGTGGTATTAATGATCGTTTCTTGTAAAAAAGAAGCGATCATTGAAGTGCCTGAATGTTTGCTTACTGAAGAAGAAATGGTTGATGCGATGGTAGAGGTAACGATATTAAAAGCAACAAAATCGTTAGGTAGGCAAGGTTTAAAAGATTCAGGTATAAAACCTTTAGAATACTTATTTAGTAAACATGGTATAGATACAGTTACCATTCGAGAAAATTTTGAATACTATAATAAAAATTATGATAAGTCAAGAGCAATTTTTGATAGTATTAGTGAAAAATTAAAACGAAAAGAATTACTTATAAGTAATGAAATAGATTCAGCTAAAGCGGCTAAAAAAAGAAAAAAAGATAGTTTAAAAGAGGAAGAGTCAGAAGAAGAATCTGATTCAGAAAATGAAGACAAAAAGGATTCTGAAAAAGAAGATTCTCAAGATAAAGAGTCTGATGAAGATGAATTGTCTGATAGTGACGAATAATAATCAGCACTTACTTTTTTTAGAGTATTATCTACCTGTTCAAATTCCCAATTAATAACATTTGTTATTTTAGTGTTTATGTATTCTGAAGAATTAAAAAGACTATCAATAATTTCTAAAGGTATTTTAGGAGTGTAATTAAAAGTTTTGTTTAGAATGTCTTCGGTGTAAGCAAATGGTTTTAAAAGTTTTTTGCTAATGTGCCTTTTAGGAAGTTTGTGATTGTAAATACTACAAATTGTATCAATAACTTCTTTATGAGTTTTGTTTTCTGAGACTAATATAAAACTATCATTGAATAAACTATTAATCATTAGAAAATGCATTGTTTTAACGCAATCTAATATACTTATGTAGCCTGTTTTTCCTGTTGTGTAAAAAGGAATACCATTGTAGGTGTTTTTAAATATTTTGCTGCTACCTGTATTGAAAAAGCCACTGCCAATAATTACTCCAGGTTTTACTATAACTGCATTAAGTCCTTCTTGTATGCCTCTCCAAACTTCCATTTCTCCACCAAATTTTGAAATGGCATAAACAGTGTTTTTTAGTTCAGGGTTCCAATTCGATTTTTCGTTAAAAGTAGTTTCTCCGGGAGCTAAATTTAATGTAGAGATACTACTAACGTGACAAAATTTTTCTACACTATACTTTAATGCCATATTTACAACATTGGCAGTACCCTCAATATTTATCTTTTTTAATTTTTCAAATTCAGATGTAATGAATGATATATAACCTGCGCAATGATACACTTCAGAAATACTATCAAAAGCTAAATCAAGTTCAGGAATATTAGTGATATCTGTTTTTATCCAAATAATTTTATTCCAGTTTTCTTGAGTATTTGAGTAGTTGTTATATTTAAAAAAAAGATCTTTTGCTTCTTGTTTTTTGGTTTCGCTTCTAAAAGTAGCTTTAATTTTTTTGGTTTCTTTTTCAGAAAGTTCCATTAGTAGGTATATACCTAAAAGCCCTGTTGCACCTGTAACTAAAATCATAAATATAAGGTGCTATTTGTTGTTTTCAGAAGCTTCGATATCCATAGGTTTTCCAAGGTAAGCCATTTTGCTTCCTTCTTGAAAATTTTCTAGAATATGATCGTAACAAGATATAATTTGTATTTCTCCATCAGGAACTTTAACAAATAAAGGAACAATGTATGGTTCTTTAGAGATTATCTCGATTACTTTATCAAGTTGTGTTTTGGTTTTTAGCGCTACCTCTGATATACCAGGGTATTTGCTAGCTACTTCAGATAGTTTAGCAAAATCATAAGTACTAGAAAATAAACCTTCAGCAGGTAGAGGACTTTGCTTGTTCATCTCTTCTTCGGTAATCATTCTATAAGTACCATTTTCACCAAATTCATCGCGAAACTTGTTTATTGCTTTTTCATTAATGGCACTATTACCGGTAAGAGCCATTAAAAAACCAACACTGTTAAGTTCAATATTATCAATTAAATCATCGTTGAAAATATTAGCTTCAATAGCATCTACACCAAGGTTTTTAGCAGTTTCAATATTATCTCTATTGCTATCTACAAGTACTACATAACGTCCGTTTTTTTGAAGATACAATGCAATTAATCTAGAAACTTTAGAGGCTCCAACAATTAAGATACCTCTAGATGTTTTTTGGAACACACCTACTACTTTGGCAAACATTCGCGCAGTAGTAGCGTTTAAAAGTACAGTACCAAGTACAATCATAAAAACAAGTGGTGTAATATATTCTGCTCCAGGTTCGCCAGCAGCACTTAATCTAGATCCAAATAAAGAAGCAATACCTGCGGCAACAATACCTCTGGGACCTACCCAGCTAATGAACATTTTTTCATTAAACTTAAGTCCTGAGTTTATAGAGCTAATAAAAACGCCAATTGGTCTTACTAAAAAAGCAACTACCATAAATAAAGTAATGGTTTGCCAGTTAGCAATAAGTAATAAGTCTGTTAAATTAATGTTGGCTCCAAGTAAAATAAAAAGTATTGAAATTAATAGTACACTTAATGACTCTTTAAAATATAAAAGTTCATTTAAATTAGGAATATTAATGTTCCCTAAGACCATTCCCATTACCACAACGGCAAGTAAACCAGATTCATGAGCAAAAGCATCAGATAGTACAAATACACCTAATACTGTAGCTAGGGTGAATACATTTAGTAAATAGTGGGGTATAACATCTTTTTTTATACAAGAGCTTAGAGCATGAGCAAAAGTAAAACCAAAGCTACCACCAAAAAGTACAATTTTACCAAACTCTAATAAAGCAGTTTGCGTAAAACCACTTTGGTGTTCAACGCTAATAAATTCGAATACTAAAACGGCTACTAAAGCGCCAATAGGGTCAATTAAAATACCCTCCCACTTTAATATAGTTGAAAGATCTTTTTTTAGGGGTATGTTTCTTAAAATAGGGGTTATTACAGTGGGTCCTGTAACAATTATTAATGATGAAAATAAGAAAGACATTTCCCATGATAAGCCAATAATATAATGTGTTGCTATACCTGCACCAAAAAATGTAATAACAACAGCTAGTGTTATTAGTTTTAAAATTACGGGCCCTACATTTAGTATTTCTTCACGTTTCAGGGTTAATCCACCTTCAAAAAGAATTATACTTATGGCTAAGGATACAAAATAAAAAAGACTATCACCCGGAAAAAGGCCTTTTGTACCATTCCAAATAGGTTCAATTAATTTTGTATGATCATCGGTGTAAAGTGTAGATAAAGGGCCAACCAATAATCCAATCAATATCAAAGGTAAAATGGCAGGTAGCTTTAATTTCCAACCTACCCATTGGGCTAAAATTCCCAATATAATAATCCCAGCTAATTCTAACATCTGTTTTTTCTAATTCAATAAAAATACAAAACATCAAGAGACTAAGTAGTATAAAATTATCATCTATATGTTTTTTTTAGGTTTTTGTTGTCATATCTCGAAAAGTTTGCATTAAAAAAAAGATAAGTTTATAAAATTCAGTAGAATGTAATATTTTAAAGCCTTAATAGTATTTTAAGCATAATTAATGAAAATTTATCCTATAGAGGCAGGTAATTTTAAACTTGATGGTGGTGCAATGTTTGGGGTGGTACCTAAAACAATATGGCAAAGAACGAACCCAGCAGACAGTGAAAATAGAATTGATATAGCTTCTCGTTGTATGCTTATAGAAAAAGGTAATCAGCTAATTTTAGTAGATGCTGGTATGGGTAATAAACAATCAGATAAATTTTTTGGGTATTATAATCGTTGGGGTAATTTTAATTTAGAAGATTCTATTAAAAAACAAGGATTCTCCGTTTCTGATATTACAGATGTTTTTTTAACACATCTTCATTTTGATCATGTAGGTGGAGCAACAATAAAGACTAAAGAAAATATAACAACACTTTTTTCTAATGCAAGATATTGGAGTAATAAAAAACATTGGGATTGGGCAATTAACCCCAATGAGCGTGAAAAAGCATCTTTTTTAAAAGAAAACTTATTGCCAATAGAGCAAAGCGGTCAATTAAAGTTTGTAGAAAATGAAGATATAAATAGTAACTTACCTTTTGGAATACATTTTGTTGATGGTCATACCGAAAAACAAATGTTACCAACCTTGAAATACCAAAATAAAACAATCGTTTTTATGGCAGATTTGTTGCCTACAGCAGGCCATATTCCATTGCCTTATGTAATGGGTTATGATACTAGGCCATTACAAACGATTACAGAAAAAAAAGAATTGTTAAACGCAGCAGCTACTAATAATTGGTATTTGTTTTTAGAGCATGATGCGCATAACGAAATTATTACAGTAAAGCATACCGAAAAAGGTGTGCGATTAGATAAAACATATACATTCAATCAAATTTTTAATTCATAATAAATGAAGTCAATTTTTAAAATAACACCATTAGTTTTTGGTGCTTCTATACTTTTAACAAGTTGTTTTTCTACCAACCCTAAGTTGTTAACAACAAAGGCTGAAAACATAGATAATTTGCCTTTAAAAATATCGAGAATAACATCAAGTGAATTAAAAAACTGGAATCATGCAGATTTATCTTTAGATACTATTCCAGGAATGAGTGTTACTCGTGCTTATGATGAATTGTTGAAAGGCATGAAATCTTCAACAGTAGTTGTGGCAGTTGTGGATAGTGGTATAGACATTAACCATGAAGATTTAAAGGGTAAAATATGGACTAATAAAGAGGAGAAACCTAATAACGGAATTGATGATGACGGAAATGGTTATATAGACGATGTGAATGGATGGAATTTTCTTGGAGATATAGTTGCTGAAAATCTAGAGTTTACCAGAATTATTCGAGATTTTAAATCGAAATTTGAAGGTAAATTAGCTTCTGATTTTTCAGGAGAAGAATTAAAGATGTTTAAAAACTACGAGGCAGCTAAAGAAGAGTATGACAAAGAGGTTACAGAAAATAATGCTGCTTTAGCACAATACGAACCATTTGAAATTAAATTAAAAGGAGCACATAAATTTGCTTCAGACCAATTAAAAAAAACAAACTATACACAAAAAGAAGCTTCTGGATTAATTGCTAATACTACCGAAGAGCAAAATAATAAGCAAGTAATTTTAGGTATGTATAATAATGTGAAAGAAGGAGAAACTTTTGAGGATTTTATAACTGGTTTTGAAGAGTATGTGCATTATTTGCAAGAACGAAAAAACACACATTATAACTTAGATTTAAATGCACGTAAAGTGTTAGGTGATAATGAAAATGACTTTTCAATAACATCATACGGTAATAACCAAGTTGGCGGACCAGACCCTAAGCTAGAAGATGCAAAACATGGAACACATGTAGCAGGTATTATTGGAGCAAAAAGGCACAATAAATACGGAACAAATGGTATTGCTGAAAAAGTTAAAATTATGGCTGTTCGTGCTGTGCCAGATGGAGATGAATACGATAAAGATATTGCGTTAGCTTTGCGTTATGCAGCGGATAATGGGGCAAAAATTATTAATACTAGTTTTGGTAAGTTTTTTGCTCAACACCCAGATAAAGTTCGCGAGGCAATTAAATATGCAGAAAGTAAAGATGTATTAATTGTAAATGCAGCAGGTAATGATGCTGTCGACCTAGATAAACGTGATGTTTATCCGAATGATCAAACAAGTGAAATACCTGAAATTTCAGATAACTTTATAACTATTGGAGCTTTAAATTATGAGTATGGGTCAAGGTTAGTCGCTGATTTTTCAAACTACGGAAAAAGCAATGTAGATGTTTTTGCACCAGGGGTTAAAATTTATTCGACAACGCCATTAAATACGTATGAATATTTACAAGGAACGTCAATGGCAGCTCCTGCGGTATCAGGTGTTGCGGCAGTTTTACGTTCGTACTTCCCTACGCTTACGGCTAAGCAAACAAAAGAAATTATTATGAATAGTGGTAATGCCACAGTAACTAATGTATCTTTAGGTGAGGCTGGTTCAGCTCCTTTTTCTACTGCATCAAAATCAGGAAAAATGGTTAATTTATACAATGCTATTTTGTTAGCGAAAAAAGAAACAACCGTAAACTAAGAGTTTCTGATATTTAATAATAAATACCCTTTCGGGAAATAAAGAATACTTATGCGCTTACTATTTTTTAAACTGTCTATTTTGTTATCGATAACTAGTGTTTTGGCACAACCAGAACCAGGTTATTGGCAGCAGCAAGCAGATTATAAAATGGAAATAGATGTAGATGTTAAAAAGAATACATATACTGGTAAGCAAAGCATAACTTATGTTAATAATTCGCCCGATGTTTTAAACAAGGTCTATTACCATTTGTACTTTAACGCCTTTCAGCCAAATAGCGAAATGGATGTGCGTTCAAGAACAATTAAAGATGCAGATAAGCGCGTAGGAGACCGAATTTTTGGATTAACCGATAAAGAAATAGGTTACATAAAAGTAAACTTATTATTACAAGATGATAAGCCTCTTAATTACGAAGTTGCAGGAACAATTTTAGAAGTAACGCTAAATAAGTCAATTCAACCTGGGCAAACGGTTGTTTTTAAAATGAATTTTCAAGCACAAATTCCTAAGCAAATTAGAAGGTCAGGAAGAAATAATGCAGAAGGTATAGCGCTTTCTATGACCCAGTGGTATCCTAAATTAGCAGAATATGATGTGGAAGGTTGGCACGCTGACCCTTATATAGGTCGAGAGTTTCATGGTGTATGGGGAACTTATGATGTAAATATTTTAATAGATAGTAGTTATACTATTGGGGGGTCAGGTATTTTACAAAACCCTGAAGAGATTGGTCACGGGTACACAAATAAAAAGGTAGATATTAGTAAGTCTAAAAAGTTAAATTGGCACTTTGTAGCAGAAAATGTTCATGATTTTGCTTGGGCAGCAGATCCTGAATATATACATGATATTCTTCCGCTTGACGGGAATAAAAACTTGCATTTCTTTTATAAGAACGATCCGAAAATAAAAGAAAACTGGAAAAAATTACAACCACTTACTAAAGATCTTTTGAGTTATTATGAAAAGCATATAGGAAAATATCCTTACCCTCAATATTCTGTTATACAAGGAGGAGACGGCGGTATGGAGTATGCTATGTGTACTTTAATAACAGGTAAAAGGAAATTTGAAAGTTTGGTAGGGGTTACGGCTCACGAGATGGCTCATGCTTGGTTTCAGCATTTATTGGCAACAAATGAAGCTAAATATGAGTGGATGGATGAAGGTTTTACAACTTACATTTCAACATTAGCCGAAGATGAAGTTTTGGGTAAAAACAAAGAATTTCCTAATAAAAGAAGTTATGATACCTATAAGAAACTAGCACTTTCTGGGGTAGAGCAGCCGCAATCGACACATGCCGATCGTTATCATTATAATTATGCTTATGGTATATCAGCATATTCAAAAGGGTCTATATTTTTAGATCAATTAGGTTATGTGGTAGGTGATGAGGTTTTAGAAAAAATTATAAAAGAATATTTTGAAGAATGGAAATTTAAACACCCAAGACCTAATGACTTCAAACGTATTGCTGAACGTGTTTCGGGGTTAGAGTTGGATTGGTATTTAGTGGATTGGACGCAAACAACAAATACTATAGACTACGGAATTAAAGATGTTGTTGCTGAAAAAAAGAAGACCAAAATTACCTTAGAGCGTAAGGGGTTTATGCCAATGCCAGTAGAGGTTTTGGTAACTTATGGTAATAATACAAGCGAAACTTTTTATATTCCTTTACAAATGATGAGAGGAGAAAAAACTGTAGGCGATAAAACAACAATTCTAAAAGATTGGGCATGGTCACATCCTACATATGAGTTTTATTTATCAAAAAATAAAGAAGCTATCAAGAGTATTCAGATAAATCCGCAAGGAAAAATGGCTGATATTAATGAGCTAAACGACAGTTATAAGATTTTTTAAAATATTTTTTATGACTAAACAACTTGTTTTCTCTGTTTTTTTATTAATAATTCTAAATGTTTTTTCTCAGGATAAATACCCTGATTACATAGTAACTTTAGAAAATGACACAATAATTTGTAAGATAAATGAAATTAAAAAAGGTTATTTAGAATTAAAGACTGAAAATAAAGAGTTTTTAGAGCTTAAAGAAATAGAATCTATTTCTGAAGAAAATGATTTCTCAAATGTTAATGTGGAGAATGTTGATTTTAGTTTTAACAGTAACACTAAATTAAGTGTTTGTTTAGATGAATTAGAAGATTTATCGGTTTCGGATTTAAGTGTTGTTCATAATCCTCTTCATATAGAGATAGAAAAACCGGAAAAAGGATATTCTTATGTTTATTTTTATAGACCATACTTGTATTTTGGGGCAGGGGCATCTTGTGTGGTTTATTATAAAGATGAAAAATTAATAAATCTTAAAACAAGTAGTTTTTTTCGTCACAAAATAAAATCTGGAGAGTTACATAAATATGTTCAGAAAAGGGTGTCTAGATTAAGAAATAATATTGAAATTGATGCTAAAGAAGGAGAGATTTACTTTCTTAAGTCTACAAGATTGGGTCTGTTTGACGGGGTTGATAAAATACCTGTTTTGGGTGGTGGTGATAGAACAATTATAAAGGATAATCCAAAAATAGGAAAGTTTTATGTTTTAAATATGAAAAAGAGAGCTATTGAATATTAGAATAGATTAATTATCTAGCTTTTTAATTTGACTGTTTGTTGGTTTTTCTTTGTGATAAAGTATGTTAATGCTGTCTCCAATTTTTAACTCATGATTAAAGTAATTGTTGTAC
>CAZJGP010000169.1:0-11651 GCA_964545595.1 uncultured Flavobacteriaceae bacterium | reverse complement strand
GTTTTTTACAGATTCCTGATATAAGTATATGCGGAAAAACAGGTACTTCGGAAAATTATACTAAGATAGATGGGAAAAGAGTCCAACTTACGGATCACTCTATATTCATTGCCTTTGCCCCTAAAGAAAACCCTAAAATTGCATTAGCAGTTTTTGTTGAAAATGGATATTGGGGCGCACGCTATGCAGGTAGGATAGCAAGCTTAATGATTGAAAAATACATTAAAAAGGAAATTACTGCTACCCATTTAGAAAGTTGGGTACTTTCGCATAGTTTAGAAGAAGAATATGCTAAACCATATAGTGGCGAACCTTTTAAAATTAACCAATAAAAAATGGCTAAATCGAATATTGGAAATATTGACTGGTTATCCATTTTTGTTTTTATAGCGTTAGTGTTATTTGGATGGCTTAATATATTTTCTGCTTCATTTAATGATAACGCAACTTCTATATTCAGTATGACTGAGCCGTATGGAAAACAAGCCTTATGGATTGGGTTAAGCTTCTTATTTATTGTTTTTATATTATCCACAGAAGCTAAATTTTTTGAACGATTTTCCAGTTTAATCTACTTGATTTCATTGTTTTCATTAATAGGTTTGTTTCTCTTTGGAAAAACAATATCTGGTGCTACATCGTGGTACGCATTGGGCCCTATAAGAATACAGCCTTCTGAGTTCGCAAAAGCCGCAACTGCGCTGGCACTCGCTAAGTACCTTAGCGATATGCAAACCAATATCAAATTATGGAAACACCAGCTAAATGCATTTATAATCATTTTTTTGCCTGCATTGATAATTGTACCACAACCAGACCCCGGAAGTGCATTAGTTTATTTAGCATTTCTTTTCCCTTTGTACAGAGAAGGGATTACTAGTATTTATTTTTACATTGGTTTTTCTGCTATTATTATTTTCGTACTAACCCTATTACTGGGCTCTTTCTCCATTATAATTGGTGCTTTTTTCATAATGTTTTTGTACATAATTTTTGCAACAAATAAGAAAAAAATAATACCCTATGCTCTAGGATTTTTTTGTGTTATCACATTGTTTAGCCTTTCCGTAAACTATGTTTTTAATAACATTTTTGAACAGAGACACCGAGATCGATTCAATATCGTTTTAGGTAAAGAAGTAGATACACAAGGAATAGGTTACAACACTAATCAAAGTGAAATTGCTATTGGGAGTGGTGGCTGGTTAGGAAAAGGGTGGAAAGAAGGTACACAAACAAAAGGGGGATTCGTTCCTGAACAGCATACAGATTATATTTTTAGTACTGTTGGTGAAGAATGGGGATTTATTGGTTGCCTTTTTGTAATTATTCTATTCATTACACTCATCATTAGAATAATATTCTTAGCTGAAAGACAGAAAAATAAATTTAGCAGAGTATATGGATACTCTGTTGCTGCAATACTATTTATTCACTTTATAATAAATATAGGAATGGTAATAGGGCTTCTGCCAACCATTGGTATTCCCTTACCTTTTTTCAGTTACGGAGGTTCCGGACTCTGGGGATTTACCTTATTGCTTTTTATATTCTTGAAGCTAGATTCACAAAGGATGGCTTAGAAAATTTGATAACCTACCGAAAGTTGAAAGTTAGCGTTAAAAGTTCTTTCATTACCATCGGCTCCTACCCTTAAGATACTATGCGAAAATCTTGCTCCCAATGACCAAACATCATCAAGTTTATACCAGCCACCAACAACAACTCCAAAATCAATAGTTCTAATTAACTGTGTAATCGCTCCTTCGTTTTGTGTCCTTGCATGTAATAAAAAAGAAGGTTGAAAACCTGCAAGTAATGAAATTTGATCATCAATATCATAAGTACCCATTAATGGAAAATCAAAATATAGAGATCGAAAACCACCAGAAGAAGTCCCTTTTACAGAAATTATATGCACCTCTGGCCTAAAACCAAATTCTGAATCAATTTCAATTTCCGCAAAGGCTCCCAAGTGTATTCCTAATCGAAGACCATTCCCACCTACATCTGCCCCAACAACATTACTAAATCCAATACCTCCTATTATTCCCAATTCAAAATCTTCAGCATAGTTGTTTTGCTGAGTATCTTGTGCACTTACTATTCTAGAAAAAAATAATGCAATAAGCATTATATAAAAGCCCCTTAATTTCATAACAATTCGTGTTTAGAATAGTTAAACTCAATAAGCAACTTTTTAGTATTTAAAGAAAGCTTAAAAGTTAGAACTTCCAGCCTTTTCCTTTACTACCTTCCAATTTATTTTCAAGATCATCTGGCAATGCTGCAAAAAAATCAATATCTAATAAACTTTCAATTTTATCAACCGGAATAACAAACTCTTTAAGGTTTCGAGATGAAGTGTTATGTGGTATTACAAAACCAATCATTTTAGAGTTTCCAGCATCGTAATCCAATACTATTTTAAAAAACTTTTCTGGCACTGTAACTCCTTCAGATCCAATAGTTTTTGTTGAATTCCCAAAAACAGGCCCTGTTACTACAAACAATCTATTTTCCTTCTTAACCCAATACCGTACTTTTTGTTCCAAATCGTTCCAAATACCAGCGTTGAATTTATGTTTTTGCGGCGAAATATTTGAAGTTAAAAAAGTTTCGTCGTGTGCCTTTTTATTAAATTTTCTATCTGCAGCAGGGCACATATGCCCCCTATCATAGCCTGAATTTTTATAATTTCTCCAACTAGCGGAATTTCCTTTCACTAACGGGTCTACCTCAAAGTATGGTCGTTTAAAATCATTATAAGCAGTGTGTTCTTTCTTCAATTCATAAGCCACCCATTCTGGCTGTTCATGTTTTTCAGAATAAGAAAGCGAGTAATAGGCATGCTCTACTACTTGATCGGTTGTAGATGTTGGTAAATAATCAAAATCACTACTAGAACCATTAGATTTTGTTTCCTCTACAAACTCAGAATGTTCTTTTTTATCTAAATAATTTTCCCAGATGTAAAAACCTGCAGTAACTAATGCTACTAAAATTGGATATGTAAATTTTCTCATTTATGTACTTTTAACATCAATAGCATCTCTTATTCCATTACCCAAAAGCATAAAGGCCGTTACCAAAAACATAATTGCCAAACCTGGTACTATAGCTAAATAGGCTTTACCTATAATAATATAAGAATAATGATCTTTAATAATTGAACCCCAACTTGGTATAGGAGGCTGTGCTCCTATTCCTAAAAAACTCAATCCGCTTTCTATTAAAATTGCTGAAGCAAAATTAGCTGCACAAATAACAATAACCGGTGCAATACTATTAGGTAAAACGTGATACCATAAAGTTCTGAAATGAGAATATCCTAGAGTAACGGAAGCCGTTACATATGGCTGTTCCTTTACACTGATTACTTGGCCTCTAATAACCCTAGCAACCTCAACCCACATGGTTAAACCAACCGCTATGTATACTTGCCACAAACCTTTTCCTAAAGCAATTGTTATAGCAATTACTAGTAATAGAGTTGGTATAGACCACACTACATTTACTAACCACATAATTACTGCATCTATTTTACCTCCAAAATAACCTGCAACTGTTCCTAAAAAAACACCTATTAATAACGAAATGAAAACGGCAACAAAACCTATTGTAAAAGATATTCTTGTCCCAACTAATAATCTACTCAACAAATCTCTACCGTAACGATCTGTACCTAATAAAAACTTTCTTTCGGAAGTATAGTGTTCTTTTACTTGCTGAGGAGTAATGCCATTTTTATAATTAGATAATGCAATTTTCTTAGGCATTCCTTTAGGTTCATTGGTTTCTAAAAAAGGAAAAACTAAAATATGTGTATCTGTAAATTCTAATTCGGAAAACGGGTATTCTGAAGGAGAGTTTTTATCTCCATAAAACCATTTGTTAAATGTAGATTGGCTATTATTTGTTGCAGAAGGCACCTCTAGAATAGAAGCAGTAAATCCTGGAGATTTTGAGTGAATAGAAACATGCATTTGATTAGCATATTCACTATTATCCGGAGCAAATATGTAAGAGAAAATAGCAACTATTCCACTCACACAAATTATTACCAAACTACAAACGCTCCAAAAACTTTTAAAAAATTTTTGAAGCGCTAAACCTGTTAAAGAGTTAGAAATAACTCGCATTTAATTATTCTCTATATCTAATGCACCTAATTCAACACCTGCTTGTACGGTATTGATATCAGCCAATACATTAACTGCTTCTTCCACATAAACATCGTGCATTAAATTTTTATGCCATCTTTTACGTTTTTCACCAAGCACGGTATCTTTTTCTATTTGCTTTATCTCATATGGCAAAGACCCAAATTTCAAATCAGATTCGTAATCTTCAATCTTTTCAAAAAATTTGATTTTAGACTCATTATTGTCTATTTCTTGTTTATAGTTTTGGTAACTCAAAGGAAACTTGTTTTCGTCTCTACGCTGTGATACCCACTTAGCGTTATCCTCTATTAATTGTATTTGAGGATTTCCCTTTATTCTTTGCTGGCTACGCTTAATTATTGATTTATAATCTGCTAATTTCCCCCATAACTTATAATCCGCAGGCTCAATTTTATCCCACTTTAATGGATTTTCTTGATCCTTTTCACCTATATCAATATAACTATATCTATCCGGAACAACAATATCACTTTTAACACCTTCTAATTGTGTTGATCCACCATTAACTCTATAGAATTTTGATGTTGTAATTTTTAAAGCTCCTAAATCTCCAACTTCATTGCTACGCAACCATCGGTTTAAGTCCATAACATTTTGAACAGTACCTTTACCATAAGTCTGCTTACTTCCTATAATAATTGCTCTTTGGTAATCTTGCATTGCTGCCGCTAAAATTTCTGAAGCTGATGCTGACAATTCATTAACCATAATTACTAATGGTCCATCCCAAGCTATACTAGAATCAGTATCTTTTAAAACATCGGCATCGCTTTCTTTGGCTTTTACTTGAACTACTGGTCCTTTTTTAATAAACAAACCTGCTATTTCAACTACAGTTTTAAGAGAACCTCCACCATTATTACGTAGATCTATAACTAAACCATTAATATTTTTTTCTTTTAAACGAACAATTTCTTTTTCAACATCAATAGCAGCATTGCGCTCCTTATAATCATCAAGATTAAAATAGAATTTCGGAAGATTAATTAAACCATATGTTTTTCCTTCATCATTAATTAATGATGATTTTGCATACGTTTCTTCAAGCTCTACTACATCTCGAATAATATCTATAATTTCAATAGAACCATCTACTCGACGAATTGTTAAACTTACTTTAGTACCTTTTGGTCCTTTTATTAAACTTACAGCATCATCTAAACGCATACCAACAATGCTTACAGGCTCTTGTTCTTCTTCTTGTTTAACCTTTAAGATAACATCACCTACTTCAACTTCTTCTCCTCTCCATGCAGGACCTCCTGATATTACTTCTACAATTTTTATATTATCATTTTTCTTTTGAAGACGAGCACCTATACCTTCTAATTTACCTGACATAGAAATATCAAAACGATCTTTGTCTTGAGGTGCAAAATAATAGGTATGAGGGTCAAATGTTTCTACTATTGAATTAATATATAATGAAAACCAATCTTTAACATCTAAATCGTCAGTAAAATCAAAATACTCATTAATTGAAGTTCTTGTAATCTCTCTTGATTCTGCCTCAAGTTCTTTTTTTGTTAAAATTTCCGTTTTAGGATCATTTTCTAAATTCTGATTCTGTTCTTCAATTTTATCATAGTACGTTCCTAGAGTACTAAATTTTAATCTTTTGTACCATCTATTACGCATTTGCTTTTTAGAAGACACATAAGATAAAACTTCATAATCTGTATCTATAGAATCTTTCTTTTCAAAATTAAAAGGCTTCTTTAATAAGTTTTTATATAAATTTTTTGTCTCATTAATACGCTGTTGCATACGATTGTTAGTAAGCTCAAAAAATGATAAATCTTTATTTTTAATTTGATCATCTATTAGATCTTTATATTGATTAAATTCTTCGATATCTTCTTTATAAAAATATCTTTTTTGAGGATCTAAAGATTTAATATACTGGTTAAAAACTTCTTCAGAAAAATCATCGTTAATTTCTCGAGCATCATAATGTGCTTTTTCCAATACAAATGATATTAGATCGATCAATAATTTATTACGATCCGGATTTGCTTCTACTTTCGAAGTAAAACTACAAGAAACCACACCTGCCATTACTCCTAACAATACTATTAATAAGCTTTTTTTCATCAATACTTTTTATTTTACCAACAGTTTAGATAACCAATATAATGCTTTAATGTGTATTGGCTAGTAATATTCATTCAAAATACATTCCATTTTTAATAACTATAACATTTAACCTTATTTTTTTAACAGAAGTACTTATAAATAGATAAATATTACTTGTTTTAAAATACGTATTTTTACCACAAACATTACAAAAAATGAGCAACAAAAGACCTTTAATTTTAGTTACAAATGACGATGGTATTACCGCAAAAGGTATACGTACCTTAATATCAGTTATGAACGAAATTGGCGATGTAATTGTAGTTGCTCCCGACAGCCCTCAAAGTGCAAAAGGACATGCTATTACTATTAGCGAAACGTTGTATTGTGATGAAGTTACTATTGATGCCTTAGCCCCACAAAAAGAATACAGTTGTTCCGGAACCCCTGTTGATTGTGTAAAAATGGCTACTCATGAAATTTTAAAACGTAAACCCGATTTATGCGTAAGTGGTATTAACCACGGATCTAACGCCTCTATAAACGTTATATATTCAGGTACCATGAGTGCTGCCGTAGAAGCTGGTATCGAAGGTATACCTGCAATAGGTTTTTCTTTATTAGATTATAGTGCTAATGCCGATTTTGAACCTTGCAAAAAGTTTATAAAATCAATAACCAATCAGGTACTTAACAATGGTTTACCTAGGGGTGTTGTTCTTAATGTAAACTTCCCGAAACTTTCTGAAACAGAAATAAAAGGAATAAAGGTGTGCAGACAAGCAAATGCACATTGGGAAGAAGAATTTGATAAACGTACTAGTCCATTAGGGCGAGAATACTACTGGCTTACAGGTAAATTTGTTAATGAAGACAAAGGTCAAGATTCTGACGAATGGGCTTTAGAACAAGGTTACATATCCGTTGTACCCACTCAATTCGATTTGACAGCGCATCATTATATTCAAGAACTAAATTCATGGAATTTAAATGACTAATTCAATAACAATAAAACAAGTTTTTACCGGAATTATAATTGGTATACTTGGAACCATCTTAGGTTCTGTATTATGGATTTTATTTTTCTCGGACACTGGCATTGAAAACACTATAAAAAATGCTTGGCAACAAGGTTTATTAGGTGCTATTTTAGCTGCTGGTTCTCTAATTAATTTAGGCTCTTTGTTTTTATTTTTAAAGCAAAACAAAAACTATCAAGCTCGCGGAGTAATAATTGCTACTTTATTTGTAGCCTTTTTTATCATTTATCAAAAACTAAGTTAATACATGAAATATTACATTATAGCAGGCGAAGCCTCTGGCGATTTACATGCTGCTAATTTGATAAAAGAAATTAAAAAAAAGGATGCTTCTGCAGAAATACGCTGTTGGGGTGGCGATCTTATGGAGGCCACTGGCGCTACATTAGTTAAGCATTATCGTGATCTTGCCTTTATGGGATTTATAGAGGTTTTATTAAACCTAAAAACGATTCTTAAAAACATTAGCTTTTGCAAACAAGATATACTTAACTTTAAGCCAGACACTTTAGTTTTTATAGATTATCCTGGTTTTAATATGCGTATTGCTAAATGGGCAAAACCACTAGGTATTAAAACTCATTATTATATTTCGCCACAAATTTGGGCTTGGAAAGAAAATAGAATTAAAGACATTAAAAGAGATGTTGATCACATGCACGTGATACTTCCTTTTGAAAAAGATTTCTATGAAAAGAAACATAATTTTCCTGTTAATTTTGTTGGACACCCTTTAATTGATGCAATTGCTCAACACCCTAAAACCGACAACATCGCTTTTAGAAAAGAGTTCAACTTAGACGAAAGGCCTATTGTAGCACTACTACCAGGTAGCAGAAAGCAAGAAATTACTAAAATGCTTGATACTATGCTACAATTACCCGAGCAATATAAAAATTATCAGTTTGTTATTGCCGGTGCTCCTAGCCAAGAGGCTTCATTTTATGAGTCTATGATAAAAGCTAACAACGTAAAACTAATAAGTAATAGAACTTATGACATTTTAAGTTTAGCGCATTCTGCAATGGTAACATCTGGTACAGCTACGCTCGAAACTGCTTTATTTAAAATACCCCAAGTTGTATGCTATAAAGCAAATAGTATTTCTTACGCTATTGCGAAGAGAATTATTAAATTAAAATATATTTCGTTAGTTAATTTAATAATGGATAAACCTATTGTTACTGAACTAATACAAGCCGATTTTAATATTAATAAATTAAAAAAAGAATTTGACAAAATTAGCTCTGGAGAAAGCAGAAAAAAAATATTGTTAGAGTATTTTGATTTAGAACAAAAACTAGGTGGAACTGGAGCTAGCAAAAATACAGCTGATATTATTATAGACTCTTTAACTAACAAAAATTAAGCATATGAAAGTAATTTACTTTTTTATAATCAGTTTATTTTTACTCACTTCTTGTGGAAGTTTTAAAAAAACAACTAGCCAAAAAGCACATAACACTTCTGTTAGTTCTAATAACAAAACCAACAATATTGTTAGCAATGCTAAAAGTTACATAGGCACACGATACCGTTATGGTGGTACAACTAAAAAAGGAATGGATTGCTCTGGTTTAATTTACACTGCTTTTAACAATAATGGAATTTCGCTTCAACGTACATCATTTGAAATGTCTAAACAAGGAAAACCTATAAAGAGGGCAAATACAAAAAAAGGAGATTTACTTTTCTTTAAAACCAGTAAAACCGGACGCAGTATTAATCATGTAGGATTAGTTACTAAAGTAATTGGTAACAATATCTATTTTGTACACTCTACAAGCTCTAAAGGTGTTATTGAAAGTAAGCTAAGTACTAATTACTGGAATAAAGCTTTTAAGTTTACAAAAAGAGTTTTGTAAATATTAATTAAAATTCAGGCTTTCTCTTTTTTAAGAAAGCCTCAGTACCTTCTTTAAAATCTGCTGTTCCAAAACAGTTTCCAAAAACTTGTTTTTCTATTTCAAAACCATTTTGATTAACATCGAACCCTGCATTTATAGCAGTTATTGCAGCACTAATTGCTGAAGGAGCGTTTTTAATTATTTTATTCGCTAATTCTATAGCTGTTTCTAATAAAAATTCTTGGCTCACAACATTATTTACCAATCCATATTCTAATGCTTTTTTAGCAGAAATCATATCTCCTGTTAAAATCATTTCATAAGCTCTACCCTTACCAACTAATTGTGGTAATCGTTGTGTTCCTCCGTAACCAGGTATTATTCCTAAAGAAACTTCTGGCAAACCAAAACGTGCATTATCACTTGCAATACGAATATGAGTACTCATAGCTAACTCTAACCCTCCTCCTAAGGCAAAACCATTTACAGCAGCAATTACAGGAGTTTCTAGGTTTTCAATAAAATCAAAAAGTAATTGATGCCCCTTTTCTGCAAGTTGAGTCCCTTGTACTTGGTTAAACTTAACAAACTCTTTTATATCAGCTCCTGCAACAAAAGCTTTTTCTCCAGATCCTGTAATTATAATTACCCTAATACTTCTGTTATAATTAGCATCTTCTAATACTGTATGTAATTCTTTAATCGTTAGTTCATTTAAAGCATTTAAATTTCGAGAACGATTAACTATTATTGTAGCAATTGAATTTTCTTGTTTATAAATTATATTTGAAAACTCCATAATCTTTAATTCTAATTTATTTTATTAAACAATTCAACTATTAACAACCAATATTTAACTTCTACTTATGCATAGGTATACTAACAACAAATTTAGTTCCTACATTAACTTTTGAACTAAAGTCAATATTTCCTGAATAAGTTTCAATCATGCTTTTAACCATAGCTAAACCTAAGCCCATACCACTAGATTTTGTAGTAAAATTAGGCTCAAAAATGCGTTGTTTATTTTCTACATTAATACCACAACCATTATCCTTAACAATAAATATTACATTATCATTTTCTTTCTTAACAACAATATCAATATTTGGCTCTCTATCTTCAGGTATAGACTGCAATGCATTCTTAACTAAATTAGTAACAACTCGTATTAATTGAGTTCTATCAAAGTTAACTTGTAAATTCTCGTTTGCCGGCTCAAATGTTATTCCTTTTTCTGTAAAAATATCTAAAGTAGAATCTACAACTTCGTTAACATTTAAAACCTCATCTTTACGAGCAGGCATTTTAGCAAAATTAGAAAACGCTGATGCTATAGAGCTCATCGTATCAATTTGCTGAATTAAAGTATCACTATATTCTGATAATTTTTCTTTTATATTTGGATCTTCCGGATTAAAACGACGCTCGAAACTTTGTACTGTTAATCGCATTGGTGTTAACGGGTTTTTGATCTCATGCGCTACTTGCTTAGCCATTTCGCGCCAAGCATTTTCACGTTCACTAACCGCTAATTTAACTGCGCTTTCCTGAAGCTGATCAATCATACTATTGTATGCGCTTACCAATACAGAAATCTCTTTAGACACGTTATCTGCCTTTATCTTTTTATTTTGCTTTCCAATACGTGTTTCATTAATTTTATCGGATATAGAAGTTACCGATCTTGTAATATAGTTGGATAGAAAATAAGCCAACCCAACACATAAAAGCAGCATAAAAAAATACACTTTTATTAAATTTTCTATAAAGGCTCTAATATCCTTCTTAAGTATTTCGTTGTTTTGTAAATAGGGTAAATTTAAAATTGCTAAGGGCTTAAACTTACCATCTGTCAAATAACTGTACGAAGCTTGGTAATGTTCTCTACCACGCTCGTAATTTACTATATAACGTTTTTCTGGTGAGTTATTCATTTCAGAAATTACCAAGTCGGGAATCCCTTGTTTAACTGTATCTCTTACAAATGATTCGTTTGATTTAATTAATAGTTCTCCTTTTAAGTCATATACAATTAATGGCATTCTATGAATTTCAGACAACTCATAAATACGATCATTTTCTTTAAAAATAAGTGGTATATTTTCTGTAGTTACAGGGTAAGTAGTACGCCTAAGAACATAGTCTATATTTTGTTTTATAGACATTTCTTTACGTTCTAAACGTTTCTTATGGTATAGTTCTGCTTCTTTTTTATATCTAAATGCCGTTACACTTGCTATTACTACCGAAGCTACTAGAATCAAAAGAAACATAGTAACAAATAATCGAGTACGTAAAGAGAAAGTTTTTTTTAGCATTTATATGATTTCTATAAAAGAATAAATTACGATTTATTATCTCGAATTCGTTTGTACAATTTAATTCCTAACATTAATAAACCTGCTAATACGAATATACCTATTACCCCATATATCCAATTAAAAGCGTTTTTTAAGATTACTAAAAACACCACTGAAAATAAAATAAGGGTTGAAACT
>CAZJGP010000168.1:0-13074 GCA_964545595.1 uncultured Flavobacteriaceae bacterium | reverse complement strand
CACCCTGAAGGGTATGAGTTAGATTCTAAATTTGTAGGTAATGCAACGGTTACAAATAATCAAGAGGAAGCCTTTAAAGACGCTGATTTTATTTACGTAAAAAATTGGAGTCCTTTTAATGATAAAGATTATGGTCAGGTTGTTAATACAGATGAAAATTGGAGAATTTCAGCGGATAAAATGGCTTTAACAGATAATGGTAAATTTATGCACTGTTTACCTGTTCGTAGAAATGTAATTGTGGATGATGCAGTTATTGATAGTGAAAATTCATTGGTAATTAAACAAGCCAATAATAGAACCTACGCAGCACAAATTGCAATTAAAAAAATATTAGAAAATATATAATATTCTATTTATATATTTTTTTTGCAGGTAACAATGTATATAAAACATAGCTCTGAATTTATATATTAAATTGTTAGCAGTAATTAAAAAAATATAGAAAAGGTTGTTTTTAGAACCAAGAACGGATAACGGAAAAAATGGAAAAATTACTTGTAGCAAAAATAGGAGGAAACATAGTTGATAATGATGAAGCATTGTCAAGTTTTTTAAAAGATTTTGCAGCTATAGATCAGCCAAAAATATTAATC
This sequence comes from uncultured Flavobacteriaceae bacterium, assembly GCA_964545595.1. Classification (GTDB taxonomy): domain Bacteria; phylum Bacteroidota; class Bacteroidia; order Flavobacteriales; family Flavobacteriaceae; genus Aquimarina. Next base: position 12,478 of record CAZJGP010000168.1, on the reverse strand, counting down.
CACGGAGGTGGAAAAATAGCTACTCGAATAGCAGAAAAGTTAGGAGTAGAAACAAAAATGATTAATGGCCGTCGTATTACATCTAAAGAAAATTTAGATATAGTAGTGCAGCTATATGCCGGATTAATCAATAAAAATATAGTAGCAGCTTTACAGGCTAGTGGAACTTGTAATGCTTTAGGATTAACAGGAGCAGACGCTAATTTAATTCAGGCAGTAAAACGACCGGTAAAAGATATAGATTATGGTTTTGTTGGTGATGTTGTCGATGTTAACTATGACCGTATACATCAATTTTTAGCAAATGCATTAACACCTGTTTTTTGTGCCATAACACATGATGAACAAGGGCAATTATTCAATACAAATGCAGATACTATAGCTTCGCAACTAGCAGTAGCTATGAGTGCTTATTATGATGTTTCATTATACTATTGTTTTGAACTAAAAGGGGTACTTACAGATATTAATGATAAGGATTCTGTTATTGAGCAAATTAATACCGAAAAGTATACTTCGCTTAAAGCGGAAGGAATAATAGCAGATGGAATGTTGCCTAAAATGGAAAACTGTTTTGATGCACTTAATAAAGGTGTTGCCGAAGTACATATTGCAAATGCTAGTTATGTGAATGATCAAGACGTTTTACATACTACTTTAACTTTATAATTGATGTTAGAAAAATTAACTACAGAGGCCATAGAGTTGCTTCAAAAATTAATTGTTACGCAATCTTTTTCGAAAGAAGAGGAGCCAACGGCATTAATTTTAGAGGAGTGGTTTAATTCAAAGAATATTCCTTTTGAAAGGCAAGGGAATAATATTTGGGCTTACAATAAATATTTCGACAAGTCAAAGCCAACAATTCTTTTAAACTCGCATCACGATACAGTTAAGCCTAACAAAAATTATACACGTGACCCTTTCGATGCTTCAATAGAAGATGGTAAATTATATGGGTTAGGAAGTAATGATGCAGGAGGTTGCTTGGTATCGTTAATGACCACTTTTTTATATTTCTATGAAAATGAAAATTTAGCTTACAACTTTATAATTGCGCCTACGGCAGAAGAAGAAATTTCTGGTTTAAACGGAATAAAAAGTATCGTTGATCAATTTAAAAATGTTGAATTTGCCTTAGTTGGTGAACCAACATTATTAGATTTAGCTATTGCTGAAAAAGGACTAATGGTTCTGGATATAAAGGTAAAAGGAACATCAGGTCATGCAGCGCATAGATATGATGATCAAGCTATTTTTAATTTACTACCTATATTAGAATGGTTTAAAACTTTTGAGTTTCCTAAAATTTCAGAGCAGTTAGGAAAAGTAAAAATGACTGTAACTCAAATTAATGGTGGTTCACAACATAATGTGGTACCTGCCGAATTGAGTTTAGTAGTAGATATTCGTGTAACGGATAGATATAAAAACAAGGAAGTTTTTGAAATTATAAATGAAGCTATAGGTTCGGATAAAGTAGAGATTACTCCACGTTCATTCCGTTTAAATAGTTCTTCAATTTCTCCAGAGCATGCAGTCGTAAAAGCAGGTATTGCTATGGGTAAGAAAACGTACGGATCACCAACACTTTCTGATCAAACAAACTTAGATTGTCAGTCCTTAAAAATGGGACCAGGAGATAGTACACGTTCGCATTCAGCAGATGAGTTTATTTATGTAAACGAAATTGAAGAAGGAATAAAGACTTATATTGAGTTATTAGAAAAAATAGTATAGATTATAGTATTGAGTATTCGGTATAAAGTATCTAGTTAATATAGAATTGTGTTAGTGAAGTCTCAGTATTAAATACTAACACCTTAATAGTAAAAAAGAAGTATGAAACTTTGGAGTAAAGGATTACCAACAGATCAAAAAATTGATTTTTTTACTGTAGGAAATGATAGAGTGTTAGATTTAGTAATTGCTAAATATGATGTGAAAGCTACATTAGCGCATGGGAAAATGTTACATAAAGTGGGTTTTCTTTCTGATGAAGATATTGTTGGTATTGAAAAAGGATTAAATGAACTGGCTCAAGAAATTGAAGCAGGAACTTTTACTATTGGCAATGAGTTTGAAGATGTGCATTCTAAAATAGAATTTGAATTAACGCAAAGAATAGGGGATGCCGGTAAGCGTATTCATACTGCTCGTTCACGTAATGACCAAGTTTTAACAGCTATGCATTTGTATTTGAAAGATGAACTTTCGGATATTAAAGCAAGTGTAAAAGAATTAGGAGAGGTTTTATTATCGGCTGCCGATAAGTATAAAGAGGTTTTATTACCAGGGTATACACATTTACAAATTGCTATGCCAAGTTCATTTGGTTTATGGTTTTCTGCTTATGCAGAAAGTTTTGTAGATGATTTATATTTTGTAGATGCTGCTTTTAAAGTAGTTGATCAAAACCCTTTAGGTAGTGCTGCTGGTTACGGAAGTTCTTTTCCTATTGATAGAGAATTTACTACGGAACAGTTGGAGTTTTCAACTTTAAAATATAATGTGATTGCTGCTCAAATGAGTAGAGGTAAGTCTGAAAAATCGACTGCTTTTGCTATGAGTACTGTTGCAGGAACATTGTCTAAATTGGCTATGGATGTGTGTTTATACATGAGTCAGAACTTTGGATTCATGAGTATACCTAGTGAGTTTACTACAGGTTCTAGTATTATGCCACACAAAAAGAATCCAGATGTTTTTGAATTGATCAGAGGGAAATGTAATCGAATTCAGGCATTACCTTACGAGTTAAGTTTATTAACAAATAACTTACCAAGTGGTTACCACAGAGATTTACAATTATTAAAAGAAGGTTTAGTACCAGCTATGCAAGACTTAAAAGCCTCTTTAGAGTTGGCTATTTATGCACTTAAGAATGTAGAAGTCAACAAAAATATTCTTGATGATGATAAGTACGATTATTTATTTAGTGTAGACACTTTAAATGAATTAGTACAAGAAGGAATGACATTTAGAGATGCTTACGTTAAAATAGGTTTAGATATTGAAAACGGAAATTATAAGCCAATTAAAGATACTAAACACACCCACATTGGAAGTATTAATAATATTGGTTTAGATGCTATTAAAGCTAAGCTAGATAAAGTTTAAAACTTTAAGTAAAATAAGAAGATAATATTGAAAAGAGACTTAGTTAAAACTAAGTCTCTTTTTTCTTTTAATATATGACTAATAAAAAATTCCCAAATAATGTTAAAAAACAATATTTGGGAATATAATGTGAATATAAATAGGTTAAGTTAATTATTTCTTTTGGGGCGAAATATATTAAATATTATATACACATTTAAAAAAGAGAGAAACTGATTATTAAAACCCACTAGCACAATCAGAAAAATTCAACATGGCTTTTTCAGCTATTTCATTCAACTTTAAAGTATAATGAAGTTTAGTTTCATCTAAATTACTATTGTTAATTTGTTCTTGGGTGTACTCATATGAAGATTTAGCTAAATCATATGCTTGTTTACAACCTAAGGCATTTGCTAGATTTTGAAAACCATTATTTATTTGAGATAAAGCCAATTCAGCATTGGTTTTAACAGCTTTTTGTTTTAAAATTTCATTATCCCTAGCAATCTTTAAGGCTTTGGCTTCATTTTTCTTTTTTTCTAATTCTTTAGCTAATTCAGCTTGTCTTTCTTCTAAAATTTTTTGTTGCGCTACTAGTTCTGCTTTTTGATCTTCTAAGTCTTCGTTTGAATAGTAATTATTAAGGTTTTCATCACTACTAGCATAAGCGTCATTATCAAAATCGGCGTTTTCAATTTTAGATACATCAACATTTGTACATTCAGCTAAAGCATCCATCATTAACTTAGCTTTTTGATTAGCTCTTTTTGCGTAAAAACGACTTCTTTCCCATGTGTTTTGTTCTTGTGCTTTTTCTGCAGCAACGTAACCTTCCCAAGCTAAATTAGCAACATCTTCACAACCACAATTTTGTGTAATTTCTTCTACTTCCCTGAAAGTTTCAATAGCCTTAAACGACCATTCTTGTACGTGATCGTTATTATTTGAATTGTATGCATTAGTAGTGTGTGCAACACTATAATTAGCTGCACTAAAAGCTTTTTCGCAACTTGCTTGAGCATATAGTGATATAGACCCAATAAAACTTAAAGTAAAATACAATATGATTTTCATCGTATAAAAAAGGTTTTGTGTTAAGCAAATATATATAATTATAGTCAATAAGCGATTAATAATGCATTTAATCTGTGTTTTTATTGTGTTAACAAATGTTAAATTTTAAGAAAATAAGAAGTAGTAATTTTTTTGATAAAAATTAAAAATAGTATCTTTAAAAAATGAGAGTAGAAGTAATACAAGCAATCAATAACAACCTACAACAATTAGCATTATTAATTAATGTATTAGACACGAAAACGTATTTAGATGTTAGCGTTGGTCCATATTATTCGAGTATTGGTTCTCATTCAAGACATATATTAGACTTTTTTAATTGTATTATTGATGGTCTTGATGAAAATAAAATTGACTTAACAAGTAGAAAAAGAGAAGAAATTATTTCTACAAATAAAGAAGCAGCATTAATTAGAATAGCTGAGATACAGAAAATTTTAATTGATTTTGCAGATATTAATACAGATTACTTAGTGCATGTTACTGATAACTTAGGTCAAGGTAATGTAACCGTTAGTTATACTTTAGAGAGTATTTTAGCACATGCAAATAGTCATGCTGTTCATCATTATGCAACAATAGGTTATATGTTATATGCTTTAAATGTGGAGCATAGTATAGCTGGTTTTGGTTATAATCCAACTACACCAATAGTTCAAAGAAAAGGTATTTAATCAAAAAAGCTTTTTAGAATAATATTTATTCCTTTAAATAATAAGAACATAGCTAATAACATAATAAGTATACCAATAGTTAATATAACTAAATACAAAGGATGATTTTGATTCATAAATGAGTTGTATACTACTATAGGACCAGCTGCAATAGCACCTAATGACATAGCTAGTGTTTTTACTCCTTTGGCTAAAAGTTCTTTATTAGTTCTTTTTTGTTCCTCCATTATCTAAAAAATAATTAGCAGCTTTTCTTACGTTTCCAAATTTAGTAATTAATTCAGTGGCGTTTTCACGGGAAATGGATACGGTATCCATTAACATAAGTATGGCTCTTTCTACTAGTTTGTCGTTACTTAACTGCATATCTACCATACGATTTCCTTTTACTTTACCTAAGCGTACCATAGTTGCAGTAGATATCATGTTTAAGGCCATTTTTTGAGCAGTACCAGCTTTCATTCTTGAACTACCTGTAACAAACTCAGGTCCAACAGTAATTTCGATAGGTAATTTTGCTTCCACGGCAAGTGGACTATTTACATTACAAGTTATACATGCTGTAGCAATATTTTGTTTATTGCATTTTTTTAAAGCATTAATAACATATGGAGTAGTACCAGAAGCAGCTATACCAATGACAATATCTTTTTCAGATATTTTTTTTTCTTGTAAATCAATCCAACCTTGTTTAGTAGCATCTTCAGCATTTTCAACAGCCTTTCTAATGGCAGTATCACCACCAGCTATTATTCCTTGCACAAGATCATGAGAAACGCCAAAAGTAGGAGGGCATTCACTAGCATCAACAACACCTAAACGTCCACTAGTACCTGCTCCCATATAAAATATGCGTCCGCCATTAGATAATAATTGTACAGATTTTTCAATTACAGCTTCAATTTGATGCAGTTGCGATTCTACAGCTAAAGCAACTTTTTTATCTTCATTATTAATATGAGTAATAAGCTCTAAGGAGCTCATTTTTTCTAAACTTTTGTAATCAGACTCTTGTTCCGTAACTTTAATAAAATCCATAAATTTAATTTTGTGCTTCTAATTGTTGCAATTGCTCTAAAGAAAAAGCTTCTTCATTAGGTACTAAATCTATCTGTGTTTGGTATAGTTCATTAACTCTAAAATATCCGAAAGGATTATTTTCAGGTGTAGTTATGTTTTGAATGTTTCCTCTTACTTCAAAAGGAACTGTACTAAAAGGCCCATTGGCACCACCTCCAGAAACTTCTAAAACATTATCAATATAGGTATTTGTTCTAGAATCAGAACCTAATATGTATACTGTAGATGTTGGGAATTTTGGGTTTTCATAAAAATAATCAAAGTTAAATTGCCTATTTGTATCGCTAATAAATTCATCATCTATAGATATAAAGTCATAATTATCAAAACTGATTATATAATGGCTGCCATCTTCTTCTAAATCGGTAAAAGTTACATTAATAGCTACATCTTCAGGGTCGAAAAAAGAAGCATCTTCTCTAAACTGAAATATATTATCTATAGGGACTGATACATTTAAACTTGCTGTTGATTGGTATGTTTCTCCATCATGATCAACATTTAGTAAGTATTCCGTTTCGTTTTCTAAAACAAAGTTTTGATTAGGTTCTAGAATATAATGACCTTCATTAGGGGTTATTCTTAAATTGTATGTGTTTTGTGTTTCTAGATTGGTTAATGTTACAATAGCATTGTTAACAAAATTAATAGAGTTATCAAAAAAACCATTGGTTGTACTTAAAATTACTTCAGCAATGTCTTCTGTTTCTCCTGAAGGGGAAAAAACGCGTTCAGCTTTAGCTTCAATAACCAATCTGGTATCTCCAATTTCTAAATTAGGTGTTACAACTTCTTCGCAACTAACCATTGTAAATAAGAATAATAGAGCTATAGTTATGTTTTTCATTTATTTAGAATTTGAAGTTGTATGATATATAAGGTAATACACCAAATAAACTTAATTGTGTAGCTTCGTTTTCAAACGTATCGGTGTTTTGACTGAATGATATAGAATTAACATTTTTTCGATTATACAGGTTGTAAATTCCCATAACCCACTCACCGGTTAATTTTTTTGTGCTATCAGGGTTAGGAGTGTAATTAAAAGAAACATCTAAACGATGATTGCTAGGTAGTCTATTAGCATTTCTAGAAGAAAAGCGTGGTACTACTTGGTTAAAAACTCTAAACTGTCCGTTAGGAAAAGTGGTTGGTAAACCTGTTTGAAAATTGAAAGCAACACTAGTTTTCCATTTCTTGTTTATTTTATAGCTAGTATTAATAGATAGGTCATGTGTTTTATCAAAGTTACTATTAAACCATTCTCCATTATTAATACCAGGTTCGTTTGCATTACGCCCAGGAACTCTTTCTTCTGCTTTCGATAAGGTATAAGCAATCCAACCTCTAATACGGCCTTTGTTTTTTTGCAATAAAAACTCTGCTCCATAAGAACGGCTTTCTCCATTTAATAATACACGTTCAATATTTTCATTAGCAATAATATCGGCTCCATCTATAAAGTTTAACCTGTTTTCAGTTTCTTTAAAATAAGTTTCAAAAGAAAAACTATAAGCAGCATTATTAAACTCTTTAAAATATCCTGCAGCCCATTGATTACTTAATTGAGGTTTTATAAAAGGTCCACTAGGAGCCCATATATCAAGCGGAGTAGGCGATGTTGTATTAGAAATTAAATGTATGTATTGCGATGTTCTTTGATAGCTTGATTTTAAAGAACTAGTTTCATTTAATTGATATGTAGCATTTATTCTTGGTTCAAAATTAAAAAAGTCACTAATAGATTTGCTCCTTGAAGCCGAGAAATTTCCTATTTCTTCGTTTTCAAAATAAATACCTAACTCTTCGTCAAAACCAACAGGTTCATCATTTTCATATATACTAATATTATCTTGACCTAATCTATAAAAAGAACTAATGCGGAAACCTACATTAACGTTTAATTTAGGACTAACTTCTAATTCGCTTTCTAGGTAATAAGCACTTTCTATAGCAAATTTTTTAGTTAATTGCTCGGTATTAAAATTTTGACCTTCTATTATAGGTTCAATTTTTCCGGGGTTAAATACATAGTATAATTGATTTGTACCATACCTAAGTTTTAATTTGTCATTTATATAATGAACCAAACCGTATTTAAGATTATAATTGTCAATACCTGAATTCCATTCAAAACCAACAAAATCTAGTTTTAAATTGTAGTTATAGTTTGAATATATAGCAGAGGCATTTGCAAACAATTTATTATTAAAAATATGATTCCAACGTAAGTTTACAAATTTGTTACCGTATGAATTTAAAAAGAAGTCATCAAATTCTAACACATCATTACCAGCATATGCTGAAAGGTATAAACTGTTGTTATTATTAATAATGTGATTTATTTTTAAATTAAGGTCATAAAACAATGCTGTATTATCTAAGCTTAATAAAGGAAAAAATAAATGGGCATAGGTTGCTCTACCACCTGCTAAAAATGAAGTTTTATCTTTTTTTATAGGACCTTCTACAAGTAACCTACTGGATAGTAGACCAATACCTCCAGTAGCATGAAACTCTTTATAATTACCATCTTTTTGGTAAATATCTAGTACCGATGAAATACGCCCACCATACCTACTAGGTATACCACCTTTATATAGTTTTAATTCTTTTACAGCATCTGGATTAAAAATAGAAAATAACCCAAATAAGTGCGAAGAACTAAACAAAGTAACTTCATCTAATAATATTAAATTTTGATCTGTAGCACCACCACGTACATTAAAACCAGAAGAACCCTCACCAGCATTGGTAACACCTGGTAACTGTAATAACGATTTAATAATATCAACTTCTCCTAAAACCGCAGGTAAATCTTTAATGGTGTTGATAGAAAGTTTGTTAACACTTATCTCGGTATTTTTTACATTTATTTGTTTGGTAGAAGAGGCCTCAACAATAACTTCATTTAAGTTTTCGGAACTTTCATTTAAAGCTACATTCTTGTTAACATCAGTATTTAAATCTATAGATTCAGATATGGAAGTGTAACCTATAAAATCATAACTAATTTTATAAATACCTTTAGGAACAGTTAAAGAATAATATCCGTACTCATTAGTTACAGCTCCTTTTTCTAAAGACTCTATATATATGGTAACTCCAATAAGACTTTCGTTACTTTTTGAAGCAGTAATTTTACCACTTAATGTTGCTTTTTGTGCATTAACAGCAAATGCTAAAATTAAAAGTAAAATACTTATTAATTTTTGCTTAAAAATCATGTATTGTAAATTTCGCCTAACATACAAAATATTAAATAGTAGAGTTTTTTTTTAATTAAAAATTTAACTTAAAAAGTCATTTTTCTTCTTTTCAATGAAAAATTTAAAGTGTAAAGCTTTATTTAAATATATAAGATTCTCTTATAATAGCATATAATTATTTTATAGATATGTTAGTTTAACCCTTTGTTTTGTAGGAATTAAATAGAAAACAACAATTTTATATTTATGTTATTTTACTTACAAACGTAATATGTTTATGTTTTTTCGACTATTAGGAACATATATATTAAAATAAATATTTAAAATATGTTCACTAGACTATTATATGTTTTTATTGCAGTTTTTTTTATGTCTAACATAAATGCTCAAGAAAACGTAATTAAAGAAATAAACTTTACAGGGAATAAAAAGACTAAAGCTTCTTTTTTAAGCAGAATTATTAAAGTAAAAAAAGGAGAAGTTTTAGATAGTTTAAAAATTCAAACCGACATTGAACGTATTAAGCGTTTAGACGGAGTTGCACATGCTGAATTTATTGTTGAAAAAGTAAATGAAGAATATAAAGTTACTTATGACTTAGATGAGAACTTTAGTATAATACCAGGATTACGTATTGGGCAAGCCAATGATGATAGTTTTTCATTTAGAGCATCGGTATTTGAATTTAATGGTTTAGGAAGAAATATTATTGCTGGAGGATTTTTTCAAAGAGAAGTTTTTAATTCTTTTGGGTTATTTGTAGAGCATCCGTACTTATTTACAAATAAATTAGGTTTAGGTTTTAATTATCAAGACTTAACTACACAACAACCTATTTTTCAAGTATCAGAAGGTGATGAGCAAGAAATTAATTATACTAATACTAGAAGAGGACCTGAAGTAACTTTATTTTATGAGTATAACTTTAATAACCGTTTTGAATTTGGAGTTAAGGTTTTTGACGAGGAATACTTAATTATAGAAGGAGACGATGATAATGATGCTTTAAGAGCCTTAGGTTTTATTGATGAAAATACATCGGAACCAACATTAGATAAACAGTTAATTAGAGGTTCTCATGAATATGTGGATCTAGATTTAGAATACCATAATGTAGAAGGAGTTCGTAATTTATTTGATGTTAGTTACTTTTTTGGAACCGATGATGAATTACAGACAGAATATATATTAAGCAATACAACACAGTACTTTAAGCGTGTAGGTAAAAAAGGAAACTGGGCTAACCAATTACAATTACAGTTTAGTAACCCAGTAGAGAATTCTGATTTTGTACCTATTGTAATAGATAACCAACTAAATACTCGTGGAGCCGGTAACACAGTAGATAGAGGTACAGCTGCATTTGCCATTAATACAGAATATCGCCATACATTTATTGAAAAAGATTGGTTTGTATTACAAGGAAATACTTTTTTAGATGTTAGTGGTGTACGCCGTCAAGATCAAGATTTAGATGACCTTTTTTCATCAGAAAGATTTAGAGTTAATCCAGGAATAGGTTTCCGTTTAATTCATAAGCGTATTTTTAATGCAGTAATACGTATAGATTATGGTGTTAATGTAACCGATAATGGTGATAGCGGAATTGTATTCGGGATTGGGCAGTACTTTTAAAAGTACTTTAGTTTATTCAACTAAAGTACCCCATTCAGTCCAAGAACCATCATAAACAGCTAGTTCGTTTTTAAGCACTTTTTGTGCTGCTAATAAAACAATACAAGCAGTAATACCTGAGCCACAACTAAAAACAATATTTCTATTTTCTTTAAAAAGAGGTTCAAATATTGTTTTTAAGTGGTTTTCAGTTTTAAACTTTCCATTCTTTAATACATCTGTATAAGGTATGTTATAAGAATCAGGAATAGTTCCCATTCGTAAGCCTTCTTTAGGTTCTGGAACTAAACAATTATAACGATTGGCAGCTCTTACATCGACAATCAATTCGTTTTTACTTTCTACATTATTAAAAACATCTTTAAACTTTCTTACTAGTTTAAAGTTTGTATTTGCTTTAAAATTTCCTTTTGTAAACAAATTATCTAAATTTAAAGCTTCAGTAGAGTATTGGTTGGTAACCCAATTAGGTAATCCTCCATTTAATACAGCTACATTTTTGTGCCCCATGCATTTAAATAACCACCATACTCTTGCACAAGAATAGATTCCATTAGCATCGTAAACTACAATAACTGAAGTGTCATTAATACCTAATAACTGAGCTTCTTTTTCAAACTGTTCTACTTCAGGGAAAGCAGTAGGGAAATCATTTGAAACATCACTAAACTTAAACTTAAGATCAAAATATCTAGCTCCTTTAATTTGGATGTTTTTTATTGTTTCCGGTTGCTTAGCTCTTTGATTTACAAGAGTAGCATCTAAAATTATAATATTAGGGTTGTTAATATTTTCTTTTAACCATTCAGAAGAAACTAGTGATTCCATTTTTGTTATTTATTTAGAAACACTAATTTAATTTTTATCTTTCTGAAGACCTAATGACTTTAAGTAATATTATAATTATGTTTTGTGAGGGTTTAAAAAATATTTATAAATATTTACGAATGTTTTATGTGCTACAAACAATAAATAATAACCATGGTAACTAAACTAGTTTTATTGGTCTCATTTTAGGGTCTAAAACCCTGCAATTTATTGCAGTACTTTAGTAATGAGAAAAAATCTTTAAATTGTGTTTATAATCACATCATTACGAAAAGGGTCGCATACAATAAGTAGATTAACTTGTCACATAGTTTGGTCAACAAAATATAGATATAAAGTTCTTCGCGGAGACGTTCAGATTCGCTGTAGAGAACTTTTAAGGCAAGTCAGTTAAGCGTATGAGATAGAAATTTTGAAAGGTCGAAGTTTAAGAGAACTTCAAATGGAATTCCCAAAACTAAAAGAACGTTATTGGGGTCGTCATTTTTGGGCTACTGGCTATGGTGCTTGGAGTAGCGATAATATTACTGATAAGATGGTAAATGATTATCTAGAACATCATCGCAAGCCTGAAGATTCAAGTGAAGATATATTTATATTAGAGTAGTGAGAAGTAAGGACTTTCAATCCTTTGTGATAAACCCCTGCACTTTAGTGCAGGGTGTTTCGTTAATTTTAAGAAAAATGAATAGTTTTACTTTTATAAACTTTTAAATTCTAAACAGAATTATTTGTATTAATGATTCTGTTTTTTAATTAAATTTGAATTCTAATTTTATATAAGTTTAAAATTATTCGTTCCACGTGGAACTACAATTATGAAGTCAATAAAAACAAAGGATTACTCCGTTTCACAAGAAACATTCACTTTAAAAT
>CAZJGP010000167.1:0-5616 GCA_964545595.1 uncultured Flavobacteriaceae bacterium | reverse complement strand
AGAGGGGTTATTTTTTGTAATTATATTTTCTAATAGAATATCCTTTTAAATTTAGGCTTTAAATATGCTAATTGTTATTTTTGAATGTAAACATATTTACTAATGGACAAATTAAAAAGAGATCATATTTTATCAATGTGTAATGCAGCTTGTAAAAACACATTAATGGAAACTCTAGATATTACATATGTAGATTTAGGAGATGATTTTATAACAGCTAAGATGCCTGTTACCCCTAAAGTACATCAGCCCGATGGTGTTTTGCACGGTGGGGCTATGGTTGCCTTAGCAGAATCGGTAGGTAGTGTTGCTGCTTATGTATTTGTAGACAAAGAAAAACATATTATTCGTGGTTTAGAAATTAGTGCAAACCATGTTAAGAGCATAAAAGAAGGTTTTGTGTACGGAACTGCAAAAGCAATTCATAAAGGAAGAACAACACAGTTATGGCAAATTAAAATTACAGATGAACAAGAAAACTTGATTTCATTAGTAAAGCTTACTACAGTATCGTTACCTAAAAAGTAATATGGATAACAATACCTTTTTTAAACAAGTTCTATTCCATTTAGAGCAAGAATTACCATTAGTAGTTTACCGAAAACCTAATGAGAACATTGTGCAATGTTTATTGCAAAACACTAATAATTTATGTGTAGGTAATACATTTAACAAACAAGGTTTTGTTTTTAGCCCTTTTGAAGAGATAAATAAGAATATTTCTGTATGGTTATACGAACAAGAATGTAAAAAGATTACACTAAATTATCTTATAGAGAACAGTAATATAGATAAAGAGATTTCAACAAGAAATTCTGATAGTGAAGCTCATATAACTATAATTAATAAGGCTATAAAACAATTACAATTAGGTAATTTACAAAAGGTAGTTGTTTCTAGGTCTGAGTTTATAGATTTTGATATAAAAGAACCAGTAGAATGGTTTAAAAATATACTGAATATATATTCTAATACATTTTGTTACTTATGGTACCACCCTAAAGTAGGTATGTGGTTAGGTGCCACTCCAGAAACCTTAATAGCTTTAGATAATAATAAGTTTAATACAATGGCATTGGCAGGTACTATGCCTTATAATGGTACTAAAGATGTTGCATGGGGAGCAAAAGAGAAAGAAGAGCAACAATTAGTGGTAGATTCTATTTTAGAAGGATTGAAACCGGTTACTAAACAAGTTGAAAAAGGAATTACCCTTACGCAAAAAGCAGGGTCATTATTACATTTAAAAACAAATATTACAGGTGAGCTTTTAAAACCAGGTGATTTAAAAGTGTTGATAGATGTATTGCATCCAACATCTGCAGTATGTGGTCTTCCAAAAGAAGATGCTAAAAAATTTATATTAGATAACGAAAATTATAACCGTTCTTATTACACTGGTTATTTAGGTAGTTTTTCTCCAGTAGAAAAAACACATTTGTTTGTTAATTTACGTTGTATGCAAATACATGATACTAAAGCAGAGGTTTACGTTGGAGGCGGTATTACAGCATTATCAAATGCCGAAGCCGAATGGCAAGAAACCGTAAATAAATCTTCTATTATGAAAACTGTTTTATAAAAATTAATCTAATAATAGTATTCTACGTACTCCAGTTGTATTTTTGATAACGAATATGAGTACACAACTTACCACCAATATACTTTTAGCACAGCAAATACTTGCTGTTTGTAAAGCAAAACAATTAAAGCATATTATTATTTCGCCAGGTTCACGTAATGCACCGTTAACTATTGGTTTTAGTAATGATCCTTTTTTTAAATGTTACAGCATTGTCGATGAACGCTGTGCGGCTTTCTTTGCATTAGGAATAGCACAACAAACAAATGAAGCGGTTGCTGTAGTATGTACATCGGGTAGTGCTTTATTAAATTATTATCCTGCTATAGCAGAAGCTTTTTATAGTGATATTCCATTAGTAGTTTTAAGTGCGGATAGACCAAAAGAACATATAGATATTGGTGACGGGCAAACAATACGCCAAGAACATGTTTTTACAAATCATATAATTTATGAAGCAAACTTATCTAATGATCTTAACTATACTAAAGATTTACAAAAAGAGAATACAAGTTTAATAGCAGAGGCTATAGAACAATCAAACAACAATAAAGGACCAGTACATGTAAATATTCCATTATATGAACCTTTATACGGAACGGTTTCTAAAATTGTAGAGCCTTCATTATTGCCTATTCAACCTAATAAAAAAGAGAGTTTTAAAATTGAGGATAGTTTTATTAAGAAATGGAATACGAGTTCTAGAAAACTAATTTTAGTTGGAGTTTATAATCCTAATAGTATAGATCAAGAAATATTAGACACATTACTATTAGACTCTAGTGTTTTATTATTTACAGAAACAACCTCAAATATACATCACTCTAAAGCGATACCAAGTATAGATCAATTAATATCTAAGCTCACGGAGAAAGAGTTTAAAGAATTACAACCAGATTTATTAGTGACTTTTGGTGGTTTAGTAGTTTCTAAAAAGATAAAAGCTTTTTTACGTAATTATGCGCCAAACAATCATTGGCATATTGATATTAAAAAGGCTTATGATACTTACGGTTGTTTATCGGAGCATTTTAAAACTTCAGCGAAAGCTTTTTTTAAAGAATTATTTTTATCCAAACCATTAGTAATAAAATCTAATTACCAAGATAAATGGTTAGGGGTTCATCAACAAAAATTAGTTAGCCATGATAACTATTTAGCTAAAGCTCCGTATTCAGACTTAAAAGTTTTTGAAGCTATCATAAATAAGCTTCCGCAGAAATTACACTTACAGTTAAGCAATAGTTCAACAATACGATACACACAGTTGTTTAAGCTAAGCAAACAAATTGAGGTGTTTTGTAATCGTGGTACTAGCGGTATAGACGGTAGTACTAGTACAGCAATTGGTGCGGCAACTATACAAGATAAGCCTACGGTTTTAATAATGGGTGATCTTAGCTTTTTATATGATAGTAATGGTTTATGGAATAATTATATACCAAACAATTTTAAGATAATTGTAATTAATAATAGTGGCGGGGGTATATTTAGAATATTACCAGGAGATAAAGAAGCCGAATACTTCTCAGAGTTTTTAGAAACTACACACAATTATAAAGCAAAGCAGTTAGCTGATATGTATGGATTTTATTATCAGTTAGCTAATGAAAGTAATTTAACCGATAGTTTAAATGTGTTTTTTGAAGCACATACTAAACAAATATTAGAAATACAAACACCACGAAGTGTTAATGATCGAGTATTATTGAATTATTTTAGCTAAATATCGATATTATTCTTAAAAAATTCAGCTTTTTTGTTCTTTACTTTTAATAAATGTTATATTTGGTAATAACAATTGTTAAAAACAACTAAAAAAATAAATTAGATCATGAGTAAAAGAGATGAGTTAATTGAAAAATACGCAGCTGATATTAAGGAGAAAGTAGGACAAACTCCAGATATGGACTTTTTAAAGAAAGTAACTATTGGTTGTGGACCATCAATTTATAATAGAGATGCATCTACTGTTTCAGGAAGTGACCCAAAAGAATTAGAAACAGTAAAAAACAATTTTTTAATTAAAAAATTAGGTTTAACTGATGGTCCTGAATTAGATGAGGCTATTGCTAAGGTTATTGAAACTTATGGTAAATCAGTAAAAGCAAAGTACCGTGCTGTAGTTTATTATTTACTAGCTAAGCACTTTGGTAAAGAGTCTGTGTACAACAAGTAAACAGCCCTTTTATATATAAAAAAAACCCATAGTTTTACTATGGGTTTTTTTTATGCTCTCCGTATAATAAAAATGTATCTTTGTATAAATTTTTTTGCAAATGATTGCTATAGGACAATTCCACGATTTACAGATAGACAGAGAGCGTTTACCTGGTATATATTTAACAAATGAAGATGGTGATGAGGTATTATTACCAAACAAGTATGTTCCGGAAACTTTCGAGATAGGAGACACCTTACGTGTGTTTACCTATTTAGATCACATGGAGCGTATTGTTGCTACCAACATAGAACCTTTTGCTACTGTAAATTCATTTGCTTATTTAAAATGTACTGCTGTGTCCGAAGTAGGAGCCTTTTTAGATTGGGGATTAGAAAAACATTTATTTGTTCCGTTTAAAGAACAAGTAAACAAAATGCAAGTTGGCCGTAGTTACTTAGTTTATGTTTATTTAGATGAAAAAACGGAACGTTTAGTAGCATCGTCAAAAACAAATAGCTTTTTAAGTAATAATTTAGTTTTATTATCTTCTTATGAAGAAGTTGATTTAATTGCTTCTCATCCATCAGAAAAAGGATGGAATATGATAATTAATCAAAAGTATATTGGTTTAGTATATAGCGATGAAATTTTTCAAACAATCAATGTTGGAGATCGTATGAAAGGTTTTGTTAAAAAAGTACGCCATGATAATAAGATAGATATAACCTTACAACGCCATGGGTATAGAGGTATAGAACCTAACGCTCAAATGATATTAAACTTATTAAAAGCAGATGGTGGTTTCTTAGAATTAAATGATAAATCTTCTCCTGAAAAAATTAAAGACATTGTTCAGTTAAGTAAAAAGAATTTTAAAAAAGCAATTGGAACACTTTATAAGCAACGATTAATAAAAATTGAATCGGACGGAATAAGTTTGGTGGAATAATTATTAGTCCATTTTCCTTGCTTAATAAATAAAGAATAGCCTATTTTTACAATTCTAGTTTTATGCTTATAGCAAGGTAAAACCTTCATTTAAAAGAGTAGAAAAGATTGTTTTAATTTAAGATTTTAGCAATACACTAAGTAAGATGTCTAGTCCTAAATAACCAATACAGATTATTAGAGGATTAAATATATAATTTAAAGCTTAAGGATGTTAGTATTCTTAAGCTTTTTTTGATTTATATTGTTTTCTTTTTAAAATAGCTTGATTATGCATTTGTTTTTGGGGAGCATATAATTAGATAAATGAGGTCTGATTTGATTATAAATTTCGACTGCATTTTTTACCATTCTCTTATAGTATATTTAGCTTGAATACCATATTTATGGCAAGCCTGAGTTCTTGTTAGTTAGCTTTGTTCTATTTCTTGAAATACTTCACGCTTAAAAGAAACTGAATAATCTTTTAGGGTACGTTTTACATACCCGGTGTTTACTGATGATTTGATATAACATTAAGGTTTAGTGTATCGCTATTCTAATGTCTTTAAAATGGCCTAAGATTATTAATTAAGTTGTTTATAGCCACTTATATTAGTATTAAAGTTTTTTAAAGTAATCAATATTGTTATGCGTTTTTTATTACTTTTTACACTGTAAATAAGTAAATTACTTAGATTTATGGCAATGAAAGCTAAGCTTTTTGTAGATGGGGAATACTACAATTTAAAAGAATTCAAATATGGTTTTATAAATGGAGCAAATACCAACGGTTTTTCGTCAAATAAAACGAGGCAAGTGGGGCTTACTTGTGTTATTGAGGCTATTCGGCAAGAGTTATTTGAAGAATGGGCTATGGAAAACAATATGAAAAAGTATGTAGAAGTACATATTGAACATACTACCACTGGTCATGGAAAAA
>CAZJGP010000166.1:0-3642 GCA_964545595.1 uncultured Flavobacteriaceae bacterium | reverse complement strand
CTAATGCCTTTGGAGGTGTTAAGAAGTTAAAGTTGAACTATGCTGTAAAGGCACTTTCAAACCTTTCAATTTTAAAGCTAATGAAATCGCTTGGAGCTGGTTTAGATACCGTTTCAATTCAAGAGGTTAAAATGGGTATTAAGGCAGGTGTTGAACCTCAAAATATCATTTTTACACCTAATGGAGTTTCTTTAGCAGAAATTGAAGAGGTTTCTAAATTAGGAGTACAAATTAATATTGACAACCTATCTATATTGGAGCAGTTTGGAACAAAACATCCAAATGTACCAGTTTGCGTGCGTATTAATCCGCATATTATGGCAGGTGGTAATAGTAAAATATCTGTAGGTCATATTGACTCTAAGTTTGGTATTTCTGTACATCAGACACCACATATATTGCGTATTGTTGAAAATACGGGTATGCGTATTAATGGTGTTCACATGCATACAGGAAGTGATATTTTAGATATTGATGTTTTTATTCAAGCAAGTGAAATACTATTTAATGTTGCTTCGCAGTTTAAAGATTTAGATTTCTTAGATTTTGGTAGTGGTTTTAAAGTGCCTTATAAAGAAGGTGATATTGAAACTAATATTGAAGAACTTGGAGAAAAGTTAACTGAACGTTTTAATAAATTCTGTAAAAATTACGGAAAAGAATTAGAATTAGGTTTTGAGCCAGGGAAGTTTTTAGTAAGTGAATCTGGTCAGTTTTTGGCTAAAGTAAATGTGGTTAAACAAACTACATCTACAGTTTTTGCAGGTGTAGATACTGGTTTTAATCATTTAATACGCCCAATGTTTTATGATTCGTATCATAAAATAGAAAACATTTCGAACCCAGAAGGTCGTGAGCGTTTTTACTCGGTAGTAGGATATATTTGTGAGACAGATACTTTTGGTGTAAACCGTCGTATTGCTGAAATTTCAGAAGGAGATATAGTTTCGTTTAAAAATTCAGGAGCTTATTGTTTTTCTATGGCGAGTAATTATAATTCTCGTTTTAAACCAGCTGAAGTTTTATGGCATAATGGCGAAGCTAAATTGATTAGAAAAAGAGAAACTTTTGATGATTTAATAGTGAATCAAGTTGCAGTTGAATTTGATAAAGTGTTAGCAAAATAATTGAATAATTCTCAAAAAAAAAGCCTTAAACAATCAAGTTTTAGGCTTTTTTTTGATTTTATGAGAATTTGTATATTTGTGAGGTAATTCAAAGTTAATCCCCCTAACAATGATTCGAAGTTTTAGAAATGAAAAATGGGAAGAAATCCGTTTCGACGAGAATATTTCCGAAAAAGAAAAGTTCATGATATCTAATCATGGCCGTATAATAAACTGTAAAGGAGAAGAAGAAGTTCTTGTTAAACGTTATTATATTAATGGGTATCAAAATTTACCTATTAAACAAAAGAAAAATGGAAAACAAACTAGTAGATATGTTCACAAGCTAGTTGCACAACATTTTTTACAACAAGGTGATGGTGTTTATGTAATTCATTTAGATTATGATAAAACCAATAACCAC
This sequence comes from uncultured Flavobacteriaceae bacterium, assembly GCA_964545595.1. Taxonomy (GTDB): domain Bacteria; phylum Bacteroidota; class Bacteroidia; order Flavobacteriales; family Flavobacteriaceae; genus Aquimarina. The sequence continues at coordinate 2,112 of CAZJGP010000166.1, read as the reverse complement.
GTTGATAATTTAAAATGGGCTACCAAAAAAGAGAAAGAAAAACATCAATTTAGTAATCCTAAATATAAAGATGTTTATAGAGTAAGTTATTCAAAGTTAACAGAGGGTAGAGTTCGTTTAATTAAAAAGAAAATTAATGACCCTAAGAGGAAAACTAGAATGAAAATGATAGCAAAGCAGTTTGGTATTTCCGAAATGCAACTTTATCGTATTAAATCAGGTGAAAACTGGAGTACTGTAAAAGTTTAAAATTTAAATCTTACAAATAAAAAAGCATTGATCTTATTCTTTAGATCAATGCTTTTTTTTATTTGTAGAAAATAAAGGTAAAGGCTTGTTAAAATTTTCGTAATTAAAAAAAGTAAGAATAAGAACAAACAGTATTAATATGTTTCTTTGTTGTAACCTAATTAACATAAAAAAATAATGATAATGAGAAACATTTATACTATAAGTCTGTCCATATTACTTTTATGTGCTTGTAAGCAAAAAAAAGAATTTAGATTTAGCTATTGTTGATAATGTAGATATAGTAGCGTTACAAAACATTACTTGAAAACAGAAAAATCCTACAAAATAAAAAATTAACTCATTCTGTTATTTAATATATTAGACCAACTCTAAAACACTTATTTACAAATGCATAATGCTTATTTATATATTGAAGATAAAAAGTACCCACTTAAAAACTTTAGTTTTGGAATGAATCAACCTTTAGGTACAAATTTAAAACCTTGCGCCGGAGTACAAGGTGGGCAATGTACCGTGGTTTTTGAAGCCGTAAAAGATAGTTTTATTAGAGAATGGACACTATCTTCATTAATGCAAAAAGCGGGCAGAATTGAAATTAGAGATTTTACTAATAGCGCTATTACTTTCAAATACGAGTTCGCTAATGCTTTTGCTACTTTTCAAGCATTTGATTATTCTTCTTATTCAAATAACCCTTTGCTCACTTGTTTGGAAATTTCAGCAGGTATTATACGTATCAATAATTCTGTGATATTTGAAAATAAATGGAATCCAAGCAATCCATTTATTCAAAACGATACACCTATAACTACTATTGAAGAGTCTTTACCACAAATTACAAGCCTAAAATGGATAAACACTGATACCCAAGAGGAAGATATTACCGAGATTGGTTATAAGGAAAGTGCCAGTTTAGTTGCCGCTATTGAAAATGACCAAGGAGGTACAGCTACCATAATTATTGAAAAAGAAGACGGTTCCGAATTTGAAAACGGAAAAACACAACTTTCTTTTACCGAAACTATTGATGAGGATGGCTTAGTAGAGCTCACTCCATTGGAAATCAAGGAACAATGGGAGGAGTTTAAAACTAGTGATATTGACAAACTTGTGGCTAAAGTTACGCATGGTGAAGCTGCAAAAACGAGTAAACCATTACAGATTACTCCTAAACCTAAAGTATTAGTGAATTTTAGACCACATAATAGTTACAAAGGGGAATATGGATTTGATTGGATGCGTATGGGAGATACCAGTAAGCCAGGTGATGTTTGGTATAAGCAAATTCTAGGAGGTTATCCAGCAGGTAAATTTTTAGTTAGCAATACGGCATATGTTAATTTTGGAAAAGAATTTGACCAAGAACCACATCCTACAAAACCAAAAGATATTTATATAGTTCCTGTATTATCTTTATTACCAAATAAAAGCGCTAAATTTTCCTTGAAAGTAGAAATAGCTGCTGCTAATGCAAAGAAAATAGAATATGTCTACGACAACACGCTTTTTACATTAAGTAAAAAGGAAGTTTTACATAAAACTGTAGGCAAAAAAACATTGCCTGACGATTTGGAAATTACCTGTATAAAAGAATTTGCAACCGATGAACATATTGAGGTTTTAGCTGACGGGCAATTTGCAGGAAAACTTAAAATACTAGCTAACAATAAAGCTCACAGATATAAAGCTGATATTGTTTTTGTCCATGTTGAAACAGATTTAAAAGGTAGTGGTAAATCAAAAATAGGAAGCTCGACTGGAGAGAATATTTTTTTGAAAAAATACCTGAATCAAGCTTTGGTTAGACCTAAAATGATTATTAAGGATCTTGATTTAACGAAAGATACTGTTCTAAATCTG
>CAZJGP010000165.1:0-4655 GCA_964545595.1 uncultured Flavobacteriaceae bacterium | reverse complement strand
CCTTTTCCATACTTAGCAACTAATAAGCTTCCTTTCTTTTCTGTTTCTCCAGAATCATTTATACTAAAAATAGGAGTGTAACTTTCATCCCATTTATTAGGGAAGTACAATCCTCTTTCTTGTACCCATCCTTCAAAATCTTTACTAGTAATTTTATTTGGGTAATTTAAAACTGGATGATTTTTATCTAATATCCTTACTTCTGCATTCTCATCAGTAACTCTATCTCTGGCTAATTCTAAAGGATAAGGTCCAAGATTTTCTGTTACTTTTAATCTATGGTTAGTATTATATTGAATAACTAAGTTTCCTCCGTTATTTACATAGTCTAACAAGGTAGCTTGTTTATGAACAAGCGTTTCAATAATATTATAAGCTCTTATTCCAACAACTACAGCATCATAACGTTTTAATGAATTTTCAGAAATTGTTTCAGGTTTAATCAATTCAACTTTATAGCCAATTTGCTCTAAACTTTCAGGAACAATATCACCAGCTCCTTCAATGTAACCAATTAAATCACCTTTCTTTTCAATATCAATTTTTACAACTTTTGCCTTTGCAGGTAAAATTAAGGTTTGAGTTGGTATATGGTCATAATTAATATTTATTACTTCATCTTTAAACACTTCTTTATCTACTATAATAGATGGAATAACTTCTCCTTCACTTTGAGAATTTGGAGGTGTTAAAATGAAATTAAAAGCTTGTTCTTCTCCTTTTTTAGATAATTTAAAATTACTTTCTCTTGGTTCAATTTTCCATGATTCAGGAATATCTAATTTTAAAACTCCTTCCAAATTATCTTGAAAAGCCTTAATATTTACAATAACATCTTTAGGCTGATTACCACTAAAAATAATCACATCATCTTTTAACCTAGCGGAGACTTTTGGCACAACTTCAAATGGTTGATAAATCTCTGCTTTTACAGGGTCATTTTTTTTGTAAATTATAGCTTTATCTATGTTAATCACTGTATTTCTTATCTTCAAAGAAAACTGAGCTATGTATTCTCTAGGAGTTTCAGGCAAACCAATTAATTGTTGATTTGTCACAGAATACATACCCAAGCTAGCTTTATTATTTAACCAATATGGAGTTGTGTACTCTTCATCAATAGCTATTTGTCCTTCTATTTCTTTTTGAAAATTAATATTGTTTTTTAATTCAACATTTAGGTCCTTTTGAGCATTTAATCCCTTAAGAGTAATACTATTTAATTCAACAGGAAAATTACTTCTGTTTATTGCTTCTATTTTTACAGCAATTTTTTCATTTCTTGTCGCAAATGGGTTAGCCGCTACAGCTTCAATATATAACCCTGTACAAGAACTTATAATTTCTTTTATTTCCTCTGTTTTTAAAGTCTTCCAATGTTCATTTTTCAATCCTTGAATAAGTTCATAAGCTTTTAATAATTTAGGTAATGATAAAGCTGGATTAGTGAAATCAAAGTTATCTTCTACTTCTTTTAAAATTGAACCTATTTCTGCACCTCCTTTTACTCTATTCCAAGATGTATCTATACCTTCAAATAAGTCTTGTTTGTCTTTAGGGTTTGAACCTTTAATAACTTCTAAATATTCTGTTTTAGACCCTCTTTTACCTGTTGTTCCAAATCCTTGGCACTTATGTTGACTTCTGCTTAAAGCTGCAATTTCAGTGTTTGACAAGCCTAAATGAGAATAATATTTACCTGTTTCAAAATTTAAAAAATTTGATTTATCTATTTGGTCAAATTTTTCTTTACCGCCATAAAACCAAGATGATGTATTAAATAATAATCTTTTGGGTTGCCAAGTATTAGTTTTTTCTAATTGATTAGGATAGCTTTTAGAGTTCGCAGTTAAATCGAAAGCTTCTAAACTTAATAATGCAGAAGCAGTATGGTGTCCATGAGTTGTACCTGGAGTTCTGTGATCAAATCTATTTATAATCACATCTGGCTTAAACTGCCTAATATTCCAAACTACGTCACTTAAGACTTCTTCTTTATTCCAAATGCTTAATGTTTCGTCAGGATGTTTTGAAAAACCAAAATCATTAGCTCTAGAAAACAATTGTTCCCCTCCATCTACCGATCTTGCTTTTAGTAATTCTTGTGTTCTTATTACCCCTAATTGTTCTCTAATTTCGGGGCCAATTAAATTCTGACCACCATCACCACGGGTTAAAGAAAGATACGCTGTACGTGCATTTAAGTGATTTGTTAAGTAAGATATTAATTCTGTATTCTCATCATCAGGATGAGCTGCAACATACAATACACTTCCTAAAAAATTTAGCCTTTTAATTGCATTGTGGATTTCAACACTATTAGGTTTTATTGGTTTTTGAGCTATAATATTGAAGCAAACAAAAACGCAACATGTTAAATCTAGAAGTAATTTACGCATCAAAAAAAAGGATTAATTATATAGTATTAAGTCTCTAAAATACAATTAACCTTAATTTATTTTAATTGATTTATGTTAATTAAAACCTTCCCAGTCTTTCCAAGCCTTGATTTTTAATATTAAGAGAGGGTTTATAACAGCTAAATAAATGATAATATTTGAGTAAATGGTTACAATCAATATTTGTAGTTTAAAAGATGTATATTGTAATTACATAAAAAAAGTTCCTATGCATAAAATTATATTTATTTTATTTTTTTTTCCTTTTTTAGCAGTGTCTCAAAAAATTAAAAGTAAAAAATATATAACATTGGTTCCAAAAGAAGCAAAGTATGCTTTTGATTCTTTTAAAAAAGTTAATTGGGAAGTTAATTTTGATAATAATACAAGTTTATCTAATCCAAAAGTTGATAGCACATATATAGAATCATTTTATAAAAATTCAGAATTTACTATTTCTGAAACACCTGATATAAAGTTTATAATTGATGTTCATATTAATCGATCAAAAGTTTCGCTTACAAAAGACGAATATGGTAAGTACTGTCTTTTTGGTTCTAGTAGAACAGTGGCAAATGCCCGTATTGTTAGAAAAGGGACTATTGTTTTTTCTCAAGATATAGTTTTAGAAGATGCAGATATAACTGATAGATTTCAAATAAATGATATTTCTAGCAGATACCATTTACATACTAAAGAAAATGACGACTTAACAAATGCAAATTTGTACGTAAAGTCTGACTCCAATAAGTTTTCAAAATTATTGAGAATAAAAAATAATAGAACTAAAGTTCTAACAATAGAGACAGAAACAAAAATATTAAAAAGGCAAACCTATAAATTAATTAAAAGTGCTTATCATTTATTTGGAGAGTATTATTTGGGGAATAAAAATTTTGATTACTTGAAATGGTTTTATATAAAGGATAAATCAGATACTTATACTCAGCTATCAAAGAGTATAGATGTATATAAAAAATCTAAAGAAGATAATATTTATACACGATTTAATGAAACTACATATCTAAAAAATATTGAAAAGATAAAAACTGATTATGAGAATTTTCTAACTAATAACCCAAGTATTAGTGATGAGATTAAAGGTTTTGTAAACCTAAATTTAATGAATTGCCATATAGCATTAGGGGAATTTAAAAAAGCAAAATCATATTACCAAAAAGGAAAAGTAACTAAAGATAAATATCTTGAAAAAAAACTACAAATAGTTCTCGCAAATGCGGCTTATACTTCTCAAAAGACAGAAGATTGTAAGACTGAATTAAATAAATTCAAAGATCTAAATACTGTTAGTGTTTCTAACGTAGCATTAAACAAATATTATATAATAAACTTAATGTACATTATTGAATATAGAATGGCTATGTTTAAAAAAAGTGATGATTATCCTTGTGCAGAAATTTTAAAGAAACAATTGGGAGCTGAGATTGATTCTTTTTTAAGAATTGATGTTTCAAACTTAGAGTTTTTTAAGTTTGAGACAAGAGCAGTTATTACTGAGTTTCAAAATGAAATAATAAAAAGATACCAAGGTAAATCATTTGATCATACACTATTTAATAAAATAGGATACCTATTAACCGGGGACTATACAGATCAAGCATTGAAAAAGCAATATGGAAGTACGTATAAATTTTATAAAAAAATACTACGTATGAATCATTTGTATACATTAGTTACAAAGTCACCTAAAGAATGTGCTGTTTTTTATGGAGAAGATTATAACAAAGATTTGGCATCGTATAAAGAAATGGCACAAAAAACGGATATAGAATTCAACTCAGCAGCAATAGATATTGTTAATGTATTTGAGAATGTAGATTTTAGTAATCTTAATTTTAATCAGCTGTCTGATAATTATATGGCAAAAACATTCGGCAAAGGTATAGTAATTGATTTTGATAAAATATATCCTGATATACAGAAGAGAATCCCTATAGTTACATCTTCTTTTGCCTTGTCTGATATTATGCTTTTGTTAAGCAACCATAAATATTACAATTTAAGTGATAATGATTATAATCTAATTTATAATTTATTAGTAGAGAAAAGAAAAGATTTCGATGTTGAGTATAAAAGTCTGCCAAGACTTTTAAATAAATGGCGTAATAAATTGATACCCGAAATATTAAAAAATATTGACTTTGAAATTCAAGAATTAAAAAATAAGCAAGAAAAGAAAGTGTCAATTTCTAATTTTGGAGTGATTCTTTGTGAAGAAGCAGGCTATACAAAAAG
>CAZJGP010000164.1:0-7271 GCA_964545595.1 uncultured Flavobacteriaceae bacterium | reverse complement strand
ATGTTATTTGATGCATTGTTAACATAAATAAGAAAAAACTATTTCCATTTAATTCCACAACCAATACTAGGTAATTGTTTTTCATTGAAGGAATCGGTTTCTATAATACTGTCTAGAGCTCGCGATAAATCACGCCCAGTGGCAGTACCCATATTTGGCCTAGTTTCATCAAAACGGCCTCGGTAAGCAAGTTTCATTTCGCTATTATATACGAATAAATCAGGAGTACATTCTGCTCCGTATGCTTTAGCTATACTTTGATCTTCATCATATAAATAAGGAAAAGTAAAACCGTTCTTCTTAGCAAATTCAGTCATTAATTCAGGCGCATCAGCTGGATATTTTTTAATATCGTTACTACTAATTGCTATAAATGATACTCCTTGAACTTGAAATTCATTAGCTAATTTTACTAAAGCTTCATTAATATGAATAACAAAAGGACAGTGATTACATATAAATAGTATAACTGTAGCCTTGGTAGATTTTAATTTATCTAAACTTATTATTTCCCCGTTAAGGGTGTTTAACAAATTAAAAGGTGTAGCTAAAGTATTTAGAGCTTTCATTTGCGATTCTGTAGCAGCCATAGTATGTGTTTATTTTAATACTAAGTTACAAAACTCCTTTTAATCTAGTTATTATATAAAAGTGACAATTTTAACTATATAATTTAAAAGTTAAAAGGGGTTTTATTTGGAAATTAAAAAAGTTTGTTTAACCTGTAATTGTTTGAATTTTTGCAATTAGTAAGCTAAAATAAAGTAGTATTTTTGTATTCCTAAATTTTTAAGTAGTTAGTATATCTTATGGTTAACGAACCCAAAAAAATCAAAGAACTTTATCCGTATCAAAAAGAAGATATTAATAAAATTTTTGATAGAATAAACAACAAGCCAAATGGTTACAATTTATGTTACCAGTTGCCAACCGGGGGTGGTAAAACAGTTGTTTTTTCTGAAATTGTACGTAGGTATATTGAAGAACAAGATAAGAAGGTTCTTATTTTGACACACCGTATTGAACTTTGTAACCAAACATCAAGAATGCTTGAGGGGTTTGGTGTTACCTGTAAAGTAATTAATAGTAAGGTAAAAGAAATTCCGAATGAAGATGACTACAAGTGTTTTGTAGCCATGGTGGAAACATTAAATAACCGTTTAAACGAAGAGAAGGTTGAGTTTAAAAACCTTGGAATGGTTATTATTGATGAGGCACACTATAACTCATTCCGTAAATTATTTAGACATTTTGAAAATTGTTTCATTTTAGGAGTTACAGCAACACCTTTAAGTTCAAATATTAAAATGCCAATGAAAGATAGTTACCGTGAGCTTATTTGCGGTCAACCAATTTCAAATTTAATAGAACAAGGTTTCCTTTCTAATGCAATAACATATTCATTTGATGTAGGGTTAAGTACACTTAAGGTTGGTATTAATGGAGATTATACCGTTAAATCTTCTGAAGATTTATATTCTAATGCTTTTATGCAAGAGAAGCTTTTATATGCTTATGAGCAGAAAGCTAAGGGTAAAAAAACATTAATATTTAATAATGGTATTAATACTTCGGTTCAGGTTTATGAAACCTTTAAAATGGCAGGTTTAGATGTTCGACATTTAGATAATACCCATAGTAAGCAAGAACGTAAAGATATATTGCAGTGGTTTCATGAAACACCAGATGCCATACTATCATCAGTAGGTATTTTAACAACAGGTTTTGATGAACCTTCTATTGAGGTTATTATACTAAATAGAGCAACAAAATCTCTTACATTATATTTTCAAATGATTGGGCGTGGTTCTCGTGCTTATCCTGGTAAAAAATACTTTAATGTAATTGATTTGGGTAATAATGCTGCTCGTTTAGGTTTATGGAATGCTGATGTTGATTGGCAAAAAATATTCCGCTTACCAGATTATTATTTAGATAATTTAGTTAGTGATGATGAAATTGAACGTCAGTTCAAATATGTTATGCCTCCTGAGGTAAGAGAAGAGTTCAAAAACTCAGAAGTAATTGAGTTTGATATAAAGAAAGAATACGATAACATAGTAAATAACGGAGAAAAATCTAAAATGGTTTTAGAACGTTCTATTGATCAACACGCTAAAATGTGTGTAGAAAATAGTGAAGATGTTTTTGATGCTCGTTTATTAGTAAAGCTTTTAGCAGAAGATGTAGAGTATAGAGTACGTATGTATTCGTACTGTATTAGTAATAGTACTAAAAACTATCGTTCTTGGTTAGAAGAAGATTATATGCGTAAATTACGTTTAAGAGTAAATCAATTAATGTAATAATTACATTAGTTAATAATAAAAAAGCCTCAATATTAAAATATAGAGGCTTTTTCTATTTATAATAGTTGTTTATAAAAAACTAAGTTCATTAATTCGATTATACTCTAATTTAGTAGTAAAAGCATAAACGGTAGATGTTAATCCGTTGTTGTTTTTCTTTAGAATAATGTATTCTTTTTGTTTGTCGGTAACGTGTTCAAAAATTTGTTCTTTTACTTTTGAAAAACTACTAGTGTATATTAAGGTTTGGCTGTTTAGAGCTGTTTCAGCTTGTAAATTACCATCACTAGAAAAAACTTCAAAGTGTTTTAAGTTGCTTATAAAATTTTTAAAGTCAGAAGATTTTATGTTATTTTCTGAAATATGAACTTTTAATAATAAAGGGTATAATTTAGGGTTCATAACCGTTTTTGTTACCCCTGTAATGTTATCAAAACTAGGTTGTGTTGTTAGTTGCGCATGCGCAGAAAAACAAAAAACACTAAGTAATAGTATATATAGATTCTTCATAATAGCATAAATAAAGTGATACAAATATATTGTTTAATTGCTGTTTTTTAACTTTTCAATTACAGTAAACCAATTTTAATGCCATTATAACTTTAAGAATTAACTTTTATCAAATTTTTAAGGCATTACTATTTTCTTAACAGTTGTTATAATTCAAATTGTTTAAATTTAGTGTTATGATAAATAAAGAAAAATCATACACAGGATTTGTTTTTAAAAAATATGAAGCTCCTGAACAATCTATGTTCGATAGGCTTTTAGAAATTTTTAAAGAATTAGTAACACATACATCGGGCGATGTAGACGAGGCCTTAGATTGGTTAAATGAATTAGATAAAGAATATAAAATAACTACACCTGAATATACTTTAAAAGATTTTGAAGAAGAGTTAAAAGAAAAAGGATTTATAAAGCAAGAACCAAACCCTAACGGACCAGATGGTAAATTATCTATTACAGCAAAGACAGAAAGGGCTATACGTAAAAGAGCTTTAAATCAAATATTTGGACAATTAAGAAAATCGGGTACAGGAAACCATCAAACTAAAAAAACTGGAGCAGGAGACGAGTCTACTGGAGAGTTTAGGAATTATCAATTTGGAGATAGTATTGATCAAGTTTCTATAACAGAGAGTTTGCGTAATGCACAAATTAATAACGGACTAGGAAATGGGTTTAAGCTTACTGAAGATGATTTAGTGGTTAGTGAAACCAACCATAAAGCACAAATGAGTACTGTGCTTATGATCGATATAAGCCATAGTATGATATTATACGGAGAAGATAGAATAACTCCGGCAAAAAAAGTAGCAATGGCTTTAGCAGAGTTAATAACTACTCGTTATCCAAAAGACACTTTAGATATTATAGTTTTTGGTAATGATTCTTGGAGAATTTCAATACAAGATTTACCTTATTTACAAGTAGGACCATACCATACTAATACAGTAGCAGGTTTAGAATTGGCTATGGATTTATTACGACGTAAGCGAAATACCAATAAACAAATATTCATGATAACCGATGGTAAGCCTAGTTGCTTACGTTTAAAGGATGGTCGTTATTATAAAAATAGTAATGGGTTAGATGAGTATATTGTAAACAAATGTTACGCTATGGCACAACAGGCTCGTAAAATTCGAATTCCAATAACCACTTTTATGATTGCTAGAGACCCGTACTTAATGCAATTTGTAGAAACTTTTACAAAGGCAAACCAAGGGAAAGCTTTTTATACCGGTTTACAAGGTTTAGGAGAAATGATTTTTGAAGATTACGAACAGAATAGAAAAAAACATATTAGGGGATAAGCCTAAAAAATAATATATGGAATACACGCAATTAAAAACGTTAGGCGATTTAAAATCGGCAGGATATATTTCAAAAAGTATAAAAAATGAATTACGTGATAATTTAATTTTTAGAAAGAAAAATAATCAAGATACTTTTACAGGGGTTCACGGGTATGAAAACACAGTAATACCACAATTAGAACGAGCTATATTATCGAAACATAATATAAATTTATTAGGTTTAAGAGGGCAAGCTAAAACGCGTTTAGCAAGACAAATGGTTTATTTACTTGATGAGTATATACCAGTAGTAGAAGGGTCTGAAATTAATGATGACCCTTTAAATCCAATTTCGCGCTATGCCATACAGTTAATAGAAGAAAAAGGAGATTTAACACCTATTACGTGGTTACATAAATCAGATCGTTTTGCAGAAAAATTAGCAACGCCCGATGTTACAGTAGCTGATATTATAGGAGATATTGACCCTATAAAAGCAGCAAATTTAAAATTATCATATGCCGATGATCGTGTTATTCATTACGGAATGATACCAAGAGCTAATCGTTGCATTTTTGTAATTAATGAATTACCTGATTTACAAGCAAGAATTCAAGTAGCATTGTTTAATATATTACAAGAAGGAGATATTCAAATTCGTGGATTTAAATTACGTTTTGATTTAGACATGCAGTTTGTTTTTACTGCAAATCCTGAAGATTATACTAACCGTGGTAGTATTATAACACCATTAAAGGATCGTATAGGGTCACAAATTTTAACACATTATCCTAATGATATAGAGATAGCTAAAACAATAACAGCTCAAGAGGCTAAATTAGATGTTAATCAGAAAGAGAATATTTATATTCCGAACTTAGTTGGTGACATATTAGAGCAAATTGTTTTTGAAGCAAGAAAGAGTGAATTTGTTGATATTAAAAGTGGGGTAAGTGCTCGTTTAAGTATATCGGCCTATGAAAGTTTAGTTAGTACCGCAGAGTTAAGAATGCTTTCTTCTGGCGAAAGCCAAACAAGTATTCGTTTGAGTGATTTTATAGGGGTAGTGCCTGCAATTAATGGAAAAGTAGAGTTGGTTTATGAAGGAGAGCAAGAGGGCTCTGAAGCTGTTGCTTTGGCTTTAATAAATAAGGCTATAAAAACATTGTTTCCTAACTACTTTCCTAAAATAGAAAAGATAGCTCATAAAGATGAAGCTACACCTTATGACAATTTAATAGCTTGGTTTTTTGACGGTACAGGTTTTGAATTAGTAAATGATGCTGATACAGCAGAGTATGAGCAACAATTAAACATGATAAACCCATTAAATGAATTACTTGATAAGTACCACTCTAATGTAGATAAGAAAGATAGTTACTTTTTAAAGGAATTTATACTTTGGGGCTTAGTAGAGTTTAAAAAATTAAGCAAAAATTCTTTAGAAAAAGGATATGAGTTTAAAGATGCTTTCGGAAACTATATAAATAAACTGTAAAGGTCTAATAATGGTCTTTTATAGAATATATTTTAAAATAATTTAAGAATTAAAAAGCTATTTGAAGTTCTAATAGTTTTTTAATTCTTCATCATAATAAAATTGATTAGGAGTATAAAATTTAGTGATAGTGTATATTAGATAGTTTATTAAGTAAATTGTATCTTTGCAATACTTTTTAAGATATACTAAGATAATCTGACTAAGCGCCAAAGGCATTGTTTGTAAAGGCCCCTGAAAGCTTATTATTTTTACTTCTTTTTAAGCTTATTATTAACAAATACCTATACATGGCTAAATCGCAACAGACATTTAACAAAATTGAGAAAGAGAAAAAACGTTTAAAAAAACGTGAGGACAAAAGGAAAAAGAAAGAAGCCCGTAAAGCTGAAATTAAAGAGAACGGAACAAATGGTATTCAGTTCGCTTATGTAGACTATAACGGTAACTTAACGGATACTCCGCCAGATCCAACTCAAAAAATTGAAGTTGATGTAGAAAGTATTTCTATTGCGATTCCTAAAAGAGAAGATAGTGATGAAGCTTATGACCCAGTTCGTAAGGGTAAAGTTTCTTTCTTTGATACTTCTAAAGGTTTCGGATTTATTATTGATGCAGAAGATGATGAAAAATATTTTACACACGTTAGTGGTTTAATAGATGAAATTTCTGAAAATGATAAAGTACTTTTTGAATTAGAAAAAGGTATGAAAGGACTTAACGCTGTTAAAGTGCAATTGATAAAATAATAAAAACAAACTTTTGTTTTTAGATTATATAGTTAACCCCTCTACAATATTGTAGAGGGGTTATTTTTTGTAAGGTGGATTCAATTCATAAACGCAATATGGACTTACTACATTTGTTAGGACAGAGAGTTAAGAGATATAGGGTTACATAATTTAACTTTGAATTATGTCAAGAACAAAAATGGACTTACTACATTTGTTAGGACACAGAGTTAAGAGATATTGGGTTACATAATTTAACTTTGAATTATGTTAAGAACAAAAAAGAATTACAGTGCCTCATTTAAAGAAAAGGCTGTGAAATTAAGTCAGGCACGAGGAAGTGTTAAGAAAATTAGTTAAGAGCTAGATATTCCATATTCGGTGTTATCCAGATGGCGAAAGGAGTCAGCTACATTCGGTAAGAATAGTTTTCCAGGTAAAGGAAAGCCAAAACTCACAGATGAACAGAGAGAAATAGCTGAATTAAAGAAGGCATTAAAAGACGCCCAATTAGAACGTGACATTTTAAAAAAGGCCATCAGCATCTTCTCCAATAGCGACAAGAAAAATTTAGATTTATAAAGCAACATAAATTTAAGTTTTCGGTCGAGAAGATGTGTAAAATATTCAAAGTAAGCACTAGTGGTTATTATTTGTGGTTGAAAGGAGTTATTTCTAAACGCTGGTTTTTTAATAAAAAACTAAGCGTTTTAATACAACATATTTTTAAAGTTATGGGGCACCACGAATAAAAACTGCTTTGGAGGAGTTTGGTTACAATGTTAGTATAGCTAAAGTAGCTAGAATTATGAGGGCTTTAGGTTTATACGCACAAAGAACACGTAAATTTAAAGTAACCACAGATAGTAATCATAATTATCCAGTAGCTCCAAATGTGTTAGCACAAAACTTTAAAGTGGAAAGAGTCAAT
>CAZJGP010000163.1:0-17494 GCA_964545595.1 uncultured Flavobacteriaceae bacterium | reverse complement strand
GAATAATGGTTGATCAAATCATACTGGAGAAGAATCATCCACTAATATTTTTTCTACTTTTCAAGATACTTCCCTTTCAATTTCATTGAAAAGTTTCATTGTTTCAATAACACAAAGCACGTCTCCTTCTTTAATAGAATCTCCTACTTCAGAAAAATTAGGTTTATCTGGAGCTGGCTTACGGTAAAAAGTTCCAATAATTGGCGACTTTACTGTAATATAGTTTGAATCTTCATCAGCAGCTGGTGCTGATACTGGAGCAGCAGGAGCTGCTTCAATTGTTGCTACTGTTGTAGCAGGCGTAGCTGCTTGCGCTACAGGTGTAGCAACTCCAGGCATTTGTTGAATGATAGTAGTCTCTTTATCTTCTGTACCTGTTTTAATGGTAATTTTAACATCTTCCATTTCTAATTTCACTTCGCTAGCACCTGATTTGGCTACGAATTTGATTAGATTTTGAATTTCCTTTAAATCCATAAATAATTAGTTTTGTTGTATAAAGTATTAAGCGTTATACGCCCATTTTAGATATATAGAACCCCAAGTAAATCCACCACCAAATGATGCAAATACTAAGTTATCTCCTTTTTTAAATTTTTTCTCAAAATCATTTAACACCAAAGGTATGGTAGCCGATGTTGTGTTTCCGTATTTTTCAATATTAATCAGCACTTTTGAATCGTCTTTTAAACCCATTCTTCTTGCTGTAGCATCAATAATACGTTTATTAGCTTGGTGTGCTACTAACCAATCAACATCTTCATTAGATAATTGATTGCGTTCCATAACTTTTTCACAAGCTCCTGCCATACTAGAAACAGCATATTTAAATACTGTTTTCCCGTCTTGTTTTATATAGTGTTGATTTTTATCAACCGTTTCATGAGAAGCTGGATATAATGATCCTCCTGCCTCTATTCTTAAAAAGTGACGTCCAACACCATCACTACGTAAATATTCATCTTGCAAGCCTAAACCTTCTTCATTTGGTTCAAATAATGCTGCCCCTGCTCCATCTCCAAAAATAACACAAGTATTACGATCCTTATAGTCAATAATTGAAGACATTTTATCTGCCCCAATAATTAAAACCTTCTTATAACGTCCTGACTCAATATAAGTAGCCGCTGTAGACATTGCATACACAAAACTAGAACAAGCCGCTGCTAAATCATATCCAAAAGCATTTACTGCCCCTATTTCCGAAGCTACGTATGCAGCTGTTGCAGCAACAGACATATCAGGAGTTGCTGTACCAACGATTACCATATCAATCTCTGCTGGATCTAAATTACGTTTTGCAATTAAATCCTGAGCAGCTTTGATAGCTAAATAAGATGTCGCCTTAGCATCATCCTTTAATATTCTACGCTCTTTTATTCCGGTACGACTAGTAATCCACTCGTCGTTTGTATCCACTAAATTTTCCAACTCTTTATTGGTCAATTTATACTCAGGTACATAAGCCCCAACAGCCGTTATTGCTGCCGTAATTTTAGTCATAACAGATATTTAACAGTTTACTTTAGAGCAAAAATGCTTCAAAACGAAGCAAAAATGACCTTTTTTTAGCAAATATGGTGCAAATTAAGTCGATTTTGTTTCAAAATCAACAAAAAACAAAAAAAACGCTCACTAAGTGAGCGTTTTTCGATATTATGTTATGCATGCTTAGTAAAATAAACTACATACATCAATTATTTTCTCAAAAAAAACATAGAATCTACTACTAATTTGAGATAGTAATTTAAATTCTTACTGATTAGTTTGAATTAAGCTACTGCTTCTTCTGCATTATCAATAACTACATTACCTCTGTAATATAATTTTCCTTCATACCAGTGTGCTCTATGATATAAATGAGCTTCACCTGTTGTTGCGTCAGTTCCAATTTGTGGAGCTACTGCTTTGTAGTGAGTTCTTCTCTTGTCTCTTCTCGTTTTCGAGATTTTTCTTTTAGGATGCGCCATAACTTACTTATTTATCTTTTAGTAGATTCTTTAATTTATTCCAACGAGGATCTATTTCCTCTTCATTTGTACTCTTCTTTTCACTAGGTGCTAATGACTCTAAATGCTCTAAAATATCAGACTGTAATGAACCGTCTTCTACCCCAGGGTGTACTCTTTTTGATGGCACTGCCAATACAATACATTCATATATGTATTGTGATACATTTATTTCATAATCTCCATGAGGGATAATTAAAACCTCCTCATTTTCATCATTGAATTCATCTCCAAATTTAACAACCATAAACAATTCATTATTTATGGGCAAATCAAAAGGTTCTGTTGTAACATCGCAATCAACGTTTACAGTTCCTTCTGCTTTAAATCGAAGTTCAAAAAATGTGCCTTTTTTATTGAACTCTAGTTCAACATTAATATTTGAACTATTGTACTCTTCAAAATCAAATAACGCCAAAAAGTCATTGCTGACTTCATATTCAAACTGATGAATTCCTAGTTTTAAACCAACAAAAGGAATCGTATATTCTTTAAAAACATTCATATACATTTCAATTTAAAAACCTTTACCTACAACAAAGGCGGGTGCAAAGATAATAAAATTTTAAAACTAACTATTCTTTATGAACATTTTTTTGTTTATATCTTTCTACCTGCTTTTTTAAAGGGTTTGCTGTTAACTCTGCATGGCTTTCTCTACTCTTAAAAATACTAATAGCTCTAAATACTGCTTCAGAAAAAGAACTATTATCGGCAATACCTTTACCTGCAATCTCAAAAGCTGTCCCATGATCTGGAGAAGTTCTCACTCTTGATAACCCTGCTGTATAATTTACTCCCTCTCCAAAAGATAATGTTTTAAAAGGGATTAAACCTTGGTCATGATAAGTAGCCACAACTGCATCAAACTGTTTGTAATTATTAGATCCAAAAAAACTATCTGCAGCATATGGACCATAAACCAATTTACCCGCTTCTTTTATTTTCTCTAAAGTTGGTCGTAATATCGTATCATCTTCAGAACCAATTACACCATTATCACCCGTATGTGGGTTTATACCTAATATTGCAATTTTAGGTTTTGTGATTCCAAAGTCTTTAATTAATGACGTATGGATAGTACTTATCTTTTGACTAATTCCTCCTGGAGTTAATTGTTTTACCACATCTGTTAAAGCAACATGATCTGTAAGTAAACCAACTTTTAAAGAATCGGTTACCATAAACATTAAACTTTCTCCTTCTAATTCTTGATTTAAATAATCAGTATGACCAGGAAAATTAAAAGTATCTGATTGTATTGCCGCCTTATGAATTGGTGCTGTTACTAAAACATCTACCAACTCTTCTTTTAGAGCTTTTGTTGCTGCCTCTAATGACTTAATTGCATAAGCACCTATCTTAGTGTCTTCCTTTCCAAAATTTATCTGAACCGATTCATCCCAAACATTTATAACATTAAACTTACCATCTACAATAGCATCTAATGAATTAATTTGCTGGACATATGTTTTTGTTTTTAATACTTTTTTAAAAAAAGACATCAATCTTGAATTTGCAAACACTACAGGTGTGCAAAAATCAAATATCCTTGTATCTTCAAAAGTCTTTAAAATTACTTCGGGTCCAATACCATTTAAATCGCCCACCGAAATAGCTACGCGTATCTTAGATTTTGTCATCAATATATTATTGTTTTACATCTATTAAAGATGCAGCTACTGCAAAAAATTCTACACCAATCTAATTTAATTACAGAAGTTTCGTTTATTCCTAATTCTAAACTCAAACCAATATTTACAAATAGTTTAAATTTGCTTAACATCAATTTAGCTTTATAAAAGCAAATTTAACTAAATATCTGTCCTTATGTTTACAGGAATCGTAGAAACTTTTGGCGAAGTAATTGCTTTAAAACGCGAGCAAGACAATCTTGATTTACAAATTCGTTCTAATTTTACCCATGAATTAAAAATAGATCAAAGTGTTGCTCACAACGGAGTTTGCTTAACTGTTGTTGCAATAAACAACGACGTTTATACCGTTACTGCTATTAAAGAAACTTTAAATAAAACTAATTTAAACGATTTACAAGTTGGCGATTTAGTTAACCTTGAAAGAGGAATGAAAGTTGGCGATCGTTTAGATGGTCATATTGTACAAGGGCATGTAGACCAAAAAGCAACCTGTATAGCTATTGTTGAAACAGAAGGTAGCTGGAAATTTACTTTTAAATACGACAGCTCTTTAAACAATATTACAATTGAAAAAGGCTCTATTACGGTTAATGGTGTTAGCTTAACTGTTGTTGACTCAAAACGAGATGAATTTAGCGTTGCTATTATTCCTTACACCTACGAACACACCAATTTTAAAAACTTTAAAGAAGGTTCTATTATTAATTTAGAATTCGATGTTATAGGGAAATATGTAAGCAGATTGGCTGAATTTAAACTTAATTAAAATTATATTTTTCTTACAATAGAATTAAAAATTCAAGATACTTTCGTCATAGAACAAACAAACTTTATGACGAAAAAAATTACATCTATTTTAATGGCTAACACTATCTTATTAACCACTAGTTGTGCAAGTATAGTAAGTAAAACCAGTTACCCAATTTCTATTAACAGCTCACCGCCTGAAGCTAACATTACAGTTACTGATAAAAAAGGTATTGAAGTATATGTAGGAAACACACCTGCTAATTTAAGCTTAAAATCAGGGGCTGGTTTTTTCTCAAAAGCTCGTTACCAAGTTGAATTTTCAAAACCGGGATACGACAAAAGAGTCGTCCCTGTTGAATACAAAATTGATGGATGGTATTTTGGAAACCTTGTATTCGGAGGGTTTATTGGTTTTTTAATTGTTGACCCTGGCTCAGGAGCAATGTATAAATTAGAAACCAAGTTTATCAACGAAACTTTAACACAATCTACTGCTAGTATCGAAGGTGAAAACGAAGGCTTACAAATTTATTCTTTAGATGAAATTCCTAACGACTGGAAAAACCATTTAGTTTCAATTAAGAAATAATTACCAAAAGCATCATTTTATATTTAAATATAAAATGATGCTTTTTTTAAACAACTTTCAAATATTTATTCTTAAACTTCCAAACCATTCCTACACAACGAAAAAACAACCAAACGCCAAGCGCAACCCAAATACCAATTAATTTTAAATTGAAATACTGAGTTAAAAAAAGTGTTGGTAAAAAACCTACGAATGTTGCTATAAATAAAAGATTTCTTAAAAATTTCATTTCTCCTAAACCTTTAAAAACACCATCTAGCACAAAGGCTATAGCATTAAAAGGCTGCACTAAAATAACTACAAAAAACATTGCATAAAAAACAGAAAGCACTTCTGTTTCATGTGTAAAAAGCAACCCTAATTTTTCATAGAACAACCAACCTAAAAACATTAAAACTACGCCTACACCAATTCCATAGAGCGTAACTTTTAATACTAAATCTTTTAATTGCTTAAAATCTTTAGCACCATACAATCGTCCTCCGTAAATGTTTCCCGCGGAAGCATAACCATCTATAAAGAAAGCTGTGAAAAGCCATATATTAATAGCTATAGCGTGCGCTGCTATATATTGTGGACCCAAATCCGTTGCAGAACGCACAGCCATTAACAATGCTACATTTAATGAAAGTGCACGTAAAAATAAATTACCACTCATCCCTATTAATTTAGGGATTTTAGAATGCCATACTTTGCCTACTTTTAAGCTAATATCTGTTTTATAAATAAGTAACAAAAAAGCAATTATCGCCATTACTATTTGCGATATTAAACTTGCCAATGCCGCCCCTTCAATATGCATAGCTGGCACATATCCTTCTACGCCATAAACAAATAGAAAATCTAAACCAATGTTTAACAATGCTCCTATAGCCGAAACAATCATTGGCCAAAAAGTATTTTGTAAACCTCTAAAAATACCAAAAACAGCAAAAATTGCTAAGGTGAATGGAAAACCCCAAACTCTAATATTATAATACGAAATACTATACTCTAGTATTTGACCATCTGCTTTTAAAAGCTTAAAAATATCACCTGCAAAAAAATAAGTACCCCCTAACACTAGAATACTTAAACCAATATTTATTAAAATAGCTTGCATTGGCAGGGTACCAACCTCATCTAATTTACCGGCCCCAATATATTGCGAAATTATAGAAGAAATTACACTACGTGTTTGCCCTAAAATCCAGATAAGCATAGACAAAAAAGATCCCACAACACCAACTGCCGCTAAAGCTTCTGTTGCATTATAAGGTATATTACCTACAATTGCCGCGTCTGTTGACGATAATATAGGCTCTGCCACACCCGCAATAATTGCAGGCACCGTAATTTTATGAATACTTTTAAAAGAAGTTAGCTTCACGTAAAAAATTAAAAATGTACAACAACAAAGTTATTGTACATTTTTCTAATACTCTATGCTAACTAGTTTTTACTTGACAAAAACTCTATTATTCTTTTTGTAGTTACCTCTAAAGCCTCAGGCATTTTTGAAGATTCCCATGGCTGTTTAGCCCCAAATACATGATCCGTATCCAAAACAAAATATTCACTTTTTTTACTTTTAGAGTGTATCAACTCGGCATTATCAATAGTAACCGATGTGTCTTTTGTACCGTGTACAATTAAGTGAGGCACCTCTAACTTTGCAGCGGCATTGGCACCGTTAAATCGTTCTTTATTTTCTTTAAAATTTTCAAACAACTGGTAATACAATGGCATTTCTTGTTTCGTTCTACCATTGGTAATATACCTAACACCTTCTTTTTCCCATTTTTTCAATTCTTCCCCTTTAGGGAAACTAGTTTCATAGGTACTTATAGAAGCTAATGTTATAACTTTAGTTATTTTGTTTTCTTCAGCAGCTTTTATCATAGCCATAGCTCCACCTCTAGAATGTCCAATTATGGTAACACTATTTACATTTACATGGGAAGCAAATTTAAATTCTGAAGATAAAACCTCATCAATTACCGATTGCAAATCGTCTTGCTGTTTACTAAAATTATCGTTTCCGAAAGCCTCTAAATCAGGGAAATCAATTGGTTGTTCAATTGTTCCTCCATTGTGTGAAAAATTAAATGCTACAACAAAATTACCTTGCTTAGCAATTTCTTTAAGCATTAACTGCCAAGCCCCCCAATCTTTATAACCTTTATACCCATGGCAAAAAACAACCACTGGTTTAGGTTCCGATGTATCAGAATAAATAAAATCGGTTACAATGGGCTTAGAATGTTTACCTACTAAAGGTATATTTTTATGAGAAATAAGCTGGTTCATCTTTTTTTATAAATGGAAGGTTTATATCACAAATTTCAGTTATTAATGTTTCTATTTGAATTAAAAACTCGTCAAAAACATCATTTGTAATTTCGTAATTATATATTCTTTTTTCTTTGTGCACTCCAAACTTTAAAACACCTTCGTTTAATTTTTTAAAGGAAATTATTCCGCCATAAACTGGCTCTGTTATTTTTTTTCCTTGACAATACATATATGCATACATTAAAATTTGCAATGCTTTACTATGAGAATCATCTTCAATTAAAACATCCCAGTTTTTAATTTTTAAATGCGATGGGTTTACATAACCTGTTTTATAATCTATAATTCGTAATTGGCCATCAACACGATCTACACGGTCTACTTTTCCTTTAATTACAATTGGGAAATCTAACTTATTAGTCGGCACTTCTATTTTTAAATTACTTTCTATTTCTACAATAAAAATTTCTTTTCCTTCTTTTAATTGTACCAATTCAGTATTTAAAAACTTAATAACATATTGAATTGCTGCTTGTACAGTTATGTAATTAACACCTGTATTTATTTGTAAAGAATATTCTTTTTGAAATTCTTTTTCTATGGCCTCTTTTGTGTTTTTAAGCATCAACTTAACATCGTGCTCTAATAATTGTTTTCCTTCAAAAGGTTTATAAAAATTTTCTAATACATTATGAATAACCGTACCCATAGTATTAGCTGCTACTTCTTCTTCTACATCTTCAGCATCTCGAACACCTAAAATATACTGTTCATAAAAAGTTAGTGGGTCTCGCAAATATGATCCTAATGCAGAAGGTGACAACCCGTAAGCCGCCAAAGCCTTTAGTTTTGCTATTACTGTTTCGTCTTTTTGAATTTCAGTTATAGGTGTAAAATTAGCTTTACTTGCTGCACTTGCAATTTTAGACACAATAGTATGGTTAGGGTGAGGTTCTAATTCTAATTGCTGAATAAATCTACTTTTTTCACCTGAATTCATTTCATCTACTTGCGTATTATAGATTAAATATGCATTCTTACAGCGTTGTAATAACCTATAAAAATGATACGCATAAATTGCATCTTTCTCTTTATAAGTTGGCAAACCTGTTTCTACTTTTAAGTCGAAAGGAATAAATGAATTTGTTTTTTTTCCAGATGGTAATGCTCCTTCGTTTACAGAAGCTATGATAACATTTTCAAAATCTAAACAACGCGACTCTAGCACTCCCATTATTTGTAAACCTTGCAAAGGTTCTCCTCTAAAATCTATACTTTCAGCCGCTATCTTTTCTCCTAATAATTGGCGTAATACTTTTAACTCTGTTAAATAAGCATAATTAGAAACCACCTCTGTTAAAACATTAATAACATCTTTTGTTTTTTGCAAATAAGTTAACTGAATATCATCTTCAATAGTTCTATAATGTCTTTCTAATTTTATTAAAAGCTCTTGTATTTGTTCTAACAATAAATTGTTAGACTTCCAGTCTGCAAATAACAAACCTAACACACTTACAACCTCTTTATCTTTAATGCTTTTTAATAATGTAGCTGTTTCTATATAAACCCAATTATTATCAATTATAAGTTTGTATAACTGTTCCGAAGTCTCTTCGCCTATTAATATTTTTGTGTATGAATTTTGAAGCAATGCTAAAACTTCTCGGCAATAAAAACCTGCTCCTTTATTTGTTTCTTTTATCTCTATAAATTGATTAACAAATACCGTTAATGGAACTTGACTTAAAGAAAGCCCCATAGTAATATTTACATTTTTTACATTCCGAGGCAGCGAATTTAACATTGGCAAAAGCAATGTTTCATCAGCTAAAACAACGGCTGTATTGGCTATTTTATCAGCAGTAAAACTTTCTAAAAGTTGTCCTATATATTTTACTTGCCCTATGTTTTTAGGCACTCCCGTTATTTCAATATTTTTAGGTTTTGAAAAACTTTTATGTATACTGTAATCAAAACCATTAGCTGTTTTCCATTCTTTTTTAAAACGCTTTAAAAACAATGAAGCATCATGATCAAAATCATTTAAAAAATAAGCATCTGCATCCCAAAACACTTCTCCTTTATCTTTTTCTAAAAAAGACTTTATTATATGTTGTTCTGCATCGTTTAACGCATTAAAACCCGCAAATAAATACTTGCTTTTAGTTTCTTCTGCGAAAGCATTTACGTTTTCAGCTGCCATACGGTATTGATGACCTTGATACCCTTTTTGTTGTTCATTCATTTTAGTTGTTAGCGCATTGTAATACGATTGTAAACGTGCCCAAAACTGAATGTAATTCTCTATTAAATTGGTTTTATTTTCTTCTAGAAATAATAACCGCTGATCATTAATATCATGTAAATAACTAAAAAACGATTTTTGATCTATCAGGTAACGATCAATTTCATTAAAATCTTGCAATAAGGTTTGCCCCCATGATAAGAAACTAGCAAATTCCTTTTTTTCTTCTTCTTTATAAACCGACAAGTATGCTTCATAGAACAACATCATAACCTCTGTATTTTCCATAGGAATTATACCCGAAAGTTGCTCAATAAAATCTTCTATACTTATAATTTGAGGCATCATTAAAGTTTCGCCCATATGAAAGCTACGCAATTTATTTCGTAGAAAAACACATGCTCGCTGACTAGGCAAAACAATTACCAAACTTTTATACGCTTTGGTTCCGGCATTTTGTAAATGATCTATAAGCGTATCTAAGAATGTTTGCATTGAAAAAGATTTTTGATGATATTAAAAATACTATAATCAAGATGAATTTAAGCACATTCACCTTTATAATATTCAAGCTTAAGTTTATTTCAAAAGCAAAAACCCATTTATGAAATTGGATTTCATAAATGGGTTTTTTAATAAAAAATTATCTTTTATTTCTATTTCTCAAATAAAACGATAGTTTCAATATGTGCTGTGTGCGGAAATTGATCTACTAAACTTATTTTTTTAATTTTATAACCTGCCGACATTAATTGTTCTGTATCTCGTGCCTGCGTTGCCGGATTACAGGAAACATACACCATACGATCTGCATTCAAAGCAATAATCTTATTTAATGTTTTTGGCGCTATACCTGCTCGAGCCGGATCTAAAATAATAGTTCTTATTTTATTTTTATACTCTGGGTGTGCCGATAAGAATTTACCAACATCTTCCGCATAAAACTCTAGACCTTTAATGTTGTTTTTATTGGCATTAGCCTTGGCATCTACAATAGCCGATTTTATAATATCAACCCCAACAATTTTAGTATTGTTTGCCTTTGATGCTATAATTTGACCAATAGTACCTGTTCCACAAAACAAATCCATAACCACTGTATTATCTACAGCTTCTTTGTTTTCTAAGGTATATTCTGCAACTTTAGAGTATAATTTTTCAGCACACTTAGGGTTTGTCTGAAAGAAACTCTTCATACTAATTTCAAAGTTAAGTCCTAAAAGCTCTTCTATAATTTTATCTTCTCCGTAAACAAGATCAATTTTACCTGTTGTTGCAATAGTTCTATCTCCTGTTTCATCATTAATAGTATGCAAAAGACCAGCAACCCTTTCTCCAAATAATTCTACTAAAAACGCAGCAAATTTATCTAAATCAAATTCTGGTAAATCAGGAGATGTTGTTACTAAATTAAACAACAACTTATTAGTCTTATATGATTTTCTAACTACGAAAAAACGGAAGAACCCTTCTTTTCTTGGCCCATGCCAAGGTGCTAAACCTGTAGCTTTACAATACTCTTTAATCTTAATTAAGTTATCTTCAAATTCTTTATCAAACAACCCACTATCTTTATCTAAATCTTCACCACACCACCAAGTACCACGTTTTTTAAAACCTAATGTAAACTCATCTACATCTGTTTTTAATTCACGATCGTAACCTATAGCCGAAAAACCATATTCCATTTTATTTCGGTAATGATAATCGTTTGGAGAACTTACGAACTCATCAAATAAGTCTTCAATGTTTTCTACTTTACCAATACGTTGAAATAAAGACATAGTACTTTCGTACTTGTATTTATGCTGTTTTTCTACAGGTAATTTTATATATGGAGCACCAGCAATTTCTTGAAAAGAAATATCTACCTCATCAGATGATTGTTCTAAAACTTCAAACAACTTGCATTCAGCATATTTTTTGCTTGTTTTTTTAACCTGTGCTTTTACCAATTGTCCTGGCAATGTATTAGGCACAAAAACAACAAATTCTCCGTGTTCGTTTCTTATACGAGCAATTCCTTTTCCTCCAAAGGCATAGTCTTCTATCTTAAGTTCTAAAACTTGTCCTCTTTTAACAAACTTATTGCGTTCTCTAGCTGGCATTCTATAAAATTTAGACTACAAAATTAGGAAAAGAATATTTTAAAAGTAGAATTTAAATGATTTTTGATCTAAACTAAAAAATCCTACTTTGATAAATCAAAGTAGGATTTTTATTCTTTATAAAGAAAGCTAAATTACAACTTAGCTAACCAACTTTTAAAAGCTGTTTTTTCTTCTAAAATACGCTCTAAATCGGCAATAGCAACACGCTCTTGCTCCATAGTATCACGATCACGAATAGTAACTGTTTTTGCTTCTAATGAGTCATGATCTACGGTAATACAAAATGGTGTTCCATTAGCATCTTGACGACGGTAACGTTTACCTACCGCATCTTTTTCATCATAAATTACATTAAAATTCCATTTTAAATTATCTACAATTTCTTTAGCCAATTCTGGTAAACCATCTTTTTTAACTAATGGAAAAATAGCTGCTTTTACTGGCGCTAATACTGCAGGTAATTTAAGAACCGTACGAGAACTTCCGTCTTCTAAAGTTTCTTCTTGTAATGATTTTGAGAATACTGCTAAGAACATTCTATCTAAACCTACTGAAGTTTCTACTACATAAGGAGTATAACTCTTGTTTAACTCATGATCAAAGTACTGTAACTTTTTACCTGAATGCTCTTCATGTGCTTTCAAGTCAAAATCAGTACGAGAATGAATACCTTCTAATTCTTTAAATCCGAATGGGAAATTAAATTCGATATCAGCAGCTGCATTTGCATAGTGTGCTAATTTATCATGGTCATGAAAACGATAATTCTCTTGCCCTAAACCTAAAGATAGGTGCCACTTTAAACGTGTTTCTTTCCAATAGTTGTAATATTCCATTTCTTCGCCAGGGCGTACAAAAAATTGCATTTCCATTTGTTCAAATTCACGCATACGGAAAATAAACTGACGTGCAACAATCTCGTTACGGAATGCTTTTCCCGTTTGCGCAATTCCGAAAGGAATTTTCATACGACCTGTTTTTTGTACATTCAAGAAGTTTACAAAAATTCCTTGTGCTGTTTCAGGGCGTAAATATAAATCGGTAGCGGTTTCTGCTGAAGCTCCTAATTTAGTTCCAAACATTAGGTTAAACTGGCGAACATCTGTCCAATTTTTAGATCCTGTATCCGGATCCGAAATACCAAGTTCTTCAATTAGTAATTTAACATCTGCTAAATCTTCTTTTTCTAACGAGCTTCCCATACGCGAAAGAATAGCTTTATGGTCTGCTAAATATTTTACAACTCTTGGATTTGTTGTTTTAAATTCTTCTTCATTAAAGGCATCTCCAAAACGTTTTGCAGCTTTAGCAATTTCTTTTTGGGCTTTCTGAAGAATTTTTTCTGCGTGGTCTTCAATTAAAACATCAGCTCTGTAACGTTTTTTTGAATCTTTATTATCTATTAAAGGATCATTAAAAGCATCTACGTGACCTGAAGCTTTCCATGTTGTTGGGTGCATAAAAATAGACGCATCTAAACCAACAATGTTTTGATGCATTTGCACCATACTTTTCCACCAATATTCACGAATGTTCTTTTTAAGTTCTGCTCCATTTTGACCGTAGTCATAAACAGCACTTAATCCATCATATATTTCACTAGAACTAAAGATGTATCCGTACTCTTTAGCATGTGATATTACTTTTTTGAAAGTATCTTCTTTTTTTGCCATAAGGCAAAAATAATTGATTTTATGACTTATGAAAGCATGTTAGAAATCTAATCTCTATTTTTCAAGGAAAAAAAGCAGATTTACCTATTATTCTAACTTAAATGTAGAGGTTCCTTTTAGTAAATGTTCTTCAAAAAGTTCAAATCTATATTTACCCGGAATTAATTTATCTTCATCTGGTTTAACACTGAAACATACTTTTATCTCTTCTTTAGAATAGAAAACCTCTTTTTCTGCAGAATAACTTATAATTTCATTATTAAACTTTATACCAATAGTATCTCCTAAAAGCTCTCCTTTTGGGTTTTTAATTTTTATAAAAATATTCTTGCTATCATTTTTAGAATAAATATTTTCTTTCATTCTAAAACAAGCTTTTATAACATCTGTCTTTTTAATTTTATTAGTACCGACGATCTTTCGATTCTTTTTAATTCTTAACGCTATCGCTTTTAGACTTGAAAAAGTTATTTTTTTACTATCTGACACTAAAGAAAGAAGTTTCTTATTTTCATTAATTAATATCTTCTTTAAGTTTTCAGACTTATTAAGCTTTAAATCCTTTTTAGAAATTACTAAATCTTGTTCATCAAGATTTTTTTTCATTTGATTATTTTCATAAATCAAACTATCATTAATTCTAAAAAGTTTTTCTTTTTCATCTTTCAATAACTCAATATCACTTCTAAATTTCAAAAGAAGTCGTAACTTAGGCTCATTCATTCTAACAGTATCTAAAAGCCTAACTATTCGCTTTTTAGCATCTATTAAATGACCGTCAATTACTCCATTAAGAGCTTGTACATTTTCATATTTTGTAACCATTGCAGACAATTCTGCCATCATTGCCTTTTTTTGGATAGCTAGTTCTTTTTCCTCTAACTGATCTTGTCGATAGTCTTTATAGGTATAAGCTCCTAATCCAAGTAGTGTTATCACCAATATTGATGATAGAACTATTAAAGGTATTGTACTGCTCCTAAGACTCATAAAATTAACAAAAAGTGAAATTCAAAGATAATTATTTATTTTTTAGAAAATTGACATCTGATGTTTTACAGGTCATTTTTCCTCTATTTTGCCCTGCCTGTAATTCTACATTACAAAAAACAGAGCTATTAATTTGTTGTAAATGCAGGCATGAACTACCTGTAATAACAAATCAACAATATAACTTTCATTATATTAAAAAAAATAAAAATATTAATATAATTAATGTTTTGTTTAAATACGAGCTTAATAGTACTGTACAACAACTTATCCATAACTTCAAGTATAAAAACCCTGAAAAGCTAGGCAAAACAATTGCTAATTGGCAAACTAATTTAATTAAAAAAGAATTAAAAGAACAACAAATAGATGTTGTAATTCCTGTACCCATGCATTTTAAAAAATTAAAAAACAGAGGTTATAACCAAATAAACTCTTATGCCAAAACACTTGCTAATAACCTAAACGCAAAATACCTACCTAAAGTATTAATAAAAATAAAAGAAACTAAAACGCAATCTAAACAAAGTCGTAATGAACGTTTTAAAAACATACACAATAGCATAAAATTTAACCCTGAAATAGACATTAATAATCTTCATATTTTACTTGTAGACGATGTTATTACAACAGGTGCCACTATGGAAGCTTGTATAGAGTCTTTAAAACCAACAAAAGGTATTAAAATTAGTATTGCCGCAATTGCAATTGCTTTTACACAAGATTTATAACTTAACATATTAAATGTTTAAGGTCTGAAGTCGTTTTTGTTTCTTTGTAAAAAAAACATATGAATAATAGGAAGCTCCATTTTTTTTTAGTTTTTATTAGTACTCTATTTATTATAGCTTGTGCAAAAAGGGGTTCTATAGGTGGTGGTCCTCTTGACATGGAAGCTCCTATTTTTGTAAGGTCTTCTCCTCCTAATTTTTCTACTGATTTTAGTTCTAATGAAATACGTATTTATTTTAACGAGCTTATAACTATTAAAGATGCTCAAAACGTATTGGTTTCTCCTCCTATGAAAATTAAGCCTGAAATTTCACCTGTTGGATTTCCTGCTAAATATGTTAAAATAAAATTTAAAGACACTTTAAAACCAGAAACAACCTATAATATAAACTTTGGATCTAGTATTGTTGACAATAATGAAAGTAACCCTCTTCCTTTTTTTCAATTTGTATTTTCAACAGGAAAAGTTCTAGATTCTTTAACTTTTAAAGGATCTGTAAAAGATGCCTTTAAAAAAGATTTAGCCGATAACATTTCGGTTCATTTATATGAAGTAAACGAAGCTTATACCGACTCTACTGTATTTAAAGAATTTCCTAGGTACGTGTCGAACACATTAGATTCTACTATTTTTGATTTTAAAAACTTAAAAGCCGGAAAATATAAATTGGTCGCTCTTGAAGACAAAGCTAACAATTACACCTTTGAACCTAAATTAGATAAAATTGGTTTTTTAGAAAAAACCATTTCTATACCTGAAGATACTATTGCCGAACTTACTATTTTTAAAGAAGTACCCGAATTTAAATATGTTAGAGCAAAGCAAATTTCAAAACATCAATTTAGTGTTGGTTATGAAGGATATTTAGAAGAACCGGAACTTAGTATTTTAGGCGCACCTAAAGATAGCCTTGTTAAAACAACATTCTTTAAAGACCCTAAAAAAGATTCTTTAAACTTATGGGTAACTCCATTTTTTGAACAAGACTCTTTGTTAATTGTAACAAAATCAAAAACTACTGTAGATACTTTGGTATCTCGTTATAAAGATCAGTATGCCGATTCTTTAAAGCTTAAAGTGGTTTCAGAAAAACTAACATTAAAAGAAGATTTAGTTATTACTGCTAAAACCCCAATTAATGAGTTTAACACAGAGTTTGTGAACCTAATTGATCAAGACACCTTACCTGTCACTTTTACTCAAAAATATGACCGTTTTAAAAATGAATTAAGAATTGCTTTTGACAAAAAAGAAGATTCTAAATATGCTTTAAAACTTTTACCAGGTGCTATAACCGATTTTATAGGAAATACTAACGACACTCTTGTTTTAAAAGCAAATACTGCTCCCGAATCTGATTATGGGAAACTAGTTCTAAGTTTTAATAAAACAGAAAATCAAACACTAATTATTCAATTATTACAAAGAGATACGGTAAAAGAAGAAGTAGTTATAAGCGAAGAAAAAAGTAGTATTGAGTTTGAAAGCTTAAACCCTGGAGATTATGATATTCGTGTTGTTTTTGACAACAACAACAATGGTGTTCGTGATACTGGTAACTATTTAAAACAAATTCAGCCTGAACGTATTTACTATCATGATGAACCTGTAAATGTGCGTGCTAATTGGGATGTTACCCAAACTATCAATATTAAATAAAATTAAATTGATCTCTATCTTCTAAAAAAGGAAATTTTTCTCGAATAACATTAATTTCCTTTTTTGAAAGATTAAAACGTGTTACTGAAAAATTAGAATGTACTACCCCTAACGCGTTACCTAATGGATCATACACATTAGAATGACCCGAATATTCTAACTTGTTACCATCTACACCTATTCTATTTACAGCAATTACATATACTTGGTTTTCAATAGCACGAGCTTTCAATAATGCATCCCAGGCTTCTATTCTTCTACTAGGCCAATTAGCAATACATAATAACAAATCGTAATTCTCGGTATTTCTAATTGCTACCGGAAAACGTAAATCATAACAAATAATAGGTTTTATTTTCCACCCTAAATATTCAAAAACAATAGTTGTTTTTCCCGCGGTAAAACACTTACCTTCATTCCCGTAATTAAACAAATGCTGTTTATCATATTTTTTAATTTCCCCATTAGGGGAAACAAAAAGCAATCTATTATAAAAGTTATTATGTTCTTTTATAATTAAACTACCAACAATAGCTGCTTGTTTTTGTTTTGCCATTTTCTGCATCCACACCACTGTATCTCCTTCCATTCTTTCTGCAATTTCTTCTTTTATAGAAAAACCTGTTGAAAAAGTTTCTGGTAAAACATAAATATCTGCTTGTGCTTCTTCCTCTATTATTTGGGTAAGAATAGTTCTATTTTTAAAAGCATTTTCCCATACTATAGAATATTGAATATTAACAACTTTTAAAATAGAATTCATATGGTTTTTACTAAAAAATTAACGCTAAGGTAATGTT
>CAZJGP010000162.1:0-8866 GCA_964545595.1 uncultured Flavobacteriaceae bacterium | reverse complement strand
GTATCAACTAAAAGTTTTGCCAATTATTTTGGCAGCTCTAAATCATCAGCAGCGGGGGCTATTCACGTAAGGGAAGAAGTTAAAGCTCTATGGCTTACAGTTGTTGAGGAGGGGCAATTGGATAGAAAGCTTGAGTTAGCTAAAGCTGCATTGACTTACTCATCAACTATTAATGCGGGTACAGCGACAAATATCTTGAAGTCGATAATAGCAAGAGAAGAAAAAGCAGAAGAATATAAAAATAATAAACTTGCTACAGGTGGTGGTGGAATTGTAATAAACATACAATCTGCTAACCCCGATTTAACAAATTTAAAAACTATTGACATCTCGCACGTAGATGTACCAGCTATAAAATTAAATGCTGGTACTAATGAACCTTAAAACTACCACAGCTTTTAGTAAAATAGCAGATGTACAGGGTAATATTAGAATCATTTGCGGAGCGTCAAGAAGTAGTAAAACGTATTCTATTCTTCAACATTTAATACTAACAGCGGTAAATAAATCCAAAGGGAAAGACATTTTCAGAATTACTATTTGCTCTAAAACGACCGTTCATTTAAAATCTGGAGCTGTGGAAGATTTTATCGAAATCTTGGAAGATTTAGGTTTGTACGATATCAGTAAACATAACAAAACCGATAATATTTACATTATTGGGAAGTCAAAATTTCGTTTTGTCTCAGCCGAAGACCCAACAAAGCTACGAGGTATTAAATCAGATGTATTATTTATTAATGAAGCAAATCTAATACCTAAAGACTCGTTTATACAACTTCATTCAAGAACAACAATTTGTTCTTACTTAGATTATAACCCAAGTAGTGATTCATATATAGATGAATTTATTGAAGAAGATAAAAGTAACTTTCTTAGGGTAGATTATCGAGATAATGAATTTATTTCTCCCAACACACTTAGTTTATTTAACAAGCAAATAGAAAAGGCAGAAGCTGGAGATTTAGATGCTCAGTTTTATGTAGATGTGTTTGTATATGGTAGAAAAGGAAGACTTCCAAACACGATTTTTCCAAACTTCAAAGTATTAGACAAAGTTCCAAGTGATGCGCAATTTTTGGGAACTGGTATCGATTTTGGATTCAGCAGCGACCCCAATGGAATTGTTAAACTCTATACAAGAAATAACGAAATCTATTTAGAGGAATATTTATACGAAAAAGGTCTTTTAAATTCTCAATTATATAATGAGATAATTAAAGATGATAATATTTCAAATGCTCTAATTGTAGGAGATAGTAGCGAACCTAAGACCATTACTGAATTACAAAGTTATGGTTTGCCGATTGTTGGAGCGGTTAAAGGAGCTGGTAGCATTATGCAAGGAATCCAATTAATGAAAGAGTTTGAGATTTTCATTATCGGAGAAAATATAGAAAAAGAGTTCAAAAACTACTCGTGGCAAACAGATACAAAAGGAAAAAGACTACCTATTCCGAAAGATAATTACAACCATATTATTGATGCAGCTAGATACATAACAACTAAGATGTTAAGTAAGTCGACTAGCGTTAAAAACACCCTAAGATTCATATAAATTATGAACACAATAACAAACTATAAACTAAAAGACTTCTTAAAGAAAGACGATGATTTAATAAACGATTATGTAAGCGTTTTGAATCTCGTAAAATGGGAAGATACAACTACAAAAAGACCTTTAATAAATCTAAAAGTCAAACATATTGAGAGCATAAAAGAGATATTTTCAAAAGAGTTTCAAGATGATGAAGATTTAATCTTCTGTATAAAGAAAGTACAAAAGCTATCTGAAAAAGAAGTTTTCAACCTTGAAATAAAAGAGTTTTTTAGATTAAAATACAGTATTCAAATACAGCTTGAAGACTTACTATTACTAGAATCTAATGCTTTAACTAATCAAAATACGGATGCTAAATTTTTAGCAGTTGATGGAGCTAGTAGGTTAGAAAAATTCGGCATTTATAATACCCTTGATGCATTAGCAAAAGGAGATATTTTAAAATACAAGGAAATATTAAACCTCTCTTATAATCTTGTTTTTACGAAGCTCTTGCTGGATAAGACTACTAACGACATTCAGCACGATATGAACAATATTAAAACAACTAAACACAACTAAACTAATGATATACGATATATTCGAGGGTATTGCAACGGCTGAAAATTGGGGTTTTTTCTATGGTAGAAAAGACTTTCAAAACTTATTTGACGAATTAGGAAACAATAAAGTACAAATGTTTCTTGACCCAGTAATAAGTACTAAAAACAGAACCAGCAGCGGGAATAATACAGTTGATTCCGTAACATATACAGGTAACTTTTTACTTTTATTGTCTTCTGATATTGAAGAAGACTATAATACGAGGTACTTAAACCACATAAAACCAATATCTGAAACAGAAATTCAGCTTATTGAGCAATCAATTCTTTGTACTGGAGTAGCTACCATTGATAAATGGAGCGAAACCGAGGTAATTAACGTTTTTGATTACAATTTTGACGGCTTAGCAATCAATTATAGCATTACAATAGATGCCTAGTAATTCAGAATTATTAGAGCAAGAAGTATCTCTCTTATTATCGGACATAAGAGAGATTTATAATAATAGCGGTAAACGAACAACCGGAAGATTCTCCAATGATTTAACAGTCGAGTACAGTAATACAGAAACTAAGTTTACGGCTATTATTAAAGGACACGTATATCTTGCGGGTCGTGCAGCTGGATTGACTCCCCCAATACAAGCTATACAAGACTGGGTTATATCTAAAAGAATAGCATCAGCTGGAAGTAATGAAGCAAGCGGTATAGCTTACGCAATTGCTACAAAAATAGCAAGAGAGGGAACAAATAGAAGCAACGCTATTGACCCATATACGCAAGTATTAACTCCACAAAGAATACAATCTATAATCGACAAAGTAGCAAGTTTTAACGTTACGCAATTCGTAGACCGAGTATTAACAGAACTAAAAATAATACAAACCACATTTTAAAATGGCGGTAACAATAATAAAAGAACCTACACAATTATACCCAGCTTACAATGATTCCTTTTTACAATTTCGAGATAGTAATAATAATAGTACTTATGCTGATATTAGTATAACTGGAATACTAGAACAAAGCATTAGAATCTATGCTAATTCAAACAATGTATTTACTTTAAACCTAAAGGATTTTATAAAAGTAAGTTTTTCAGATACTGGTTTTGAAGACAAGGCTCTTGTTCCTTTAGATGAAGATATACAAGTATTAACAGACAGGATAGTTAATCAAAGGATTGTTATTTCTTTAGAAGATGCTAACGATTCCGAAACTTTTACTTATAGCTTCTTTAGAGACGTTAACCAAGTTATAGAAACTAATAACGAAAGCCTAAACAGCTTGCTTTTTCCTAATACAGGAGAAAACAATAATTATAAAATAACTTATTTTGAGGGTTTTCCTTTTTTTATAGAATTCAAATTTCTAAATGTAGAGGATGAAGTAACGCTAATAAATAATAGAACTGGTGTAAGCTATACACAATCGCTACAATTTGATGAAGATGATGCCGATGACGATAGTTTCAACTCTTTAATTTCAGATAGATTTTTAACTCCTAGCGATTACGGAACTTGTAGGGTTCATCTTGATAAGATAACTAGCAACGTTACAACGGATAGTAATTTTCCAATACTAGAAAATACAGTTAATGATATTAGTTATTTAATCAATGGAGAATTAAAAGGGAATATTGAACTAACTGCCCGACCAGCAAAAAGAGGAATTTATTTAAAATGGTACAATTCCAAAGGTGGTTATAGTCACTTTAAATTTAGTGAGTTTTCAAGAAAGCGTTTTAGAGGGAGACATACAGAATTTTTAACTAGAAACGAGATTTTTAACGTTAACGATGGATTGAAAACTGGTATAATAAATCAAGGTCAATCAGGAGAAATGGACTTAAGAATTCGTGATAATATTACTACGGATGAATTATTACACATTCAAGATATTTTAATTTCTCCAAGTGTTCAGATGTACCTTTCAAACGACCCTTTTACTATTGGCGGTTATGTTGATGTAGTTTTAGAGGGAAGACTTCCAATGAACACGAAACAACCTCGACACGATATAACTCTAAATATCGATTTGCCTAATCTAAATACTATAACATATTAATTATGCAAAAGATATTTTTAAATAATCAAGAAATCGACCTTTATGATAATGTAGATATTGAAAGAGTTATAGAGCTTAATAACCTTGGAGATATTAGCAGTAAACAGAGTAGCTATTCAAACAACATTAGCATCCCTAAAACAGCTAAAAATATTAGTGTTTTACAGGGGTTAAGTTTACAAGGTTCACGAACTCGTGTTCAATATGACTACCTAAGGTGTGATTATTACTTTAATGAGATTCCAATCTTTCAAAATGGACTAGCAGTAGTAACAGAGAGTAATAGAGATACTTATGATTTAACTCTCTTTAATGGAATAATCGAATTCTCAACATTAGTTGAAAATCTAAATTTAGAAGATTTAGATTTTTCGGAACTGTTCCACACGTTCAATATTGAGTACTATAGACAACATACAGCTATTACACCCGAATTACCGCCTATTTTGTATTCAATAGAACACGAGTTTGTAGAAGAAACTAATACGAATTTAAGAGTACGAGGGGAATTAAATGGTGTAAAGCTTTTAAATGAGATGTTTCCCGTAGTCTCTACTAAGTGGCTATTCAGAAACATATTTGAACAGCAAGGCTACACAATCGAGGGAGATATTTTTACAGATAGGAAGCTTTTTGATAGATTCGATGTAGAATATACAACACTATCAGAGGGTTATATTATAGAGCAAGAGGTTTTCGATGATGTTATTAGCTCTAGAGTTTCTAATACTTTTAATTACAATTTAGATGTTCGGCAAGATAGATTTTTTCCCGATTCTAGAGATTTTTCGAGATTCAATAGAACTATAGATTTATCTACTCAAACTACTAGTGATTTTAGAGTAAGAAACGGGCAATTAACAGTATTAGAAGCTACTGGAGAAGTAGAAATAAATGTTAGTTCAATTAGTCGAATTTCACCATCAGCTGGTGGAGCAGTTTTATACTTAAATAACGTTACTACAGGAGAGAGTACGAGGCTATTTAGTAATTCTAATAATACACAACCTTTAAGAATTATTACCCAAGAGCCAAATACGGTATTTGAAATTGAAGTTCGCCCAACTAGTGAGTTAAGCGATGATAGCCAATTTGAAGTCGTAAACGTTAACTTAGATTATGATATTGAGTTCGTTAAAATCCAAGATAACGGCTTTGATGTTAGGCAAAGGCATTTTAAATTCGGAGAATTATCTCAAATAGACTTTATTCAAGATGTCTTAAATCGATATGGGTTACTACTGAACAAAACCCCGAATAAGAATGAATTTATTGTTAGAAACGTAAATAATTTAATTGATAGACAGCAAGCTAATATTATAGATTGGACTAATAAATTTGTTAGTCAAGGTTCAGAGACCTATTCAAACACTTATGGACAACTTAACAAAGCTACTTTTCAATATCAATTTGATGAAGATACACCAGCAGAGGGGCGAAAAGATGGAAGTTTCAAACTTAATCAACCGTTAAGTGATGCAGAAAACAATTTATTTGAATCTGTATTTAGTATGCCCCCAGCAGAAATAATATCAACTATAAGCGGTAATTCATTTAGACAAACTCAATATTTACCGCTTATATCGGTAAACTATGAGCTAGAAGAAGGTTCGGAAACTAATATTATTAATACAACTTATACGAATTTAGAAGCTGATATAACGCTATTTGAAGCCTATAGATTTACAAAAGACCCTGACCCAAGTGGGTTTAATCCGAATACTGCACTAGTAGGATTTCCGAATGACATACCCGTTAAAATTACCGAACATTTTTATTTACTATTAGAGGTCGACGAACTACAGAAGCATTTAGATGATTATTATAGCGACTATCTTAATGTTTTAGAGAATTATAAAGTTTTAGAATTTGAATTTCGTTTAGACACTTCAGATATATTAAATTTTGATTTTTATAGTTTAATTTATTTACAGCAAACGGGGCAGCATTATTACATAAATCGATTAACATATAATGTTAATTCTCCTATCGTATCAGCTGAATTAGTACAGCTACCTTAATATTATCTATTAAAATTTATCATTACTATTTTATTAACTCCTTTTTTCTGATGCCTTTTATTTTGGCATAACTAATACATAAAACATACGAAAATGATAAATGCCCGAAATAATAAATATTGCAGAATTATCAATAGATACAGATTCTCTAGTTTCTTCATTATCACAAACTAGAGAAAGCATAAACACGCTTACAGCAGCACAAAAAACTTTACG
This sequence comes from uncultured Flavobacteriaceae bacterium, assembly GCA_964545595.1. Classification (GTDB taxonomy): domain Bacteria; phylum Bacteroidota; class Bacteroidia; order Flavobacteriales; family Flavobacteriaceae; genus Aquimarina. The sequence continues at coordinate 2,458 of CAZJGP010000162.1, read as the reverse complement.
AGCAGATAACCAAATTACTTCTGAAAGCTATGTTCGTAATGAAGCAGCTCTAAGAACTTTACGTGCAGAATATAACCAAGGTTCAAAAACTTTATCTAATGTTACAACCGCCACAACTAGACTAAATAACGCTTTAGATACAGAAGTTACGAGTATCAACGAAGCAAGGCAGCAAAACAGGGAACTTTTAGCACTAAGAAACAACCTTAATTTATCTACAGACGAGGGTAGAAAGAGCTTAGAAGCTATTAACACACGAATTAACGAAAACAACGAGTTTGTTAACGAGAATGGTTCAGCCTATGAACAACTAAAAAACAATGTAGGTAATTATGCTAGTGGGGTACTCTCAACTAATCCGATTTTAGCAAATATGGCTACTGTTTTAACAGAAGTTCGAACGGCTTTACTAGCTAAGAATGCTGCAATGATAGCATCTAGTACATCTACTGGTGTAATGAGTGGAGCATTAAGAGTTTTTAGGCTTGCTTTAGCATCTACTGGAATAGGTTTAATTGTAGTAGCCTTAGGAAGTTTAATCTCTTTTCTAACATCTTCACAAGCTGGAATTGATAAAGTAACTAGTGTAACACGTCCGTTATCTGCTTTATTTAGTAGCCTTGTTGGAGTTTTACAGAAGTTAGGAGAAAACTTATTTAATGCCTTTAGCAACCCCCAACAAACACTGAAAGACTTAGCAAATTTTGTGCAAAATAACCTAATAAATAGGTTTAAAGCTTTTGGTGTAATCTTGGAGGGAATTATTAATCTTGATTTTCAAAAAATCGCTGATGGAGTATTGCAAGCTGGAACTGGTGTTACAAATTTAACTTCTAAAGTATCAGATTTAGCAGCTAATACAGGGGAATTTGTTTCCGATGCTTTAGAACAAGGAACTCAAATCGACAACTTAACAAAGCAGATTGAAATTTCTGAAAATGAGCTTATTCTTACACGTAGTAAATCTTTAGCACAAATTAAAGAGCTTGAACTAGCAGCTCGTGATGCGGGAAATTCTACAGTTGAAAGAGCTAATGCAGCACAACAGGCTATTGAAATTAGTAACCAACTTGCAAAAGATGAATTAGCTATACAAGATTTACGTATTGAACGCAAACGTATTGAAAATTCTTTAAATGATACGTCACGAGAAGACCAAGCCGAATTTAATCGTTTAGTAGCTGAAAGAAGTAATTTAGAACAGGCAGCAAGTACGAGAGAATTACGTTTTATTAATCAAGTTTCAGCAGCCCGAAAAGAAGCTAAAGATGCACAAAAAGCAGCTAATGACCAAGCTTTAAAAGATGAAGAAGAAAGGCTAAAAGAAGAATCAGAGTTACGAATACAAGCAGCTAAATTTGAATTAAATGAGTTTATAAGAAACAATCAAAGCAAACTAGATAGTGATAAATTCTTTAGTGAAGAAAGCCTAAACATAGAACGAAAAAGGCTTAACGATTTAGCTAATGAACGCAGAAAATTTGAAGAAACAAGGCTAGAGGAGGGCAAAATATCTGAAGTAGAATTTAATGAAGCTATTGCGGTTATTAACTTTGATAATGCAGAAAAGATAGCACAAGCAGAAGCTACACGTGTAGAAGCTCAAAAAGCAGCAGAAGCTATTGATTTTGAAAATCAACTAGAGCTTGACGAGGAGAAATTTCAGAATCAATTTGAATTAGAGTCTGAAAGGCTCGAACTACAACGAATGCGAGATGTAGCAGCAGCAGAAGCTACAGGTGCAGATATTACGCTAATAAATCAACTAGCAGCAAGAGAGCAAGAAGATGTTGATAGAAGACTAGGAGCAGCAAGATTACAACAGACTGCTAATACTTTTGGTGGTATTGCTCAATTATTGGGTGAACATACAGCAGCTGGTAAAGCAGCAGCGATAGCGCAAGCAACAATTAACACTTATCAAGGTATTAGTGAAGTTTGGGCAAGTGAATCCGTTTTACCCGAACCTTTGGCAACCGCTGCAAAGGTTGTTTCTAGTGGTACAGTTTTAGCAGCTGGATTAAATACAGTAAGTCAAATTCGTAATACTCAAACCCCAGTAGCTGAACGTGGTATTAATGTAGCTGGTGGTGGCTTGCTTGGCGGTAAACGACATAGTGCTGGCGGCACTTTAATTGAAGCAGAAGCTGGGGAGGTTGTGATTAATCGTGTAGCAGCACAAAATAATCTAGGTTTACTATCTGCTATTAACCAAAGTGCGGGTAATGGAATTGCTTTCGCAGAACGTGGTATTAACGTTGGCGGTGGCTTTGCTGGAAGTAGTAATTTGAGTAGTGGATTAATTGATATTGATTTACTGGCTACGCAAATAGCAACAGCAAATGCAGCTTTACCAACTCCAGTAGTAAACGTGAGTGATATTCAACGAGTAAATAACAGAACTAATATTGTACGTTCAATAGCTACATTATAATAATGTAGTATAAAATAAAAAGAC
>CAZJGP010000161.1:0-14266 GCA_964545595.1 uncultured Flavobacteriaceae bacterium | reverse complement strand
GATAAAATTCATAAGAAAAGAACTAAAATTTTAAAACCATTAACTAAAAAATTAGAAGATATTTTAGAGAAATTAGGTATGCCTAATGCTACTTTTGATCCTAAATTAGAACGAGTTTTAGAATTTAATGCCTTTGGTGCCGATAATTTTGAATTATTGTTTTCTGCAATAAAGGAGGTCAATTTGGAACCTTAAAAAAAGTAGCTTCAGGTGGAGAATTATCAAGAATAGTATTAGCTGTTAAAATGTTATTATCGCAACATGTAAAGCTGCCAACTATTATTTTTGATGAAATTGATACCGGTGTTTCAGGAGAAGTAGCTCAAAAAATGGCAGAATTATTACAAGAAATGAGTGATAAACAACAAGTGTTTAGTATTACGCATTTACCACAAATTGCTGCAAAAGGAGCTGTACAATACAAGGTATATAAAGAAGATAAGGGCAATGTAACCCATACACAATTAAAACAATTAAATACTGATGAGCGTGTAGCTGAAATTGCAGAAATGATTGGAGGTAAGCAATTAACAGATGCGGCGAAAGCACATGCAGAATCACTGTTAGTAAACTAATTTTATTCTGTATTTATTAATGCATCGGTTTTAGTATATTTGAACTATTAAAGATTTAAAATAACATATAAGATATCATGTCATATAATTTATTAAAAGGTAAAAGAGGAATCATTTTTGGAGCCTTAGATGAAAATTCAATTGCTTGGAAAACAGCTGAACGTGTTTTCGAAGAAGGAGGTTCTTTTATTTTATCAAATGCACCTGTAGCTATGCGTATGGGTAAAATTAATGAGCTTGCTGAAAAATGTAATACACAAGTAATTGCTGCAGATGCAACATCTGAAGAGGATTTAAAAAAGCTTGTAGATCAGTCTGTAGAGATTCTTGGAGGTAAGATTGATTTTGTATTGCATTCTATTGGTATGTCTGTTAACGTACGTAAAGGAAAGCATTATACAGATCAAAATTATGCATGGACACAAAAAGGAACGGATGTTTCGGCAATGTCTTTTCATAAAGTAATGCAAACACTTTACAAAGCAGATGCTATGAGTGAGTGGGGTAGTATTGTTGCACTTTCTTATATGGCTGCACAACGTGTGTTTCCTGATTATAATGATATGGCTGATAATAAGGCATATTTAGAGTCTATTGCTCGTAGTTTTGGATATTTCTTCGGAAAAGAAAAGAATGTACGTGTAAATACAATTTCTCAATCGCCAACACCAACAACAGCAGGTCAAGGTGTTAAAGGTTTTGATGGTTTTATCTCTTATGCAGATAAGATGTCGCCACTTGGTAATGCTACAGCATTAGATTGTGCAAACTATACTGTAACTTTATTTAGTGATTTAACGAAACGAGTTACTTTACAAAATTTATATAATGACGGAGGGTTCTCTAATGTTGGTGTTAGCCAACAAGTAATGGAGCACTTTGTTGAAGAATAGATTTTAATCTATTTCAAAATATATAAAAAAAGCCTTTAAACGTTTAGTTTAAGGGCTTTTTTTATAGTTATAAGTGTTTCTAATTTCTTTTAGGTTAATTATCAAAAATGTAAATTGCATCTATAATAAAACAATTAATGTCAAGTACTTATTTTTCTTTTATAATTCCTGTTTATAATAGGCCTAATGAAATATTAGAGCTTTTACAAAGCATGAAAAAATTAAACTATGCAAAGCCTTATGAAATTGTAATAGTCGAGGATGGTTCTACAGAAACATCAAAAGAAGTTATAAAAGAATTTAAAGATCTTAATATTAGTTATTATTATAAGTCTAATTCTGGTCCAGGAGATTCTCGTAATTACGGAATGCAAAAAGCTAAAGGGGAATATTTTCTTATTTTAGATAGTGATGTTATTTTACCAAGCAATTATCTTTTAGAAGCCGAAAAAGCACTTGAAAATAATTTTGTAGATTGTTTTGGAGGGGTAGATAATGCTCACGATTCGTTTACAGATTTGCAAAAGGCAATTAACTATGTAATGACTTCTTTTTTAACAACAGGTGGTATTAGAGGTGGGAGCGAAAGTTTAGCGAAATTTCAACCACGTAGTTTTAATATGGGGCTATCTAAAGAAGCTTTCAAAGCCTCTAATGGTTTCGGGAAAATTCACCCTGGTGAAGATCCTGATTTAAGTATGCGTTTATGGGAACAAGGTTTTAAGACAGCGTTATTTTCAAAAGTAGAAGTTTTTCATAAACGACGCATTTCTTGGAGTAAATTTAAACTACAGGTTTCTAAATTTGGTAAATGTAGACCAATATTAAACAATTGGCACAAAGGTTCTGCTAAACTTACTTATTGGTTTCCTACAATGTTTTGTATAGGGTTATTAGTAGCTATTTTTTCTGCTTTAGCAGGAAATAAAATAATACTAAGTTTATATGCTATTTATTTTTTGGGAGTATTTTTAGAAGCATCTTTTAGATATAAAAATATAAAAATTGGATTAATGAGTGTTTATGCTGTTATTATTCAGTTTTATGGTTACGGAAAAGGTTTTTTACAATCACATATCCAAGTTAATATGCTTAATAAAGAACCCCAAAAAGTGTTTCCTAATCTTTTTTTTAATTGATAGAATATGGATTTAGAAATACCATCAAAAAAAATTAAAAAAAAATTAGAGAAGAAGAACGTAAAAACATATTTGTTTTTTGTTGCTTTTACTGCATTCTTATGGTTAGCATTACAATTTTCTAAAAATCATTCTCAAGAGGTTACTTTTAAAATACAATATTCTGAAATTGAGGCTGAAAAAATTGTTAAACCTAATAGTGATAATAATTTAAAAATGATTTTAGAAGGTAATGGCTTTCAATTGGTAAAGTATTCCCTTTTAAAAAAAACCATTAATCTTGATTCTAGAAAAGCTAAAGTAGATACAGAAAACCATACTTTTTTTACTGGTAAGTCTATGATTAACTCTATAAAAACAGCACTTAATTATGATGGTGAAATTTCTTATGTGTTTAAAGATTCATTACATATTTATTATGATGTTTATAAAGAGAAAGAAATTCCTTTACAACTTGTAACAAACGTTAAATATGCACCTGGTTACACATCTATAAAAGGTTTAGAGACATTAGATAAAACAATCAAGGTAATAGGCCCTAAAAGTATAGTAGATACATTAAGTTTTATAAAAACAGAAACACTTAAATTATCAGACATTCAAAAAAATTACAAAGGAAACATTCGTATTGAAAAGAAAGAGAGTTTATCTGATTTAAAATTTCCTAAAGAAAAAATTATAGTAAGCTTAAAAGTAGATAAACTAACGGAAGGAGAATTTAAAATTCCAATAACTATTTTAAATACACCTGAAAATGCAAAAGTTCAATTATTCCCTAAGCAAGTGAATGTTGTTTTTATTGCTTTAATAAATGATTTACCTAAGTTGAAAGCTTCTGATTTTAAGGTTTCAGTAGATATTTCGAATGCTTTAGATAGTAGTAATAAGTTGCTACTTAATTTAGAAAAATATCCTGAAAATATTCTTAGCGCTCGCTTAACAGAAAAAGAAGTGCAATATATAATTATTAAATAATGATAGTTGGTTTAACAGGAGGAATAGGTAGTGGTAAAACTTTAGTATGTTCTTTGTTTAATGATTTAGGTATTCCTGTTTATATATCGGATATAGAGGCAAAAAAAATAATGAATACTGATAACAAAGTAAAACAAGCCATTATTAATTTATTAGGATCAGAATCTTATACCGACAAACTATTAAATAGATCTTATATCTCAAAAAAAGTATTTAATAATAAAGAATTATTACAAAGATTAAATGCAATAGTTCATCCTGCAGTAGCAGAACATTTTGATAATTGGTATAAGGAGCAAAATGCGATTTTTGTAATTAAAGAATCAGCTATTTTATTTGAAACAGGTATACAAAATAAATGTGATTATACAATTTTAGTAAGCACACCTGTAGAAGAAAGAATACAACGAGTTATTGCTAGAGATAACACATCTATTAAAGAAGTAAAAGCAAGAATTAATAACCAGTGGACAGATCAAAAGAAAGTTCCATTAGCTAATTATATTATTTATAATAATTTAAAAATCAATACAATAAAAAGAGTTTTAGAAGTGTGTAATTTGATTAAAATGAAAATAAATTAATTTATTTGTTTGTTGTTAACATTAGGTTAAACAAGCAATGAAAAAATAAGTTAATAATTACATTTACTTGTTATGAACAATTTACGTTTTACGTCTATATTAATAATCTTGATGAGTTTATCATTGGTGGGTATAATATGCATCCAAGCTTATCTAATTTGCAATGTAATAGAATCTAAAGATAGCGAGTTCCTTTTTAGTGCCAGGCGCTCGATGTTTCGATCTGCACGGATAGTAAGAGAAAGAGAATTTTCATATTATTTTTATCCTTTAAAAAAGTCTATAGATAACTTAAATAAAAGAGTAAGAAACCAATCTAGTACAGATTTAATAGAGAATTTTAAAGCAATAAATAATAAAGAAGATGTAGCTACTTATAAAAACAAGTATAATAAAGAAATTTCAAAAATATTAGATCGTATAGCAAAATCTTTATATAAAGACACACTTTATTTTAAAAACACAGCAAACGTAAGAGAAGAGATAAAAAAAATATCTTCAATAGATAAATATGAATTCTTTTTATATGAATCTTTAATAAAAGAATATACAGAAAACATACCCGTATCTGAACGTATAGATAAACAGCAGTTAAAAAAATTATTAAAACATCAATTTAACGAACAAGGAATTAATATTGATTTTGAATTTGCTGTTTATGATAAGTGTAATCAAACAACTTTAAAGACCGATAAATATAAAGAAGCCGATTTAAAAAATAAATATTGGGCACATATTTTTGAATATGCACATAGAAAAAGTAATAATACCCTTTTTGTTACTTTTCCCACACAAGGTAAATTTGTATTATCGTCTATATTATCATTAATATTTTTATCGTTTTTATTATTAGTAATAATTATAGCTACTTATTATTATGCTATAAAAAAGATTTTAGAGTTAAGAAAAGCGTCAGAAATTAAAACGGACTTTATAAATAATATGGCTCATGAATTAAAAACACCTGTAGCAGCCATTAATTTAGCTTTAGATTTCATGAAATCACCTAAGGTTATAGAAAATAAAGAAGTGCTTTCGAAATATATAGGAATAGTTGGTAATGAAAATAATCGCATTTATAAACAAATGGATGATATACTTACTATCGCGAAATTAGAAAGTAAAGAATTTAATTTTGAGAAAAAACCAGAATCTATTCATAGTATTATAAATGAAGCTTTATCGCACATGAAATCATTTATAGATAATAGTGGAGGGCGTCTTGTTTTAAATTTACAGGCAGAAGAAACAAAAGTTTTAGTAAACAGAAATCATTTTATCAATTTGATTGTCAATGTGTTAGATAATTCTGTAAAATACGGCGGAGATAAGCCAAAAATTGAAATTAGTACTAAGAATGACAAAAAAAGTATTATATTTAGAGTAAAAGATCATGGAATTGGTATTTCTAAAGAGAATTTAACTAATATTTTTGATAAATTCTATAGAGTGCCTAAAGGAGATATACACGATGTTAAAGGGCATGGCTTAGGCTTAAGTTATGTTAAACAAATTGTAGAAGATCACCAAGCTAAGATCTTTGTAGAAAGCGATAGTAAATTAGGAGGAACAACATTTACTATTGAAATACCATTAATAACATAATTAATTACATGGATAAAAATTTAAAAAAAATTCTTTTAGTGGAAGATGATCCAAATTTTGGAACTATTCTTAAAGATTACCTTACCATTAATGATTATAATGTAACTCATGCAAAAAATGGGATGGAAGGTTTTGAAAAGTTTAAAAGAGACGATTTTGACCTTTGTATTTTAGATGTAATGATGCCTTATAAAGACGGATTTACTTTAGCTAAAGAAATAAAAGAAAAAAATGCTGAAGTGCCTATTATTTTCTTGACAGCAAAATCTTTAAAAGAAGATGTGTTAAAAGGGTATAGTATTGGTGCTGATGATTACTTAAATAAACCATTTGACAGTGATGTGCTATTAATGAAAATGAAAGCAATTTTACAGCGAAAATCGGCTGAAACTGTTGAAGAAAGTGATCAGTTTGAATTTAAAATCGGAAAATTTAGTTTTAATTCTAAATTGCGTTTTTTAAAATTTGAAAACGAAGAGCCTACAAAACTTTCACCTAAGGAAAATGATTTATTACGTATGCTATCATTAAACATAAATGATTTAATGACTAGAGAATCTGCATTGACAAAAATTTGGAGAGATGATAATTACTTCACTTCTCGTAGTATGGATGTTTATATAGCAAAACTGCGTAAATATTTTAAAGCAGATACTAACGTGGAAATTTTGAATATTCACGGAGAAGGCTTTAGGCTAGTAGTAAAACAATAATAAATTAGTTTTTGATTACTCGTATAATGTCTTCTAAATTATACGAGTAATCGAACCAATTTATTGTTGCATCTTTTCTATACCAGGTAAGTTGACGTTTAGCAAAACGTCGGGTGTTTTTTTGAATTTCCGAAATAGCAAAATCTAGCTCAATATTTCCATCAAAATAATCAAACAATTCTTTATAACCAACGGTATTTAATGCGTTTAAATGTTTGCTTGGTATCAAAGCTTTGGCTTCTTCTAATAAGCCATTTTCGATCATTATATGTACACGTTTGTTTATACGATCATATATAATTTCTCTATCAGCCTTAATTCCTATTTTAATAATATTAAATGGTCTTACTGTCTTATGTTTTGTAAGAAAGCTAGAGTAAGGTTGATCACTAGATAAACAAACTTCGACAATTCGTTGTACTCTATGTGGGTTTTGTAAAGCAGTAACCTCGTATTGTTTAGGGTCTTTTTCTTTAAGAATAGTAACTAAACCTTCTAAACCATCAGTTTCTAGCACTTTAGTTACATGTTCTTTAGCTTCAGCTGTAACTGAGGGGAATTTATCTAACCCGTTACAAACAGCATCTACATATAAACCAGAACCACCAACCATTAAGGCGTAATCATTATTTGCAAAAAGCTCGTCAATTTTAATTAAGGCTTCTTTTTCAAAGTCACCAACACTGTATTTTTGTTCAATACTAATATTCTGAATAAAATGATGAGGAGCTGCAGCTAATTCTTCTTTGTCAGGTACAGCAGTTCCTATAGCCATTTCTTTAAAAAACTGCCTACTATCGGCTGATATTATTTCAGTATTAAAGTATTGTGCTAATTTTATTCCTAAAGCTGTTTTACCAATAGCAGTAGGACCCACGACAACAATAAGAGTTTTTTGTTTATTCATTCTTTACAAAGATTCACCGCAAACATAACAAAAAGCAGCATTTTCTCTATCTATTTTTGTTCCACAATTAGGACAATGAGAAGAGCTTTTTTTTGCTTTTTTTGTTTCATCATTCATATGTTGTGTATATTCAGCACTAACAATACCAGTTGGCACAGCAATAATACCGTAACCAATTATCATTACAATAGATGCTATTAATTGCCCTAGAGGGGTAGAAGGAGCAATGTCTCCAAACCCAACAGTAGTAAGGGTTACTATACACCAATAAACACTTCTAGGTATACTTGTAAAACCATTTTCAGCACCTTCAATTAAATACATAATAGTACCTAATACAATACATAATACCATTACAGCCATTAAGAAAACTAAAATTTTAGCTTTACTAGTTTTTAAAGCTTCTAACAGTTTATTAGACTCTCCAATATAACGAGCTAGTTTTAAAATTCTGAATACACGTAATAAACGTAAAGCTCTTAATGCTAAAAGAGCATGTGAGCCCACAAAAAAGAAAGATATATATTTAGGTAAAAGAGATAATAAATCAATAATTCCTAAAAAACTAAAAATATACTTAAAAGGTTTATTACTAACAGTAATTCGGGCAATATATTCAATAGTAAATAATATAGTTACAACCCATTCTAAATTATCAAATAATTGTCCATAAACAGTACTAATACTATTTACACTCTCTAACATAACTAAAGCAACACTTATTAAAATAAGTAATAAAAGCCCTATATCGAAAACACGACCTGTTTTAGAGTCAGAATAAAATATTATGTCATGTATTTTTTTACGTATCATTTATTTTAAATATACTAATACTTATTTTAAGTAGCTTGTTTTACAATTAATTAGGAAGCGGTAATACTTTTAATTTTTTACTTCTTCTCAATTGACTTTGAATAATATGTTGAGCATCTTTGTTATGAGCCATAGGAGTAATAATAGACTTTATTAATTCTAATTTAGAAATTTGATGATTTAATTTAAAGTATCCAAAGCCTTTAAATTCACTATCTTCAATTAAAATTAAGCTTTTTTCACCCATTTCTCGGCCACGACCAATGATAAGTATGTTTTTGTTTTTGAAAGTATATTTATCAATGATTTTACGAACACGTATGTTGTAATCATTAAAGCTTTCTAATTGAATACAAGCACCAGCACATTGTTTTGTTTCATTTTTAAAACAAGCACCTTTACCTGTGTAAATACCTATATATTTTTCACACAAACCATAAGTTTCACTAATTCGTTGTAAAAAACTTTTTCCCGATTGTAAATTTGTAAAAGTTGTAATATGTTTTTTTCGACCATCGGCTTTAATTACTTTTAAATGTATATACCCATTATCATCGGTAATAGGGTATAAGGCATGTGTGTAATTAGAGTTTTTTAAAGCGTGATTGTATTTAGGCTTTTGACGCTTTATTTCATGATTTTCTTTTAATAAGGCGATCATTTCAGAACCAGTAATTTCAAAACTTATACGATCGACCTCTTTTTGTAAAGCTCTCGATTTTTTATTGTTGTTAGAAAAATGCTGATTTACTCGTTTCTTAATATTCTTACTTTTACCAGTATATATAATTTTGCCTTCTTTATCGTGCATATAATATACGCCAATAGTGTTAGGTAAATCGGTCATTAAAGTCCTTAACTTATCATTAAATTGAAGGTTAAGGTTTTTAATAGTTTGTGTAAGTATTTCTTTTTCTAAATCTTTATTTAATAACAGTTTAAAAAGTTCTACTGTTGCTAAAGCATCTCCGCTTGCTCTATGGCGGTCGGACATTGGTATGCCTAATGATCGTACTAATTTACCTAAACTATGCGAAGGTTGTTCAGGCATTAATTTCTGAGAAAGTTCAACGGTACACAATGAGTTTTTTTCAAAGGTATACCCTAAACGTTTAAATTCAGTTCTAAGAATTCTGTAGTCAAACTGAGCGTTATGAGCAACAATTATAGTGCCTTCTGTAATTTCTACAATGCGTTTTGCAACTTCAAAGAATTTAGGAGCGCTAACTAACATTTTACTATTAATACCCGTAAGCTTTTCAACAAAAGGTTGAATAGGGCGTTCCGGGTTTACTAAACTAATAAACTGATCTACAACTTTATGTCCGTCAAATTTATATATAGCAATCTCAGTAATGCCTTCTTCATTATATTTACCTCCGGTAGTTTCTATGTCAAGTATTGCGTACAAATTATTTTAATTATAGTTTCTATTACCAAAAATAGCACTTCCAACTCTTATCATGTTACTCCCGCACTCCAAAGCAATAGGGTAGTCGCCACTCATTCCCATAGAGATTGTTTGTAAATTACAGTTTTTAGGTAACTTTTTATCTTTAAGAGTATCAAATGTACTCTTTAATAAATTGAATTCATTAGTTACCTGTGTTTTGGCATCACTAAAACTAGCCATTCCCATTAAACCAATTATTTTTATGTTCTCTAAAAGAGGAAGTTTCTCGTTGTTAAGTAACTCTTCTAATGCTTTTACAGAAAGACCGAATTTAGAATCTTCACTAGCTATTTTTAACTGTAAAAGACAATTAATTATTCGATCATGTTTTAAAGCTTGTTTGTTAATTTCAGTTAATAATTTTAAGCTATCTACGGCATGAATTAAATGTACATAAGGAGCCATGTATTTAACCTTATTAGTTTGTACATGACCAATCATATGCCATTCAATATCTTTAGGAAGTTCCTGAAATTTATCAGTCATTTCCTGTATTTTATTCTCTCCAAAGACACGTTGTCCTGCATTGTAAGCTTCTTGAAGGTCACTTACGGGTTTTGTTTTTGAAACCGCAACAAGGGTAACTTCCGCCGAAAGGCTTTGCTTTAATTTTGTTATATTTTGAGCTATCAAAGTCATTGTTTATATATCAAAATCAGCTATTACCTCAAGTGCTACTTTAAGTGCGTTTGTAGCTTGTTCTAAACTTACAACAGGTATTGTATTGTTGTTAATAGCATTAGCAAAAGAATCTAATTCATCTAAAATAGCATTATTGCTACCAACGTTTGGATTATCAAAATAGATTTGTTTTTTAACACCTTCAGCATTTTGTAAAATCATATCAAATTCACCAGGATTAGTAGGTGCATCTTTCATTTTTACAACCTCGCATTTCTTCTCAAAAAAGTCTACTGATATGTAAGCGTCTTTTTGGAAGAAACGAGTTTTACGCATGTTTTTTAATGAGATACGACTTGCAGTTAAATTGGCAACACAACCGCTTTCAAACTCGATACGTGCATTAGCAATATCTGGAGTTTCACTAATAACTGAAACTCCACTTGCCGTAACTTTTTTAACAGATGATGGTACTACACTTAAAATAGCATCAATATCATGTATCATTAAATCTAAAACTACAGGAACATCAGTTCCACGAGGGTTAAATTCAGCTAAACGATGCGTTTCAATAAACATAGGATTGTTTATTTTATCTTTTATAGCAGTAAAAGCAGGGTTAAATCGTTCTACATGACCAACCTGACCTTTAACATTGTGTTTTTTAGCTAAGCCTATTAACTCTTCTGCTTCAGCAATTGTATTAGTAATTGGTTTTTCTATAAAAACGTGTTTACCACTTTCAATAGCTTTTTTAGCAGTTTCAAAATGAGCAAAAGTAGGAGTTACAATATCTACAACATCTACCGCCTCAATAAGTTTTGTTATAGAGTCAAAATAAGTATATCCAAACTCATCAACAATTTGTTTAGCATGTATTTCATCTGCGTCATAAAAACCAACTAACTCGTAGTTTTCTGACTGTGCTAATAAACGTAAATGTATTTTTCCTAAGTGACCTGCGCCAAGTACTCCAGCTTTAAGCATAAAATGTAGTTTTGAACAAAAATATAATTATTATTTAGCTTTTAAAGGGTTTAAATATGTCAAAAAAAATTAATTATTACATTAATTCTTTTTTGAAAGTTTGAGGCAATTATTTTTATTGTTTCGTACATTTACTGTTCTACAAAACTTACTATAATATGCTGCATAAAGATTTACCAAAACATCAAGGAATGAGAAGACGTTTAGTGGAAGCACTACGTGTAAAAGGCATAAAAGATGAATTGGTATTAGCAGCAATAAATAAAGTGCCTAGACATTTGTTTTTAGATGCTGCTTTTGAAGCACATGCGTATCAAGATAAAGCTTTTCCTATTGGGGCAGCACAAACAATTTCACATCCGTTTACAGTAGCTTTTCAAACTGCTTTAATGCAATTAAAACCCAATCATAAAATATTAGAAATAGGTACAGGTTCAGGATATCAGACAGCGGTTTTGTGCGAAATGGGTGTACAAATATTCTCTATAGAAAGACAACATGAACTTTTTAAGAGTACTAAAAAATTACTACCTAAATTAAATTACCGTCCTAAACAATTAATTTTTGGAGATGGTTATAAAGGATTACCAATTGAAGCGCCTTTTGATAGTATTATTGTTACTGCTGGAGCACCATATTTACCTAAAACTTTACTAAGTCAGTTAAAAATAGGAGGTAGGCTTATAATTCCTATAGGTAATGATCCGCAAATAATGCATTTGTATGTTCGTAATGATGAAAAAACATTTTCAAAACAAGAATTTGGTGAGTTTCGTTTTGTACCTATGTTAAGTGATAAAAATTAATTTTATTTATTAAGCTTCTTAGCTATTAATTCTTTTATATGGGGTATAATTAATTCAGGATATTTCCAGGCAATTTCATGACCTTTTTCAGGTATTGTGATAATTTTTATGTCCTTGAAATTTTGCATGCTAAAGTTTATATTTTCATAAGGAACAAGATCATCATTATCTCCATGAATATGTACAATTGGTGTTTCAATTTTTTTCCAATCCTCTCTTATTAAAACTAATTCGTTTGCATGAATTTTCTTTTCATCACCAGCAACTCGGTATGCAGTAGGCACTAACCATCTAGTTAATTTCCATTGCGTAAAGCGCGAAGCCCAAATATCTTTTTCAATAACAGGATCTATTGCTGGAGAAATCATAATAGCTGCTGTTACATTTTCGTTTAAAAACGCAACCCTGGCGGCTATAGGACCACCGTATGAAGAGCCAATAATGACAACATTATCAAGTTTTTTATGATTAATAATAGCATTAACAACCTGAGATTGGGTATCAACGGATGGAATTTCTGATCCAAAATTAGAATAACCATATCCAGGCCTATCAATAGCATGCATATTAGCTATTTCACTAAGTGAAGTGTCTGTTAGGTAACCTTGCCAGGCAGACAAAGAACTGGGCGAACCATGTAAAAAAACTAAGTTGATATTATCTTTATTGGAAACAACAGATAATATACGCGCGTTTAATCTAAGACTATCTACTTTAAAATATGAAATCTCATTATTTACATTTAGATTATTAAAATTCTCTTTAATTTCTTGATCCGTTTGGCGCCACTGTAGATAGGTACAAGAAAAATTTAAAAAGCATAAAAGAAATAAACTTGGTAATAAAAGATATTTTTTCATAAGCTCGCTAGTACTTTATTTTAATAAATTAAACTACCATTATAGTCGTTAAAAATTCTTTTTAATTCTAGCTAAAGCAACTTTATTATCACGATCCTTAATAGCTTCACGTTTATCATGCGTTTTTTTACCACGAGCTAAAGAGATTTTTATTTTAGCAAAGCCATTTTCATTACAAAAAACTTTTAAAGGAACAATTGTAAGTCCTTTTTGAGAAACTTCTTTATCTAATTTTTTTAACTCTTGTTTGTTAAGTAGTAATTTGCGTTCCGATTTAGGTTTATGATTAAAGAATGTTGCATGAGAATATTCTTGTATTGTCATGTTAATAACGAATAACTCTCCTTTGTCATTAAATTCACAAAAACTTTCTGCTATACTAGCTTTTCCTTCTCTTATAGCCTTTATTTCAGTTCCTCGTAATACTATACCAGCAGTATACACATCTAGCAATTCATACTCGAATTTGGCTTTCTTATTTAATATATTAACGTTGTTTACTTTCTTTTTCATACGATAAGCAAAAATACATAGTTTTTATATTAATTAGATGTTGTTTTGTTTGGATATAAAATAATTTAGTAGATATAACTGATTATCAACAATTAATGGTTTTGTTGTTTTTATTATAAACAATAATTAAATACTGTTAAAATTTTATTTAAATTTGAGTAAACTATCTAACAGTAGCTTTTTTCTATCATTTCTATATAAGAAATAACTAACTATTATATATTTTTGAATTAGAGAAAAGAAAAAAATAAAAGTTATGGAAAATAATTCAGAAGGAGGAAAATGTCCGTTCGGTCATGATACACCAAAAAACAATGCAGGTCAAGGTACAGCAAATCGTGATTGGTGGCCAAATCAACTTAAGTTAAACATTTTAAAACAACATTCATCATTAACAAACCCAATGGATGTTGCGTTTAATTATGCAGAGGAGTTTAAAAAATTAGATTTTAAAGCATTAAAAAAAGATTTAAATGATTTAATGACCGATTCGCAAGAATGGTGGCCTGCTGATTACGGACATTACGGACCGTTTTTTATTAGAATGGCTTGGCATAGTGCTGGTACTTATAGAACACAAGATGGACGCGGAGGAGCAGGTTCTGGTAACCAACGTTTTGCACCATTAAATAGCTGGCCAGATAATGGTAACTTAGATAAAGCTAGGTTATTACTATGGCCTATTAAACAAAAATATGGAAAGCAAATTTCTTGGGCCGATTTGTTAATATTAACAGGTAATGTAGCTTTAGAATCAATGGGGTTCAAAACTTTTGGTTTTGCGGCAGGTAGAGAAGATATTTGGGAGCCAGAAGAAGATGT
>CAZJGP010000160.1:0-7870 GCA_964545595.1 uncultured Flavobacteriaceae bacterium | reverse complement strand
ACACGTTCTAAGGCTTTTTTCTGCGTAAGCTCATTCACATTATAAGGGGGTTTTATTTTGTTTAAAACCTCTATTATTTCTGCGGAAGCGTAACATAAACCTAAACGAATACCAGCTAAACCATATGCTTTAGAAAGGGTTTGTGTTACTATTAAATTAGGATGATTATCTAATTGAGTAATCCAGCTTTCTTGCTCAGAAAAATCAATATAAGCTTCATCTACTACTACCAAACCGTTAAAGCTAGTAAGTAATTCTTTAATTCTTTTTAAGCTAATTAAGTTACCTGTTGGGTTGTTTGGAGAACAAATAAAAAGCATTTTAGAGTTACCATCAACAGCTTCTAAAATAGCCTCAACGTTAGGTTGAAAATCGGCTTCCAATTGCACTTTACGTTCTTCTATCTCATTTAAGTTTGAAAGTACTGTATACATACCGTATGTTGGTGGTAAGGTAATAATGTTATCTACTTTAGGCTGACAAAATGCTCTAAAAAGTAAATCTAAAACTTCATCACTTCCGTTACCTAACAGTATTTGGTTAACATTAACTTCTTTTTGTTCGGCAATTACTTGCTTTAATCCACGTTGTTGTGGGTCTGGATAACGGTTTACACCATTTTCAAAAGGATTTTCGTTAGCATCTAAAAAAACCATCTTAGACCCGTCAGAAACATATTCATCGCGTGCAGAACTATAAGCTTTCATAGCTTTTACATTATCACGAATTATATTTTGTAAGTTGAATGTTGTATTCATTTTTATAGTAGAAATGCTAAAGCAAATTTAGCACGAAATATTTTATGATTTACTCGTCATTCTGAACTTGTTTCAGAATCACATTAAGTTGATATTATAAGTCTTTAATTTAGGATTTTTCTCCTTTATTAAATTTAACTTCCATTCTTTTTTCCAATTTTTTAATTGTTTTTCTCTTGTAATTGCCTGATTAATATCATTAAATTCTTCATAATAGACTAAATCTGTTAAATTATATTTTGATGTAAATTTAGAACCAATTCCTTGACTGTGTTCATGGATTCTTCTTTTCAAATTAGAAGTTATTCCTATGTAAAATGTAGTTCTATACTTATTTGTAATAATATATACAAAACTGGTTTTCATTTACTTCAATATTTATAATGTGATACTGAATCAAGTTCAGTATGACGAAATTTAGACCATTAAATTTAATAAGTTTTAGTCATTGAACTAGGTATGCAAATAATAAAATCTGCTTTATTTATATTTTCAGCATTTAATTGCTCTATAGAATCTTGCTCTACAGTAGAGATGGTAAGTGTATTTAAATTAGCATTTGTTTGTTTTAAATACCAATGAATACCTTCTTTAAAATCAGAATGGTAAGCACCATTTATATGAATAAACAAAGCATCATCTTTTCTGTTTTTTTGAATAAAATAAGCCATTGTAGCATCTTTAATAGCTTGTGCTTTTACCAATTCAGGTGTTCCGTGCTCCCCCATTTCTGTTAGTATTTTTTTATACTGTGGTAATTCAGCATTAAATACTATTGGTTGTGGTGCTATATATTTTTGCTCTTCAGGTACTAATGTTTCTAAAGGTTTAAACCCTTCTTTATAGGTTAATGATGCATAAATTTGAGGTACATTAGTAGCAATGAAAGGTATTTTTTTTGCCTTAGAAAAATCTACTAAAGGCTTATAATCTGTATTATAATTAGACCACAATTTAATGTTCTGAGCTAAAGCTTCTTGATTTATAGAATCTTTAAGGTATAAGTTTAATTCTTCTTGCTGGTCTGTTTCAAACATTTCAGCACCTAAAATTAACTTGCGTTTAGTACTTAATTCTTTAACTAATTCAAACTCTAACCAATGTGCAATAGGGTTATTATGTAATTCTCCAAAAAGAAGCACCTCTTTTTCTATGGCTTGTTTAATTACTTTAGAAAACTTTGTTTTTTTACCTGCAGCAGTAAAAATCTCATAAGCCTTTTTGCTTTGCGAAAAACTACTAAAGGTTAAAAAAAAAGTAAAAATGTAAATTAATAAAGCCTTCATTATTTTTCTTCTAAACGTAATGTAACCGCATTTTTATGAGCTTGTAAGCCTTCGGCTTCAGCCATTAATTCTATTGCATTACCAATGTTTTCTATTCCTTGTTTAGATATTTTTTGAAAAGTCATACTTTTCATAAAAGTATCTAAGTTTACACCACTATAATTTTTAGCATAACCATTTGTAGGTAATGTGTGGTTAGTTCCTGATGCATAATCGCCAGCACTTTCTGGAGTATAGTTACCTATAAAAATAGAACCTGCATTTGCAATGTTGTTTACATAAAAGTCTTCATCTTTTACACAAACAATAAAATGTTCTGGACCGTATTCATTAATCATATCTAAAGCAATTTTATCATTCTCTACATAAATAAGTTTTGAATTCTTTATTGCTTCTGTAGCTATTGCTACTCTTGGTAAAACTGCTAATTGTTTTTCTACTTCTATTTCAACTTCTTCTATAAGTTTTTTAGAGGTAGAAACTAATATTACTTGACTATCTTTTCCGTGTTCAGCTTGACTTAATAAATCAGATGCTACAAATGCTGCATTGGCTGAATCATCGGCAACAACAAGTAATTCACTAGGTCCAGCAGGCATATCGATAGCTACACCATGTTTAGTTGCTAATTGTTTGGCTACTGTTACAAACTGATTACCTGGTCCAAATATTTTATATACCTGTGGTATAGTTTCGGTACCAAATGTCATTCCGGCAATAGCTTGAATACCTCCTACTTTACAAATTTTAGTTACACCACATAATTGTGCCGTATATAAAATTGCAGGATGTATTTTACCTTCGAAATTAGGAGGTGAACATAAAACAATCTCTTTACAACCTGCAATTTTCGCAGGCAATACTAACATTAGTATTGTTGAGAACAAAGGAGCTGTTCCTCCTGGAATATATAAACCTACTTTTTGAATAGGGCGTTTTTCTTGCCAACAATCTACACCTTCCATTGTAGTAATTGCTACTCTGCTAGTTTTTTGTGCTTCGTGAAAACGAGTAACATTTTGTTTAGCCAGTTGTATAGCTTTTTTTAAATTGTCACTAACTAAAGCCTCTGCTTCTTTAATTTCTGTTTCTGAAACTAAAATAGAATCTAATGAAACTTTATCAAAACGTTTTGTGTAATCACTAATAGCTTTGTCTCCATTTGAACGAACAGCATTGAAAACCTCTGCTACTGTTCCTTCAATATCGGCAACAGTTTGCGTTGGTCTTTTTAAAATTGCTTCCCACTCTTGTGGTTTTGGACTATATATTTTGTTCATTCCTATTTATTGTAAGTTGTTGGTTGTTAGTTTTCAGTTGAAAATAAAAAAACTAACAACTGATAACTAGTAACTATCAACTCAAATTAAAGTACCATTTTTTCAATAGGGTTTACTAAAATACCTTCGGCTCCAATGGCTTTAAGTTCATCAATAACATCCCAAAATTTATTTTTCTGAATAACAGTATGTACACTACTCCAACCTTCTTCTGCCAAAGGTAAAATAGTAGGACTCTTCATTCCTGGTAATATTTTTACAATCTCGTCTAATTTATTATTAGGGGCGTTTAATAAAATATACTTGTAATTACGTGCTTTTAAAACAGCTTGAATACGGAATTGTAATTTCTTTAAAATAGCTGTTGCTTCGGCAGAAATATTTGGAGAAACTGCTAATACAGCCTCTGAAGTTAACATAACTTCTGCTTCTTTTAAGTTATTTTTAAATAAAGTGCTTCCACTAGAAACAATATCGCAAATAGCATCTGCTAACCCAATATTAGGAGCAATTTCTACAGATCCTGAAATTTGATGAATTTCATAAGAAATACCTTTATCAGCTAAATACTGATCTACGGTATTTGGGTACGAAGTTGCAATACGCTTACCATCTAAATCTTTAATAGAATTAAATGTAGCATCTTTTGGCACTGCTAATGAAACTTTACATTTTGAAAAATTCAAACGTTCAGCTATCGAAATATCTTGTCCTTTTTCAATTAATACATTTTCTCCAATAATAGCAATATCCACTACTCCATCACGTAAATATTGAGGAATATCACCATTACGAAGAAACATTACTTCCATAGGAAAGTTTCTTGCATCTGCTTTTAATTGGTCTTTACCATTATCAATAGAAATTCCACAATCTTTTAAAATTTGTATTGAATCTTGGTTTAATCTTCCACTCTTTTGAATGGCAATTCTAATTTTAGTCATAACAATTAAGCTATTAGCGTTTGAATATTGCTTTACTTCTTCCGAAAGGGAAATTAAGCGAATTTATATTAAAAACAAAACCCGCTTGAGAAAGCTCAAACGGGTTTATTATATGTTAAATGTATACATACCAAACTACCACGCTTAAGCGAGATTGTAGTGATGATGGTGATGTAAACATGTATTATTCATTTCAATAAATTCTGCTGCAAAATAAATAAAATATAACGTGGTAATCAAACAAATTAGAATAATTTTTTATGTTAAAAACATATAAGTACTTTCATTTATACTTTTTACACTATTTTAGTTGATATTAACACTAATATATGAAGAGGTTTTTACTTGCATTAAGTATTTTTTCGGTTTGGCTAGCAATTGCTAGTACTTATTATATATGTGTAATAAAAGGAGCTTGTGATTCTAAAAACATAGAACAAGTAGTAAAAACACCTGTACCACCTATTATAGAAACTAAAATTGTTGAAACGACAACTAATAATACTATTTCTGATTCTTTAAAAATAACACAAGACAATTTAGTTGTTGCTATTACACAAAAAACAGTTGATTCTTTAATTACAAGTAATCTTAAAATTTACGATAAAGACTATTTACTAAAAAGTTATTATGGTAATTTTAAAATATTTAAAAATAGACCTCGAGTTCAAATTCCGTTTGGTATTAGTGAATATGGTTTTGTTATAGCCAAACATATGGATTCTATAAATAGTAGTTTAATTATAAACAGTTATTATAATGCTGAAGAAACGAAAACAGAAGGTTTAGCTCGGGCAAGTTTTATAAAAGACCGTTTAGTTAAATTAGGTATTACAGACCAACTTATTGCAGTAAACACTCAAAAAGCACTATTTGAGTATAACAAATATGGTAAGTTTATTGGCGGAATTAATTTTCAGTTTAAACCACTAGATTCTGTAATAAACTTAAATAAAATAGATTACACTTCAATTAAAAACACTACTGAAACTCCTATAACAACAGCTAATTTAGATACAACAACTTTTATAAATACACCGGTAGTGGTTAAACCAGAATTAGAAAAAAAACCTATAGAAGTAACAGAAAATAAAATAGCTACTGAAGAACCTATTAGTATTAATACTAAAGAAAAGATTACTTATAGTATATCGGAATATAATTTCAAGAATAATAAATTTAAAGCTAACAAGAAGTTTAAAAAATTTATAAAAAAGAATGCCAATGCTAAAAATGTACGTTTAGTTGGTTATTCTAATAAAAGTAATAATAGTAAAGATAATTACGATAAGGGTATTTTATTAAGTACTATGGTTCTTAAATACTTTAATGAAGAAGGTCTTTTTGTTGGCAAAACAAAATTAACTGCTTTAAAAAATCAAGTAAAATCAATTGATGGAAACATTAATGAAGGTGTTACATTAATAATAGAATAATTATGTTTGAAAATATGAATCCGTTGGATAGATCAACTGCATTTTTAGAAATAGCTATACTTTTATTAATAGCTTTTGTTTTAGGTTATGTTGCGGCAAAATTACCTATAAGCTCTTTAGGGAAGAAAAAAATAATTAACGAGGCAAAATCTAAAATAGATGAAGAAGAAGAATATATAGATCCAAGAGATATTATTACAGAACCTACTTCTATTAAAGCTGTTCTAACAAGAGATAGAAAAGGAAACGCTATTGAACCTAAAAAAACTTTGGTTGAAAAAGTTAAGCTTAAACCAGATAATAAGATAGATAATACTGATTCTTAAGAACAAACAGCAACAACTACTTTTACTTAAAAAACACAAACTTATGCAACTTTCAACACTAGATATAAGCATTATATTATGCTTTTTTGTTGTTTTTACTATTATCGGAATTATCGTATCTAAAAATGCTTCTAAAAGTGGGGTCGATTTCTTTTTATCTGGTCGTAATATGCCTTGGTGGCTATTAGGTGTTTCTATGGTAGCAACTACATTTTCTGCCGATACTCCTAACTTAGTAACACAAATTATTAGAGAAAATGGTATTGCAGGTAACTGGGTTTGGTGGGCTTTTTTATTAACAGGAATGTTAACTGTATTTGTTTATGCCCGACTATGGCGAAGATCTGAAGTATTAACCGATTTGGCTTTTTACGAAATACGTTATAGCGGAAAGGCAGCTGCTTTTTTACGAGGATTTAGAGCTATTTATTTAGGAGTATTTTTTAATGTAATGATAATGGCTTCGGTTTGTTTAGCCGCGATAAAAATTGGAGGAATACTATTTAACTTAGAACCATGGCAATGTGTTTTATATGCCTCAATAATTACCGTTTTTTATAGTGTAATGGGTGGTTTAAAAGGGGTTATTATTACTGATTTTATTCAATTTATAATAGCTATGATTGGTGCTATTTGGGCAGCAATATATATTGTTAACTTACCCGAAGTTGATGGCTTATCTAATTTATTAGCACATGCAAATGTATCTGATAAATTAAACTTTTTACCCGATTTTAATGATAACAAATCGTTGTTAATTTTATTAATAATACCTATCGCTGTGCAATGGTGGAGTGTTTGGTACCCTGGTGCAGAGCCTGGTGGAGGTGGTTATATTGCACAACGTATGCTTTCAGCTAAAAACGAAAAACATGCCATTGGTGCTACACTACTTTTTAATATTGCACATTATGCATTACGCCCTTGGCCATGGATATTAATAGCATTAGCATCTTTAATTGTTTACCCTAATTTAATAGATATTCAAACAGCTTTCCCTAATGTAGATTCTAACATTATAGGCCATGATATTGCCTACCCTGCCATGTTAACTAAATTACCTAGTGGTTTATTAGGATTAATTGTAGCTTCTTTGGTAGCTGCTTTTATGAGTACGATTTCAACACATTTAAATTGGGGAGCATCATATGTTGTTTTCGATTTTTATAAGCGTTTTGTAAAACCTAATTGCTCCGATAAAGAATTAGTTACAGTAGGTAGAGTTAGTACTGTATTATTAATGGTACTAGCAGCATTATTGTCTTTAGCATTAAGTAATGCCATGGATGCTTTTAATATACTATTACAAATTGGTGCTGGTACAGGACTTATTTATATTCTACGTTGGTTCTGGTGGCGTGTTAATGCTTATTCTGAAATTACAGGAATGGTAGTTTCTTTTGTTTTAGCCTTGTGGTTCAAATTTGGACATGCACAAGTTTTTGGAGCTCGTTTAGAGTCTTATCAAGAACTAATTTTATCTGTTGTAATAACTACCATATGTTGGGTAACTGTAACACTATTAACACAACCTACTAGTAAAAATGTTTTATTAGACTTTTATAAAAAAGTTAAACCTTATGGTTTTGGTTGGAACGGGTTTAAGAAACAAATAGATACAAATACAATTTTACCTAAAGCTACAGAAAACTTAACAAAAGATATAGCCTCAATGCTATTAGGTGTAATAGCTGTTTACACTACTTTATTTGGTTTTGGTTATGTTATATATGGTAGTAGCCTAGGGGCTATAGTTTTATTAGGTATAGCTATAGTTTGTGCTTTTCTTTTATTCAGAAATTTGAAAGTAGAATAACTCATTAAATGAAAAAACAAATTT
>CAZJGP010000159.1:0-5055 GCA_964545595.1 uncultured Flavobacteriaceae bacterium | reverse complement strand
ATTTTAGTTAGGTATTTTTCAGGGGTACCATCATCTAATATTATTATATTAAACTTACTTTCTTTTATAAAAGTATACAATGACTTTATGCATCTTACTAAATAATAAGGTCTATTATATGATTTTATAAAAATGTCGATAATCATTTAATATGTATTAATTATTTTTATAATATAATCAACTTGAGTTTTTGTTAAAACAAGGCTTATAGGCAAACTTATAATTTCATTACATAACTTTTCTGTTATTGGGTATTCATTGGTAAAAAATCCTTTAAGAGCTTTTTGTTTATGTGGTGGAACTGGATAATGAATTAAAGTACCAATACCATTTTCATTCATATATTTTTGAAAATTATTACGGTCACTAACTCGTATTACAAATTGATGAAAAACATGATTATTACTTTCATCCCAAATAGGAAGATCAATTTTTATATTTTTAATTTCTTCTATATACCGTCTAGCAATAGCTCTTCTATTTTCATTTTCATTATCTAAATAAGGAAGTTTTACATTTAAAAAAGCTGCCTGAATTTCATCTAATCGAGAGTTTACACCTATAAGTTGGTGTTCATTTTTTTTTATAGATCCATAATTTCTTAAAGCTAATAAAACTTCATTAAGTCTATCATCACTAGTGGTTATTGCTCCTGCATCACCTAACGCACCTAAATTTTTAGTTGGGTAAAAACTAAACCCTGAAGCATCTGCTAACGATCCTGCTTTATTACAATTTAAATCTTCAGCTCCATGTGCTTGTGCTGAATCAGAAATTAATAACAAGTTATTTTCTTTACAAAAGATCTTAATTTTTTCTATTTCAGCTAATTGACCATATAAATATGTTACTAAAACAGCTTTAGGGTTTTGTTTTACATTTAGTAATCTAGGATCTAAATTAAATGTTTTATTACAAGGTTCTATTAAAACTGGTTTTAAACCTGCGTTAATTATAGCTATTATTGTAGCTATATAAGTGTTTGAAGCCACTAAAATAACATCTCCTTTATCAAGCCTACCTAACTCAATATATCCCTTTAAAATCAAAGTTAAGGCATCTAAACCTGAACTTACTCCTATACAATGTTTTACACCACAATAGTTTGCAAAATCACTTTCAAACCTACTTACTTCGTTGCCTAAAATATAGTTACCACTTTCAAAAAATTGTTGCGTTTTTTTTAAAAAAACAGTTTCATATTTTTTGTTTAATTTTTTTAAATTCAAAAAATCAATTTTCATAATGATAATTCATATTGATCTAAGTTATATAAACTGCAACCTAATTCTTCTTTTTGCTTTATCAACCCTAAATTTCCTGTTGCTGTACCCATATCAAAATAGTGATAACCTCTTTCTTTAAAGTAATTAATTAAATATATAAATAAATAATCTAAAGCCCTTTGTTTTTCTCCCTTTACAGTAGTTGCACCATATTGTGATTTAATAACTGTATCCGCTTTAAAAATTGTAATTCCTGCTAAAATTTCATCATCTAAATAAATATCATATTGTATAATTTGATTAGGAAATTGTTTCATTAAAAAATTCATTTCTAAATTAGAATGAACAGGGGTAGTTTTATGTTTTTCATTTAATCTAGGGCAAAGAACTTTTTTCCAAAATTCATCACAATTATTCGATTGTTTAATTTCAAAACCTAAAGAATGGTTTTTTGTAAAATGCTTTATTTTAGTTTTATGTATGTCTAATGCTACTTTATAGTTAATAGCAAAATTTTGATCTCTCCTGGTTATTTTAGCAGCATTGTTTATGAACAAACTCTCTAATTCTAGAGCCGGTACTTTTAAATATAGAAAAGGTATCGATTTATAAATAAAATTAGTAATCGAATTAGCTTTAAGAAAACTAATTATTTCTGTAAAAATAGCCTCTACAATTGCATAGCCTATTTTCAATGGTAAAATTAAACCTCCATATGTCAATCCTTGATGAGAATAAACTTTATCTCCCACAATATTAGCTGGCAACAAAGCTATTAATTTATCTTTCTTATAAATTAATAACGAGAAATCTTCAAAACGATCACTATGGTACTCCATAAAATTTCTATTAAATAGAAAAGTTCCATTTTTTGATTGTTCAATAAATAAATTCCATTCATCAAATTTATCTGATTTGTATTGCTCGATTCTAAACACCTATAATATCAATTATGCTTTAAGAATATAATAATACCATTAATTTTATAAATAAAAAAAGCCTCTTAATTTCTTAAGAGGCTTTTCTTCGATATTATATAATTAACACAAAGTATATATTAATTAAGTAAATATTAGTTGTTAATTAAACGGAATTCCGTTCTTCTGTTAGCTGCATGCTCACGCTCAGTACAAGATACACCATCAGCACATCTGTTCTTTAATCTACGCTCACCGTAACCATTAGCTACTAAACGACTATTGTTAACACCTTTAGAGATTAAGTAGTTTACTACAGACTGAGCTCTTCTTTCAGATAAAGCTTGATTTGAAGCTGCACCACCTCTAGAATCAGTATGAGATGCAATTTCCATTTTAGAACCTGCATTGTTAGCTAATACTGGTAATAAACGAGTGTCAATTAAATTTTTAGCTGTAGAAGTTAAAGTTGCTGAACCTGTATTCCAGTTAATTGGTAATGCAGAATATTCAACTAATTTACAATCAACTTCTTTCCAAGTAGTTAAACCTCCTTTTTGAGTTAAAACTTCTTTAGAAACTGTTTTAAAAGTTGCTGGAATTACTGTTTCAGTAGTATAAGCATCTTTATCTAAAACTGTTTTAGTAATAGTAGAGTACTCAGCAGGAATAATTTGCTCTTTTACTGTTGCTGGTGTAGCAACAACTTTTTTTGTATAACTAGCTTCTTTTTCTCCAAGTGGAGTTCTTGATACAGATGCATCATTTTTTAAAGTACGAGTTGGTATAGTAGTATACTCAGCAGGGTACCCTTTGTAACACCAGTAACGACAGTCGTTAGGGTTACTTGAAGCACAATCAGGAGCTGGAGCACCAAGTTCCCATAAAGCATAAGCTGCTTTAATTTCAATTGTTTCAGAACCTGTTCCGAAAGATGCTGGAGTTATAGATAATGTAGAACCACCCGTCTTTTTAAGGTAACCTACAGTTTCAGTTTTGTAAGTTGCTGGTACTACGATTAATTTTTTACTTTCTTCCTTTACTAAAACTTTCTCTGTTACTGTTTTAAATGTTGCAGGGTATTTTTTTAAAGTTTTGTAAGCAGGACTTATTTGAATTTGTACTGTTTGATTCTCGTAGATATCAGGAGTTGTACAACGAACATAACATTTTCCTGGTTCAGGATTAGATGGTAAATCTTGCGCTTGTGCTGCAACACCCGTAGCTAAGGCTACAAGAGTAAAGAGAATTTTTTTCATAATGTTTGAGTTTTTAATGTTAACATATAATTCGAAGTTACAAAAATGATACTTTGGTGCTAATAAATCATTCTTACTTTTTAATTATTACATTACTTTTTCGACCAAAAACATATATGCCCGACAAAGAAAAATCAATAAAACAATTAAAAAAAAGCAAATAAAACACTTAAAATACTGATTATCAAATGTATCACATATAATTAAAGTAAATGTTATAAATATGTGTTTTTTTTTAACATTATTTAACTTTTATGAAAAACATATAAAAAAGGTTATTCAAAACTAATAGTCTTATTGACATTTGTATTTTTGAACAAAATAAGAGTTATGACTAATCAAGAAACAATACAAGATTTAAGAACCAGGTTAACTGCCTTAAAAAAATACCTTGATGTCGATTCTAAAAAAATAGAAATTTCAAATCAAGAGGAAAAAACTTTCTCTCCTGATTTTTGGAATAAGCCTAAAGAAGCTGAAGCGCATATGCGTATTCTTAACGGTCTTAAAAAATGGGTTTCAGATTATGAAACAGGAATAACATTAGTAGACGACCTTGAAATCCTCTTAGAATTCTTTAAAGAAGGAGATACTACTGAACAAGAGCTTATAGAACATATAACTAAAAGTACTTCTCACATAGAAGAATTAGAGTTTAAGAATATGTTAAGTGAAGAAGGTGATAATTTAGGTGCCATACTTCAAATAACAGCTGGAGCTGGAGGTACCGAAAGTTGTGACTGGGCTGAAATGTTGATGCGTATGTATATTATGTATTGTGAAAAAAATGGTTTCCCAATAAAAGAGCTAAACTATCAAAAAGGAGATAGTGCTGGTATTAAAACAGTAACTCTTGAAATTGATGGCGATTTTGCTTTTGGTTGGCTAAAAGGTGAAAATGGTGTACATCGTTTAGTTAGAATTTCTCCTTTTGACAGTAATGCTAAAAGGCATACTTCTTTTGCTTCAGTATACGTATACCCTTTAGCCGATGACTCTATTGAAATAGATATAAACCCAGCGGATATTAAGTGGGATTTTGCTAGATCAAGTGGCGCTGGAGGTCAAAATGTAAATAAGGTTGAAACAAAAGCTATACTTACCCACCACCCTACCGGAATTATTATACATAACTCAGAAACCAGATCTCAGTTAGAAAATAGAGAAAAAGCAATGCAAATGCTAAAATCTCAACTTTATGAAATAGAATTAAAACAAAGACAAGCAGCTAGAGCTGAAATTGAAGCTTCTAAAATGAAAATTGAGTGGGGCTCTCAAATAAGGAACTATGTTATGCACCCATACAAGTTAGTTAAAGACGTAAGAACAGGCCAAGAAACCGGAAATGTAGATGCAGTTATGAACGGAGGTATAGATCAATTTTTAAAAGCATTTTTAATGGCTACTGGTCAAAAAAACACTGAAGAAACACTATAATATTCAAACTAGTATAAAAACAAAAAAGGCAACCAAATGGTCGCCTTTTTTTTATAGAAAACTAAAAATTATAGCTCAAGTAATCCGTTTGTTTTACGAACACCTTCTGCACTTTCAGTTAATTTAGCTTTTTCAGCATCGTTTAATTCAATCTCAACGATTTTTTCGATACCATTCTTACCTAATAATACTGGTACACCAATAGAAATATCATTC
>CAZJGP010000158.1:0-7670 GCA_964545595.1 uncultured Flavobacteriaceae bacterium | reverse complement strand
CAATTGGTTTTATGAGTTTTGGAGGAATGCTTACTGGTGATAAAAGAAACAAAAAACCAGTAATTGAAAAAACTCAAGCAGAAGCTGAAGAGCTTTTAGACGAGTCTGAAGAAATGGTTATTAATACAAATAAGCAATAATAATGATATTAGCAGCTAGCACAGGAGGAACAATTGTAGCAACGGTAGCAGCGTTTTTAATACTTACGTTGATATTAGTTGGTATCCTTTTATTCGCAAAAGAAAAACTGTCTCCATCAGGACCAGTTAAAATTAAAATTAACGGAGGTGATGAAATAGAAGTTTCTTCAGGTAATTCGTTATTAAGTACTTTAGGAAATAACAAGATATTTTTACCATCTGCTTGTGGTGGTGGTGGTACTTGTGTACAATGTAAGTGCCAGGTTATGGAAGGTGGAGGAGACTTACTTCCTACTGAAGAGCCTCACTTTACACGTAAAGAAGTAGCAGCAGGTTGGCGTTTAGGGTGTCAGGTTAAAGTAAAATCTGATATGGTTATTCAAGTTCCTGAAGAAATTTTTGGAATTAAGAAATGGGAAGCAACAGTTGTACGTAATTATAACGTAGCTTCATTCATTAAAGAATTTGTTGTTGAGATTCCTGAAGATATGGATTACGAAGCAGGAGGGTATATTCAAATTGAAGTACCTAAATGTGAAGTAAACTTTAAAGATATGGATATTACTGCTCACCCAGAAGAGCATGAAACGCCAGATAAATTCCAATTAGAATGGGATAAGTTTAAACTTTGGGATTTAAAAATGACAAATAACGAAGATGTAGAGCGTGCTTACTCTATGGCTTCTTACCCAGCAGAAGGACGTGAGATTATGTTGAACGTTCGTATTGCAACTCCGCCATTTGATAGAGTTAAAGGTGGATGGGCAGATGTTAACCCAGGAGTTGCTTCATCTTACGTTTTCTCATTAAAGAAAGGTGATAAGTGTACTATTTCAGGCCCTTATGGAGAATTCTTTATTAACCATAGTGAAGCTGAAATGATTTATGTAGGTGGTGGAGCAGGTATGGCACCAATGCGTTCTCACTTATATCACTTATTCCGTACATTAAAATCTGGTCGTAAAGTTTCTTATTGGTATGGAGGTCGTTCTAAGCGTGAATTATTTTACACAGAACACTTTAGAGCTTTAGAAAAAGATTTCCCTAACTTTAAATTCTATATTGCATTATCGGAACCAATGGAAGAAGATAATTGGAAAGTTAAAGATAGTTTAGATGCTGAAGGAGATGGTTTTGTTGGATTTGTTCACCAAGTAGTTATTGATAACTATTTATCTAAACATGATGCTCCAGAAGACATAGAATTTTATTTCTGTGGGCCGCCATTAATGAATAAAGCTGTTGAAAAAATGGCTGATGACTTTGGTGTACCAAAAGAAAATGTACGTTTTGATGACTTTGGAGGTTAAAAATCAGTATTTTATAAATAAAAAAAGCCGCTCATTTATGAGTGGCTTTTTTATTTATAGTTAATTAAAATAAGTGTTAAATTAATTAACATTTATTTTAATTAATTAGTAAATTGCATTATCAGTTTACCTTATTGCCCAATTGAATAAATCAATGAAATTAGAACAAGTATTAAATCAAATAAGCGTATTTGTTATTTATTTAGACAAAGATGGGTTAATTGTTAAAACAATTGGAGAGCCATCTGTCGTAGGTTTTAATATAATTAATGAAAATACATTACTTGATAAAGTATTGCCTGAATATTTAAATTTAAAAAAGATTATTGAAACAGTTAAATCTACTGGTAATGTCAATAAGTCGGTAATTAATTATTTATCTGAAAAAAATAAATTATATAAAATAAGCTTAATTGTTAATCTAGAAGAAGAAGACTTAATTTTATTAACTTTTAGATTAGTTTGTCCTTTGTCTGGCGTTGAAGAAAATTGTTCCCTTGAAGATTTAAAAAGAAGATTATTTTTAAGTGAAGAAAGGTATAATTCTTTCTTTGAAAATGATCCTGTAATGCACATTAGTGTGAATCCTAAAACAGGGTTAATTATTGATTGTAATTCATTAACAATTCAAAAAATGGGATTAGATAGTAAACTTGATTTAATAGGTTTACCTGTTTATAAAATTTATGCTGTAGAAGATAAAGAACGCAGCTTATCTTTAATTGAAAAATTTAATAATCAAGGTTTTTTAAAAGGAGAAGAAATTGATATTAAAACTAAAAGTGGATCTCCAATTTCAATACTACTTTATGCAACTTCTTTTTGTGATGAAAATGGAGAAGTTTTATATAGTAAATCAACACTTATTGATGTTACTTACTTAAAAAATGCTAAAAAAGAAATTCAGAGAAAAAATGTAAGTCTAGAGGTTTTAAATAATAAATTAGAACAATTTGTATCTACATGTTCACATGATTTACAAGAACCCTTAGCTACTATTAAATTTGCTGCTAGCATATTAAAGAAAATGCATTCTGCTAATTTAAATGAACAAGGAAATAAATATGTTGAATATATAGATAATGCAACAGATCGCTTAAGTGATCAAATTAAATCATTATTAGAACATTCTAGAATTGGTAATAATGCTTCAAAAACATTAGTTAATGTAAATAGATTGCTTAATACTGTTATTGAAGATTTAGGTAAAAGTATAAGTGAGACTAAAACAAAAATAATTTGTAATAATGAATTACCTACTTTAAAAGTATTTGAAACTGAATTTAGATTATTATTTCAGAATTTAATATCTAACTCTATTAAATATACAGA
Source organism: uncultured Flavobacteriaceae bacterium (assembly GCA_964545595.1). Lineage (GTDB taxonomy): Bacteria > Bacteroidota > Bacteroidia > Flavobacteriales > Flavobacteriaceae > Aquimarina. The sequence goes on along the minus strand of CAZJGP010000158.1, from coordinate 4,888 downwards.
AGAAAATGTAGAACCATATATTGTTATTGAAATAGAAGATCAAGATGATTTTATTAAGTTTTCAATAGAAGATAATGGAATAGGTATTTCAGAAATGGATAAAGAGGAAGTTTTTAAAATCTTTAATAAAGTAAATAATAATAATCCTAAAAAAGGTTCAGGTGTTGGTTTAGCGCATTGTAGAAAAATTGTTCAAATGCATTCTGGTAATATATCTGTTGAATCTACTTTAGGGAAAGGAAGTAAATTTAGTTTTACTATATCGAAATAAAGTATTAATTAATAAAATAATCTTTATGCTATCTCCTATAAGTAAGTTTATTTTATTCAAAATAATGAAATGGAAAATAGTAGGCGAATATCCTAAAGACATTACGAAATATGTTTTAATAGGTTTACCGCATACCAGTAATTATGATTTTATTATTGGTTTAGTAATTAAATTTGCTTTAAAAGTGCCTATTAACTTTATTGGTAAAAAATCACTTTTTAAATTTCCTTTTGGTTTGTTTTTTAGAGCAGTTGGAGGTGTTCTAGTTGATAGAAGTAAAAATGAAAAGGTAGTAGATGCGGTAACCAAAATATTTAAAAGTAAAGAAAATTTTATTTTTGCGGTATCTCCTGAAGGTACACGTTCAAAAGTTTCTACTTGGAAAACAGGTTTTTACTATATTGCTAAACAATCTAATGTTCCTATTGTAGCGATGACATTTGATTTTGGTAAACGCCAAACAGAAGTATTCCCAACATTTTATCCAACAGATAATAAAGAAGCAGATTTTAATTATCTTAAATCTTTATTTATAGGAATAGAAGGTAAGGTAAAGGAAAATAGCTTTGAAGCTTAATCCTTATAAAGTTAAAAAACAATTTAATTATACAATATAATGGCAAATTTAACATTAGGAGGTAATCCTATTTCAAGTATCGGTAGTCTTCCTTCAGTAGGGTCAAAAGCTCCTTCTTTTAGCTTAGTAGCTGAAGATTTATCAGAAAAAACATTAGCAGACTATAAAGGATCAAGAGTTGTATTAAACATATTTCCTTCAATTGATACTGGTACATGTGCTACATCAGTAAGGAAGTTTAATGAAACAGCATCTAAACTTGAAAACACAAAAGTTTTATGTGTATCAAGAGACTTACCTTTTGCTATGAAGCGTTTTTGTGGTGCAGAAGGTATAGAAAATGTAGAGACTCTTTCAGACTTTAGAACTGGTCAATTAGGTAAAGATTATCAATTAGAAATCGTTGATGGTCCGCTTGTAAATTTACATTCTCGTTGTGTAGTTGTTGTAGATGAAAATGGAGTAGTAGCACATACGGAACAAGTAAGTGAAATTGCTGATGAACCTAATTATGAAGCAGCTTTAGCTGTATTATAAGCTAGCTCAATAATATATTTTAAAAAAGCAGATATTGTCACAATATCTGCTTTTTTATTTTAAATAATTAACTACTAAAGCTACCATATAATTATAGCTTTGTAACCCTCCTTTTTGATTATTTACTTTTAAAAATTGATTGTAAAATAGTTTAAAAAATGGTTCTAATGGGTTTTCATGAGCTTTCCAAAAATCAGAAATTTCTTGAAAATTTTCTCTTATACCAGGTCTAAATTTTTCTAAAGCACAAATAGCTTTTTGTTCATCTCTATTATATAAATCGTTTATACAATAGCGTAAAGCAAATGTATATCCTGAATATTGAAAATATAAATCATTAGATTTTATACAAGCCATGACACCAATAAAATTAGCTTCATTCTCTTTTGCAAAACCTAATTGATGCGCTTCTTCGTGACAGCTAGTTACAGGCATTTTATAAGGAACTATATAGCTGTTAACTTGTGCCTCATTGGTAAAAGGGTTTAAATATCCGCCAAAGCCCATATAAGATAATGGTTTACTAAGTAAAGATTTTTTAATGCTTTTTTTATTGTATTCTAGTTTTGGAAATAAATTTTGTAAGCTAGCGTAAGCAGTAACAGTTTTATCAAAAATATTGGTAGTAGTATAATTGTAAACTACAGCTAAGCTATCATTAGGTTGTAGTTGTTCATGTAATTCATTTGATTTATTTAATAATAAATAAGTGATTTTTTCTAATTCTTCGGTACTGTATTCATGTTCTATATTTAGTACTTTATGTAAAGGTTTTCTATAATAATTTAAACCCCATAAAACATGAAACAAAAAATAGACAATAGCACTTAGTTTTAATGTTTTTCTAAGAACTTCAGACCAAGGAATTTTATTTTTTCGAATTTTAATAAAAACAAAGGCAATAATATTTATTATTATTAAAATGTATAAAATATCTCCTACAGAAAAATCAAACACACCTAAAATACTTCTCGAAAACTCGCTTATTTTAGGGTAAATACCCAAACTGTAATTATCTTCTATCCATTGTGTATTCTTACTAGCAATACTTATTAATAAAATTTGCAAAGGAAGAGACAGAGGTATTATCCATTTTTTTAATTTCATAAAGATAAATTTAATCAAATTAATTTTAAAAGAATGCAGGTATAATTATATTTGAGTAAAACATATACTTATGAATACTGAGATTGCTCAATTAGAACCAAAATTATTGTGGGAAAATTTCACAAAATTAAATGCAGTACCCAGAGCTTCTAAAAAAGAAGAAGAAGTTATTGCTTTTATGATAGATTTTGCAAATTCACTTTCGTTAGAAGTAAAACAAGATGCTATTGGTAATGTGTTAATTGTTAAACCAGCTTCTTCAGGAATGGAAGGCAGGAAAACGATAGTTATGCAATCGCATTTAGATATGGTACACCAAAAAAATAATGCAACCGATTTTGATTTTTCTACTCAAGGAATTCAAATGAAAATTGAAGGTGATTGGGTGAAAGCTAAAGGCACTACATTAGGAGCAGATAATGGTATTGGTGTGGCTACAATAATGGCTATTCTTTCTTCAGACACTATAGTGCATCCTAAAATTGAAGCGTTATTTACCATTGACGAAGAAACAGGAATGACAGGTGCAATGAACCTTAGTCCTAATTTACTTTCGGGATCTATTCTATTAAATTTGGATACAGAAGAAGATAATGAAATTGGTATAGGTTGTGCAGGTGGAGTTGATGTTTCGGTTTTTAGAAATTATAAAGAATACCCTACAGATTCTTCCAAAATAGGATATCATATTTCTGTTAAAGGGTTAGAAGGGGGACATTCAGGTATTGAAATACATAAAGGTTTAGGTAATGCTAATAAAATAATGAATCGATTATTAATGGATTCATTTGAACATTTTGGATTAGAAATTTCTGAAATAAAAGGAGGAAGTCTTCGTAATGCTATACCAAGAGAAAGTGATGCTATAGTTGCTATAGATGCTATACATGCCGAAGTTTTTGAATTAGAAACAGGATTATTAATTGACGCCATAAAAGCAGAGCAAGCTCGTATGGATCCTAATTTAGTAATTACTTTAACTGAGGTGGATAGCCCAGAGAAAGTTATGGATTTAGGTGTTCAAGAAGGTATTATTAAATCGATAGCAGCGGCACATAATGGAGTATATAGAATGTCTCCTGAAATAGAAGGTTTAGTAGAAGCTTCAAACAATATAGCAAGTGTTAATATTAATAAAGGAAAAATTCAAATAGAATGTTTAACACGTAGTAGTGTAGATTCGTCTAGAACTACAGTAGCAAACTCTCTTAGGTCTGCTTTTGAGTTATCGGGTTGCGAAGTTGCTTATGGTGGCGCTTACCCTGGTTGGAAACCAAATAGAGATTCTGCTATATTAAAAGTATTAGATGATACCTATTTTAATTTACATAATGAAAGAGCACATATAATGGCTTGTCATGCTGGTTTAGAGTGTGGAATTATTGGAGAACATTACCCTGAAATGGATATGGTCTCTTTTGGCCCTACTATTTTAGGTGCTCACTCTCCAGATGAACGAGTGTCAATTTCATCGGTTCAAAAATATTGGAAATTGGTAATAGAGGTTTTAAAAGAAACTCCAACAAATTAAATATTAAAAAAGCCTTCTATTAGAAGAAGGCTTTTTTATATTAAAATTAATTTATAGCAAAGGGGGCGCTCAATTTAAATGAGGGGATAATTACTTTAAATTTTTTTGTTGATGTAAAATTTACCATGTTAAAATAACCATTCATACTACCAAAAGGAGACGATAACAAACAACCACTAGAGTAGGTGTGTGATTCTCCAGGTCTTAGTACAGGTTTTTTTCCGACTACACCTTCACCTTCTACTATTTCAGTATTGTTTAAAGCATCATTAATTTTCCAAAAACGAGAAGTTAGTTGTACGGAATCTTTACTTTGATTTTCTATAGTAACACGGTAACCAAAGGCAAAGTGGATCTTATAGTTCTTATAGAACGTACCTTCGAAATTAGTTTCGACAGATATTTTTATTCCACTTGTTACTTGTTGGACCATGTGATGCTTTAAATATTTAATACAATATAGTAAATTAAATATTCAATAAGTAATTTTTAATGTTAATTTGTAATGTCTTTAGAGTTAGTACTTCCAACACCAATAACCTTATCTGTACGATCTGTAGGACCTCTGTAATAAGCTATAACAATATATTCATTTTCAGTAGTGTCAAAGCTTCCACTAATTTCATTTTCGTTAATATTATCATCTAAAGATTTAGTTACAAATTTATAGGTATAAAAGTCTTGTTTTCATATCATTTTACCGTCGTAAGATGAAATACTATTGTCATATTCAAGTATAGTTTATTCATTAAGAATGTGATTATTAAAGTTTCCGAATAGATGTACTTCTTTCCCCTTAATTTCTCTAATATCTAATACAAAACGAACCAAAACATAATCAGTTTCAATTGTGTTATTATTACCA
>CAZJGP010000157.1:0-14785 GCA_964545595.1 uncultured Flavobacteriaceae bacterium | reverse complement strand
AAGCTTGCTTTTATCATTGTTGAACAATGATAAAAGCAAGCTTTAAATATTATTATAATAGTGTATCTATCTATTATTGTTGTTCGTAATCAGTACCCCATTCTGTACCTTCATCACCTTTTTGACCATCTAATTTGATCATAAAGTTTTTTGCTGGGAAATATGGAGTCATGTGAATATCTAACAATACTCTATCTTTTTGTTTTGGATCTTGTTCAAAACGCTTAATAGAAAAGTCTTCAATTAATTTATCTGGACCTGTAATACCATCTAAAAACTTAACAATTTGCCCCATTAGCTCTTTACGAGTTTTAGCGTTAAAGTTTTCAAATGCTCTACGGTTAAGAAAGTCCATTAATACCTTAGTAACGTAATCGAATACACGTACTACTGAATATGTTTGTAAACCTAAGTTATCACCATTAAATAAAGTTTTAGCAGAAAATGCCATTACTTTACCATATTCATTTACCATAGGAACTAATCCCATTTTTTCTAACTGAGAAACTTCTCCTTTTTTAAGGTCAAAACGTACACCATCAACTTCATTAATTCCTCCAAACTTTTTACCCGCAGTTACCTGAGACATTAAAGTTTGGTAAATTTTACCTGCTAATGCACTTGAAGGTGGCACAAATAAATCATCTTCCTCTCCAACTTCATCGTACTTACCACGACCTACAAGCCAGTTACAAGCCATAACTACGTTAGAACGGAAATCGTCTCCACCAGTTAAATTTGCCAATTCGAACATTTCCATTACATCATCTGGCTCATCTAAGTGCTCAAAATCAGTAACCATCATTACTTTGTTCTTATGAGCAATTTTACCCCATTTTTCAACAACTTTATTAGATCCTAAGTAACCTGGTATAACTAGTAAACCGTAGTTATCTCTTAAATCTAATCTATCATAACCTTGAACAAGTTCTTCTTCGATTGCATCGATAAAACGAGTATTATCAAGATCTTTTAATTGCTCTAATTCAGCATTAACAATATTAATATTCTTAATTTTCTGAGACTCTGTATTTTTATAGAATAAAGCCATAGAACGGTAAGACTGCTCCATGTCTCTAGTTTCTTCTAAAACATTACCAAGATTCTTAATCAAAGATTCTTCTGCTATTTTAGATTGCTCTTCAGAAATATTTGCCATTTCAGAAATATCATCAGATGCAGATAGTACATCAGCCCAAATTTCTAATGTTTTAGCTAACATTTCTCTTTCACCTTTCTTAGAACTTTCCGAAAGGAATATTTTTTTTCTAGCCTTACGAGAAGGGTTCATATTCTGAACATTCTCTACTGCAGATTCTAATAAATCAAAACCACCAAATTTTGCTAATTTCTCTTCAGTTTCTTTTAATTTCTGTGCAGGGTTTTCAATTATAACCTCCTGACGTTGTTGTTTAAGTGCCATATAAATTTAACTATTATAATTGATTATTATTTTTCTTTAAGTTCTGTCAGTAATGAGTGAATTGACTCTAATAATGCTGTTTTAGCATCAGGGTTTTCAAGAGCCATTTTTAAAATCTTATTAGACTTTAACTGCTTAACTACTTTTAAGTATTGATCCTTTTCTGCATTAAGGTTTTTTAAATACTCACTTTGCTCAACAATACCTTTTTTGGTAAAGTCTCCAACATTAGCAAATCTAAGAGTTTCTTTACTCTCAACCCCATCTGAATCTTCGTGTGTTAATTCAATTTCAGGCTTAAAGTGATCAAAAACTGCATCTACAGATGTTAAACCTTTTACAACTTCAGGTTTAACCGGTGGATCCTGCGTTAATTTTTGAACTAATAATGTTTTGTTTTGAGCAATTTCTGCAATTGCTTCTCCTGAGCTAGACTTTACTTCTGACCCTCCTAATGAATAATTATCCATAATATTAATTAATTAATATTTTAAACTTAAAGTTATTTTATTTATTATAATCTAGTGCAATAAATTAATCATATTGCCACTGTAATTCTTCTTCAATATAATCTAATTTAATATCGCTTCCTTTAGCAATATCCCCTTTAATTATTTTCTTTGATAATGGCGAACGTAGCTCATTTCTAATTATACCCCTAAGTGGTCTTGCTCCATATTTAGGTGTAAATCCTTTCTTTGCTAGATGTTCTTTTACATTATCGGATAAATTTAAACTTATTCCTTGTCTTTTTAGTGCTTTATGTAAATCTTTCATCTGAATTTCGAATATTTTTACAACATTTTCTATAGAAATTGGTGCAAAAGGAACAATTTCAGTCAATCGTCCTAAAAATTCAGGCCTAAAATAATTACCCATTATCTCTAATAAATCTGAAGATTTAGGTACTAAACCTTCATTAAAAGACTGCACAACTTTATCACTTCCAATATTCGAAGTAAATAAAATTACTGCATTTGAAAAATCACCTACCTTACCTAATCGGTCACTCAATTTACCTTCGTCTAATATTTGTAAAAATATATCAAATACAGATGGGTGTGCTTTTTCTATTTCATCAAATAAAACAATTGAGTATGGTTTTTCTCTAATTTTATTAACTAACACCCCTCCTTCTTCGTAACCTACATATCCTGGAGGTGCACCATATAAAAGTGCTGCAGAATGTTCTTCTTTAAATTCAGACATATCAAAACGAATAATTGCTTCTTCTGTCTGAAACATAAATTCAGCTAACGATTTTGCTAACTCGGTTTTACCCGTACCCGTTGGCCCTGTAAAAAAGAAAGAACCTATTGGCAATCCTGGTTTACTTAAACCTGATCTTGATTCTAAGATAGCATCTGTAATTGTTTTAACAGCATGATCTTGCCCAATTACTCTTTTTTGTAAAATAGACTCCATTGTTAACAAACGCTCTTTTTCATCTGTTTGAAGTTTACCTATAGGAATACCAGTTTTGTTAGCAATTGTTGCTGAAATATCACTCTTGTTAGCCTCTTCTTTTAAATTAGCGGTAATACTAGAAAACTGATTTAAAATATCTTTAATCTTAGAAATTCCCTTTTCCGGTGTATCTACATCATCAAAAGTTTCTTCAGATTTTAATTCACTAAAAAGCAAATAACTAAAAGTATTTTTTAAATTATGCCATTGCCAACGCAACTCGGTAATAGCTTTTTTAGGATCTTCAATTTCTTGATTTTCTATAAGGTTAGCAACTGTCTCTATATTTGAGTTTGTAGTTTCTAACATATAGCGTATGGCCGACATTGTTCTATCTATTAAATCTATAGCAACATCAGGCAAACAACGATCTTTAGTAAATCGTTTTGATAATCTTATAGCTTCGCTAATTGTTTCTTCGTTAATTGAAAGTTTATGAAAATCTGTATAAATATCAATAGTACTAGAAATCATTGTTAATGCATCAGCATCAGAAGGCTCTATTAAATTTACAATTTCAAATTGACGAGCAAAACCTTGATGCGCTTCAATATGTTTTCTAAAAGCATCATTAGTAGCTGTTGCTATAATAGTTACTTCACCTTTAGATAATTCTGATTTAAGAATATTAATTAAACCTTGATTACCATTTTCTTTATCTGTAATATTAGAAATATCATCAATTAAAATAACTGGTTTTTCTAATGTCTTAACAGCTGTAAAAATCTTTTTTAAACGATCTTCAACTTCACTTTTATAACTAGCACCAGAAACTAAACTTGCTAAATCAATTTCATAGATATCAGCCTTAGATAAATTTTCAGGTACATTACCATTAACAATTGCATCTACAAAACCATCTAATAATACCGTTTTACCAACACCTGGTTCTCCTAAAACTAAAACGTTTGGCTTAGAATGTCTACCTAAAATTTCAATAATCATTTTAAGTTCACCATCACGACCAAATATTTTTTTCAAATTACCTTCAGAAGCTTTTTCTTTTTTATTGATACAATATTCATTTAAAATACTAGTATCTCCACCTGCAAAACCGGAACCAGAATTAACTGTATTTTTTGCAGACTTTAAAGGTGATTTAGTTGCTATTTTATCTAATATTTCATTTGCATTTATAGGCAATGATTTTAATTGCTCATAACTAAAACCGACACCAGGTGTACATATTGCTACTAAAACAGCTGCTTCTGAAATTGAATTACCTCCAATTTTTAACATTAAATTTTCAGCTTCATTTAAAACTGCTTTTATGCTATCATCACCCTCAATTTTATGAGGTACGCTTGCTACTTTAGGTAATCCTTCTAAACGGACTTCACACCATTCTTCAATATAAAATGTATCGGCATCTACTGTAAAAAGTAAATCCGATAAACCTGCATCTTTATGCATTAAAGCTTTTAGTAAATGAGCTGCTCCATATTCTTTATTATAAAAATCTTTAGCTAAAGATTCTGCAATATGAAATGCATTTTGAAGATTTTCAGTTTTTGAATTCATTAATAGGTTGATTTAGTGGCACTAATTAAATATAAAAAAAGTGTATTATATACTTTTTTTAAGAAAATATGATACAAAGCCAATAAAAACGTTAAAAAGCTTATTTTTGCACTTATTAAACTTTTATAGAAAGGAAAATCTTACATATTGTAATGCGTTAATTTATTTGTATTTTTTTTCTAATAATGTAGTTTTGCTAAAAATAAATTATTTGTATATGAAGAATTGTTTTAACTTATTAACTCTTTTGTTTATAACTCTTTGTTCTTATGGACAAGTGAAAAATAATTACGAGATTTCATTCAGAAATGCTGCCCATCACGAAGCTACAGTTACTGCTGTATTTAGCAATTTACAACCCGGTTCTGTAAACCTTTTAATGGCTAAAAAATCTCCAGATTCTTACGGAGAATTTAATTTTGCACAAAACATTTATAACTTAAAAATTACAAGTTCTAAAGGAAGAGATTTAAAAGTTAATGAAATTTCTTTAAACGAATGGGAGGTTGTAAAACATGATGGAGAAATTCGTGTAAGTTATACATTATTCGGTGATAAAGCTGATGGTATCTTCTCTCTTATTTCAGAAGAGCAAACCATTATAAATAACCCTTCTGCATTTATTTATGTTCCTACATTGTCAAGTAGACCTGTAGAAATTAAATATAATTTAAGACCTGAATTTAATTGGAAGATTGCAACACAATTAAGAAACTTAGGTAATGACACATATGAAGCTGACAACCTACAAGATTTCATGGATAGCCCAAGTTATATAGCTCATTTCACTTCAAAAACTAGATTAATAGAAGCTGGTAATAAAAAATTTAAACTTAATTTAGCAATCAAACATACTGGTGGTGAAAAATTAACAGATAAGCTTTTTAATAAAATTACTAAAGTAATTGATGAACAGTATAAGATTTTTGGTTCTTATCCAAATTACAAGAACGATGAATATATATTTATCGCTAGCTTTATGCCTTCTTCAGAAAACAATCTTATTGCACACAAAAACTCTTCATTAATATTAAACACTGAGTCTTTAAAAGAAATTGAAGTAAACACAGCCGTTAAAATGTTATCTGAGACCTTCTTTAAGTCTTGGAACAAAACAAGAATAACACCCATTACATTAAGACCATTTGATTTCCAAAAAAACACATTAACTAAAGAGTATTGGTTTACAGAAGGTTTCTCTAATTACTACGGATTATTATCAATGGTAAGAGCTGGTGTAATTTCTCAAGATAATTTCTTTGAAGAAGTCTCTTTTATAATTAATAACGTATATAATTCTCCTGGATTAAATTACAATAGTGCTTTAAGAATGAGTGAAAAATCTTTATTCTACGCTAGTAAAACAAATGGAAACACTGCTTTAAATGCCGAAAATCTATACATTCCATATAACGATCATGGATTTGTAATTGCATTAATATTAGATTTAGAATTAAGAAATAAAGATGAGTTAAACCTAGATGATTTCATGAGTTTATTGTGGTCTAAATATGGTAAAACAGATATTGGATATTCTTACGAAAATCTATACACAACATTAAAAGAATACACTAGTGACTCTTTCACTGAAAACTTCTTTAAAGACAATATTAACGGGGAAGGAAAAACTAAATTTGCTTACAAGCAATTATTAGATTCTGTTGGTGTTGAAGTTACTAATATTGAACTACCATACTTAGGTGCCGACATTAGATTTAATTACGATGATTTAGCAGAAATTACTAAATATACAGTACCTGAAACACCTGCATATATTAGCGGTCTAGAAAAAGGAGATATTATAATATCAATTAATAATCGTTCTTTTTCAAATCTTGATCAATTAAAAAATGCTATTGCACAACAAAAAATTGACAAAAAAGTATTAGTAAAATACAGCAGACATGGTGTAGAGAAAAATACTGAAATTAAATTAACAGCAAACCCTAATGTTATACTTACAGGAATGTTTAAATATAGTTCTAAAGTAGCTGACAGAAAAAGAGGTTGGATAGGCGAAGAGTTATAAAACTCTAAAAAAATCACAAAACAAAAAAGCTTAACAATATTAAATATTGTTAAGCTTTTTTTATTATAAAAAACAAAATTTAAAATCTATGAAACATCTAATTACACTAATTATACTACTACAAACATCAATTAATGTTAATAGTCAGAGTAATCCTTTTCCTTACTTAAAGCAAATAACTAATAAAAATGATTCTATTGTTAATTTATTTATAAGCAGTGAAAACACTGAAATAATAAACAAAAAAATTAAAGACCTAGATAAAGACCATCCATTATATACCAACGAAGATTGCATCTCTGAAATGACTTTATTAGCTTTTAGCTCTATTAATAATGAATTAGAAAAAAAATATGCTATAATTTATGGTAAATGCCCTGAACCTGAATTTCATTTTTACGACTCTAAGAACCTTTCTATTTGTTACGGATCAATTAGTAGCTTAAATTTATATATCACAGGAAATGGCCACCTATACTCTTCAGGACATATAAATTCTAAATTTAATATTAAACGAAAATTAAAATTTGAAGAAAATAATATTCAAGAAGTAAAACAACCTTATTATTATGTAGGCTCAAAAACTAAAACATTAAAACCAATAACTATATACAAAACAAAAGATACTACTACCCCTATTGCAAACCTACCTAAAAACTATAAAATAGAAGTTCTAATAGCCGAAACAAGTTTAGAACATATTGATTACTATTTAATTAAAACAGAATTTGGTTTAGTTGGCTGGACAAAAATTAACAACAAAAATCAATTGATGTAGAAGGCATATTCTGGAATGGATTATAATGTGTTTAAATAAAAAAAGGCTGAGTTTAAAAACTCAGCCTTTTTTTTTATTTAAATATCTAGTAATAATTACCTACTTCTTAATGAACTCAAATAATTATATTTAGTAGTTATTCTGTCCAGATCTTGCTTATATTGTTCAAGCTTAACATCTACCCCATCATAACTTTTTAATTTAGTTTTCAACTCTTGAATATCAACATAAGATTGAATTGAATTGATATACATATTATAGTTTGAAGTAGAATCTTTTTCAGGAATACTCTCTTGTAATTCTACAATTTTAGAATTTATTAAAGCATTGAAATACTGAATATTTTGACCAGGTGTATCTAATGAATCTATTAATGATTTAATTTCTTCTGATTTACTAGAGAAACTTTCTTGATAAATTCTTTCTTTTTCTACTTGTGACACTTTTTCTCTAAGAACATTGTTTTCTCTAAAAGGCAATGTATTAAAATCAAAAAAAGCAGCTACTAAAATTAAAATTACAGTAACAGCAAATAATGCTGCAAATTTTAAAATACTTGTTGTGCGTTCTTTTTTATTTTTAGGCTCCATGTTTTATATATAGTTATTATATCGTTTAATATTTATTCTTAATTTAATCTAGTAGAAAACTTCTTCTTTGCTTAACATCTTGTTTAACCACTACCTCTTCTTTTACAAAGATATTAGAATCTGATTTCTTACCAATATAATCAAGTTCTTCTAACTTTTTAAATAATGATAACATTACTCTAGAAAATTTAGAAACTGTTTCTAATGATAAATTAACATCGTAGTGCTTATATTCTACTGCAATCATATCATCTAGTATTTTTTCAAATTCACCTTGCGATGTATCACTCCAATCTACTAAATAATTAACTAATTCTTCTTTCCCTGTACCAATATAAACATCTATACTGTTTTTTATAATTCTAGAAAGAGTAATTAATTTTGTAATTATCTTAACTGGCGAAGCTGTTCTATCTTCTATACGATATTCAGGTATAATACCTGACGTAAATTGCCATACATTCTGAGATAAGCTAAGAACCATATGCGCTAATTCATTAGATTGCTTTTTTTGAAAAATCTTTTGAATTATCTGTAGGCAATATTTTTCTAATGCATTATAAAAAACTCCAATTTCAGAATATATATATATTAAATCCTGATGACTTTGTATTGAATAACACGGTGGAATATAATTAGGGTCTAGTTCTGGCAAATTGTGACTATCTAAAACAATTTTACCTATAATTAAAAAACTGTCTCCTAAAGATGCATCATGCTGTATTTGATCTTCTGCAATAGTACTTAAGGTAAACTTAGAAATTACAAAAGGATGCCTTGGTGGCTCTTCTTCAGCATTTGCCTCTCCTACTGGTATTTTATCATAAGGATTTATGTTTAAAATTACATAATAACTTTCTGATGTTGCATTTTCTGTATCAATATCAGTAGTTACAGTAGTAAACTTACCTTTTGAATCTCTTAAAGCATTAGTTTCATTGGTAATATCTATAAAATACCCCCCTTGAGTTACAGCCTTACATTTACCTACTTGTACTGAAAGTTTATTTTGACCATCAATACTTAATTGAATACTATCAGTAGGATTCTCCTCATTAGAACTTGATAAAATTCCATAATGGTTTTGACTAACCATTATAGACATAGCTTTTCTTATTAAAGCTATATTAGCATTATCTGAATTAATAAAATGACTTTTGTTAATTTTCATACCATCAACCCAATTCACATAGTAATGGTTACGTTTAGAGTTTTCCATAATTAAAACAGACTTTTTGAGTAAGTTATAGACATAAATTCAATACAATCAGTTTCTTTGTTTTTAAACAATTCTAATGATTTTATTCTTAGTTTTTTTCCTTTTATTTTTTCGCAAAATTTCTTGAAAGTTGTATTCTTCCCTTTATCTTTTATTACCATATCTAAATTACCACATAGATAAGGCTCAAAATCATTAGCTGTAGCTTTTTCTTCACCTACTTTAATAATTTTTTGAGCAAAAGAACTACGACTAATTTGTGGCGCTGTTACTTCTTCAGGTTCATTTGATATAGCTGCTACTGGTGGTGGCGTTGTTGGCAACACATCTGGATGAACTTTTATATCTCCTCCTCTAAATATCGGTGGCGCTGAATTAGTATTAGTTGTTCTTGGTACTACTACTTTTTTAGGTAATACTGTAATTTTCTTTTGTGTACTATAATTAAAATCTCCATTAACTATTAAAGTAACTGTTTTTAAACCTGGGGTTTCATAAGTATATGTAGGGTTTTGAAATGTTGAATTCACCTCTGCCGTTTCTCCAAAAAGCCACTCCCAACTAGTTGCTTTTTTTGTTTGGTCTGTTGCTTGTAGCAATTGACCTACTTCTATTGTATTAGGAATTGTAAACTTTGCCAATCTAGTCGAATCAAGAATTTTTTGCTTCGCTTTAATAACAATTTCTTTTTCAAACTCACATTTATCATTTACAATAAGCTTAACCGAGTACTTACCTGGTTTATCATAAGTATGAAAAGGGTTTTCAGTATATCTTGGTTCAGATTCGTCTCCAAACAACCATTCACGCTTATCAGCATTTTCACTATAATCTTTAAATCTAATTATTTCTCCAACTCTAAACTGAGAGGCGTTTATTTCGAAATTTACTATTTGACAAGGATCATGAGTAATTAGTTTATAACTAAAAACACCTATTGAAATTACCATTACTGATAATAATAATATAATAATATTTTTATCTATATGATTACTGCTTGTTTTTTGCTGCATTTGACTTTTTTTACTTATTGTTTTTTTAATTGACCTTAATTTTATATGGTAATAAATTTGTCGATTTTTCTTCAAGAATCGACAATATATTACTTTTTATCATTTCCCACTCAATATCTTGTACATTAACTTTTTTGTTTTTAGTTAACTGAACTACAAGTGTTGGTAAAAGACCTTTATGATAGTCATTACTAACCACAAACTCTTTATTCAAAGTAACATTTTCAATTTTGTCACCACAAATATCATAACACAAAGCTTTAACATCTTCTCTTGTTACTATACGTTCTCTAGATAATAAAACCCTTCTATATTTATTTAACCTATCGGTTATACTCAACGTATCTTTACCCTGAGATGTTGCCGTAATTAAAAAACATTTTTGAGTATTTATATCGCTCCCTTTATATACTTGTAACGAAGTGTTAGATCTAATTAAATTAGCACTTTCTCCAATTGTAGACCAAAAATCTATAAATACGGTTTCTTTTTTATTGTATGGCTTTACAGATAAATAATGGTTTTCTTCTGCTTGTAAAGACATTTCGCTTACACGACTTTCTAAAGCCGATATATCTTGATTAAGCTTATTTATACTTGTTTGCAAAAACTCACTTCCTAAAACAGAAAAAGCTGCACTTTCATTCTTAAGTAAATCAATTAAACTAATTAAATAATCTTTAGCTTTTCTAGAATCTAACCTACCTACACTTTCATCTCTTAAAGTGTACGAACCTTTTTTATCTTTATCGTCATCATCTAATATTGAATATACTTTACCCGAATCATTAGTTATTTTTCTAATATCTAAAAACAAATCGGTTGTACTAAAAGGCACAATATTAGCAAACTCTTTTAATTGATATGATGTTGTTTCTAATCTTCTGTTTAAAACAGGAAATGTATTAAATGAAACAAATAAGTTTGACAAAACTTTATTTGTTACAATACTAGGAAATACAATTTTAATCCAATTTAACCCACTTAAATCTTCATGTTTTTTTAAATCAATATTTTCTAAAAAACTCAAATCTTCATTGGGGCTATTTAAAACCACATCTGAATTTACAGAAACATAATGTCTTTTATAAAACAATAATGATTGTTGCTCTATAGACACTGTTTTTTGAGATTGTTCTGAAAATACTTTTTGTAAATGAATACGTTCTTCAGATGAGTTATTAGCATAACCAAACTCAACATCTATAGGGTTGTCGTTAAAAAAAAAATCTGCTTGTTTTAATTGATTGTAAAATAACTCTTGGTTACCAACATCATTTAATTCAAAAAACAAAGAAACATCTTTTAAAGAAACTTTTTCTTTAGTTGGTTTAATACCTAAATAAAAAGTTGATTCTTTTAAAGGCTTATCGTTTAAAATTAAATTATCAATTTCTAAGCTTTTTCTACTATCATCATAACTAATAAATTGAGAACCTACTAACCCAGCCTTAATATGAGTATTTATTAATTTAAAAGGTTTAATTGGCGAAAAATAAGCTGTTTTAAAAGATACTTCTCCTTCACTATTTTTAAACCTATTCTTAGCATATAGTTGATGAGCAGGGTAAACATCGGCAGTAGCTTCGGTCGGGTGAGCATAAGCAATAGCATGAGCCGGTTGTGCTCCAAACGAAGTTTCTGGTGTCATTAACTGAATTAACTTCTCTGTAATTCTAGATTGAGAACTATTAAGTTCACTAGATATTTTAGATAATTCAGTAGCACAAGCCCCTATAAGTAATGAAATTACAGGATCAAAAGTACTATCTATATCATTAGGAGAAACCCCCCAAAGTTCGGCGGCCTTTTTGACCATCCTATTCTTTATCTCATTTTTAGTTTGAATACTCATTAATTTGCTAGTGGTGCTATATAAAAACGCTCTAAACAATTGAACGCTTCATTGGTTTGTTTTTTTATGCTTTTGATACTTATATCAACTCTTTTCTTTACTCTATTGTGATCTTTAACCTCTCTAAATTCATCTTGAATAATATTTACATCAACGCTGATATTGGTAAGCCTTTTCTCATGCATAGTTAATGTTTTTACAATAGATTCAGCAATACTATACCTTAATTTATTAGTACTTGTTAAATTATCAAAATCAATGTTCCAAATAGTACAACCAAAAGTTTCATCAAAATCATATTCTCCAAAATGAGAAGTAGCTATTAAATGAATAAAATGTGCTATTGATTGTTCTATTGTACAGGTGTCAGCTTCTTGATTTGTAATAATTTTATTAACTGAAAGAGGTAATTTATAATATTGCATCGCATATATATCTTGTCACACAAAAATAAAGGAACTTTAATGTACTTTAAAAGTATTTTTGTGCTGTATGTCGGATTTTTTGCACCGTTAAAAGAAAAAAAATAATCATAACACTTTAACTCACTATTTTTACACAAAAAAAAATAATGCCTAAACAAAAATTTAGTTTAATTATCGTTTCATTATTATTATTTTCTTGTGGAGGAAGCAGAATCCCTGATTTTGGTTACGAACCTGAAGTCATTGATAAAGCAAAAGAACTTACTCAAAAAAAATCAACAGAGAAAGACTCACAGGCTATACTTCCTATACAAAGAAAATATGCTGAAATTTTAGGTATAACACCAGAACAAGCTAATAGTGTTAAATTATATAATTTCATAGATTCTTGGGAAGGAACAACATACCAAATGGGAGGAGAAAACAGAGCTGGGATTGATTGCTCTTTCTTTTCTCAATTTTTATATCATGATGTTTATAATAGCTTAATTGAACGCACCGCTGAAAAGCAATTTGCCTCTCCTTCTACCGATAAGTTTGTTGGCCAAGAACATTTAATAGAAGGTGATTTATTATTTTTTAATTTATCTGGATCTCAATACGAACGCATAACACACGTAGGCGTTTACATTGGCCATGGTATGTTTGTACACTCAACATCAAGACGAGCTAAAAATGGAATAAACGGTGTTCAAATTAGCAATTTAACCGATAGACATTGGCAAAATTTATTTGTTGCTGCTGGTAGAAAAAGAAAATAAATTAATATAAAAGCCGCAAAACATGGTTAATGCTAAAGACATTAAAAATGAAATAAATAGCTTTTTTGTTAATCTAAAAGCTGAAGTTATTGTATCTGAATTATTAGAAAACACAGAACTTTCTAATGAAGATATTACTATAAAAAACATAAGCACTTTTACAAGAGGATATAGAAGAGATATAATTGATGCCAATATAAACATCAAAGATAAACTTCAAATTAATCTTTCTAGAAATGGTGTTTATGACGCTCTACCACAAGGTCTTTTTCATTCTACTGTATCTATAAACTCTGATGCTTCTTATGCTCAAATGAGACAGAAAAGCAAAAAAGAAGAGGCCGATGCTAGAATGCTTTTTGCTCCAATAGAAAATGAATTTTTTCTACATAAAGTATTTATTGAAGAAGAAGAAAAAAAACTAGCATTAGAATACAATGGTACCGAAAACTCTTTTTTACTAGAATTTTGGGGTATTAAAAACAAAGTTGCCGATGAATATGTGTTCTTATTAGCAAAAGCACTACCACTTGCTTATAAAATATCTAGAAGCGAAAATTTAATAAGTTTATGCTTAAGTGAAATATTAAATGAGAAAGTAACTATTGTAAAAGAATACATACCTCTTAACAACACTATAAAAAAAGAAAAAAAAGATTACAGTTTAGGAATAAACACATCTTTAGAGCTTGATAAAACAAGGGTTTTACATCCTTTTTATTATATAAATATTGAATTGTCAAACATAGAAAATAAAGAAAAATACTCTGAAAACGGAATTGCTTCAAAATTAATTAGTGTATTTTGCGAGTATTTCGTTCCTTTAGAAATTGATTGGGAAGTCAACATTAGTTACAATCAATCAAATATAAATTTTGAACTAAATAATGAAAACACCTTTTTAGGTCTTTCTGCTACTATCTAAACTAAAATAATATGTTATCAATGATTGCCATGAGTTCTGGATTCCTTAAACTAGGTTTAATAATGCTTGTATTAGGAGGTATTATTATGGGCTTTGTTACAAAACTTCGTAAACTCTTTAAAAAGAATAAGAAAACATTTTTTATTTACACGCTTGCAGTGGTATTAATATTTGGACTTACCGGTTTATTATCTAACGGTAATGTGTTACAAAACTCACCTTTAGCTAACTTTATTAGTTTTCAAGTATTGTTTTTAATTTACGGTTCAATACACATTCTAGTAATGCGTAAATTTTTTGACAATATATTAGAAGAGATTACTGATTTTTGGCCAGAGTTTTTCTACACTTTAGTTACAGCAATTCTTGGTCTTATAGGTTTTATATTTACAGTTCAATTATATAAAGAAAACTATCTATATATATTCTTAGCCTCTGCATTATGTTTCTTAATACCTTATTTAGTTATTAAGTTATATGAATTTGCTGTTAGTGTTCCAATTCCATTACATAAAAAATGGACTTACCCTGAACAAAAAAACATGAAAGAGCCTAAAGAAAGTGAGCTTAAAAACCCTGTTGTTATATCTTTTGAATTCAACAAAGAAGCTGATACAGATGAAATAAGTAACTTTAGGTTAAAAGCACCTGAGCAAATGGAATTCGGAAAGTTATTTTACTTTTTTATAAATGATTATAATGAAAGACATCCTGAAAGCCAAATAGCACATGTAGATGAAAACAATGTACCATACGAGTGGGTATTTTTCTCTAGACCT